>NZ_JBVKAT010000005.1:0-380895 GCF_055598485.1 Streptomyces sp. NPDC107521
GACAGTCAGGCCCTGGTCCCGCTCGTGAAGGGCATCCCGCCGATCCGTTCGCGCCGCGGTCGGCGACGGCGCAAGCCCGGCAAACTCCACGCCGACAAAGGATACGACTACGCCCACCTGCGGCGATGGCTACGCGAACGCGGCATCACCCACCGCATCGCCCGCAAAGGAATCGAGTCCTCGCAACGGCTGGGTCGCCACCGGTGGACCGTGGAACGCACCATGTCCTGGCTCGCCGGCTGCCGCCGCCTCCACCGACGCTACGAACGCAAGGCCGACCACTTCATCGCCTTCACCAGCATCGCCTGCACTCTCATCTGCTGCCGCAGACTCGCCAAATGAGATGACTTCTTAGGGCATCGGCGCGGCAGCGAAGCCGTCGCACCCGTGCGGGTGTGCTTCGCCCCGTCGTTCGCGGTCCGCGGGCGGGACGAGGCGGGGCGACAGCCACAGCGGCGCCGAGTGTGATGGCGGAGGCGGTGGCTGCGTGGGTGGCCTCCTCACCTGACCGCCGCCCGGGGAAGACGCGCCCGGGCTCGGCGCGCCTTCACCGGGCCGGAGCAGACGACCCCGGCCGAGCAGCCACTCACCCGACATCGACGCCTCGCACATCAAGGCCCTGCTCCGCGGCGCGCCGAACGCGCGGAACAGGAAGCCGAAGGCTGCGACCATCCCTCGCAACACACCACCCCGCGGTTCACGGAGTGAGCGCAGCGGCCCCGGGGACTTCTCGGGGTCCCTGCCAGGACAAGCAGCACCCCTTCGCCCGTACGGCGCCGAACTGCGCGATGCTGGAGACATGGAAATCGAAATCCTGGTCGTGCCGGACTGCCCCCACCAACAGCTCGCCGAGCAGCGCCTGAGACAGGCCCTGGACGACGCCGGGCTGGACACCGCCGGCTTCACCACCCGGGTGGTCACCGACCAGGCCGAAGCCGAGCGGTCCGCCTTCACCGGGTCCCCGACGATCCTGATCGACGGCCGCGACCCGTTCGCCGAGCCCGGCACCACACCCTCGCTCTCCTGCCGGATCTACCGCACCCCGCAGGGCCCGGCCGGAGCACCCGGCCCCGACCAGCTCCGGCAGGCCCTTCGCGAAGCAGCCCACACCGCAGGCCGGACGGGTGGTGCGAGGTAGTAGGGCGGTGGCCGGGGCCCGGGTCAGGGACGGGCGTACGGGCGGGTGATGACCTCCATGTTGTGGCCGTCGGGGTCGTCGAAGTAGACGCCGCGCCCGCCGAACAGGCGGTTGATCCGGCCGGGTTCGGTGTGCGGGGGATCGGCGTAGTGGGTCACGCCGAGTCCCTCCAGACGGGCGAGCACCGCGTCGAACCGCTCGTCGGGCACGAGGAAGGCGTAGTGCTGCGACTGGATCGGCCCGTCGGACAGTTCGTAGTAGTCGAGGGTGACGCCGTTGCCGAGGGCGACCGGCAGGAACGGGCCGAACGGCGCGCCGACCGCGAGGTCCAGGACCGCGGCGAGGAACTCGGCGGAGGCGCGCCGGTCGCGCGCGTGGACGACGGTGTGGTTCAACTCGACCGGGGCAGCGGTGGGTTGCGAAGGGGACATCGGTGAATGGTCTCCAGGTCCTGTGGTTCGTGGGGCGGAACGCCCGTACGCGGGCGGGAAGCACGAAGACGAGGAGGGAGGGGCGGCGCTCTGGCCCGCCCGGCGCTCATGCCCGGGCCGGGAACCCCACGACGACATGGCCCAAGGCCGACCCGGCAGTCACCCGGCCGACCCTAGCGGCCTCCGGCGGACGGGGGCAACAGCGTCTCCGCCGGGGACGGTGGGACCGCCGGAGGGTGAGGCCGACGGGCGGTGGGGACGCCGGACGGGTGGGAACGGTGGGCACGACCGCCGGAGCCCGGCCGCGGGGCCGTGCCGGGCCGTCCCGCCGAGCGGTGTCGCCGGGCGTCCCGTCGTGGCGCGGTGCCGTCGTCCCGCCGTCCCGGCCCTCCCGCCGTCCCAGCCGTCCTGCCGCACCGCCAAGGTGTCCCGCGACGGCGCGGGCGTCGGCGTGACACCGTCCTGCCGGGCCGGCCCTCCACCGCACTTGCCGGGCCGCGTACCACCGCGCCGCCGTGCGGTGGCCCGGGCGCGGCCCGAACGCCGGGCCCTGCGCTCCGTCCGCCCGCCCCCGGGTTCCCCGGATGCCTCAGGGCGACGGTGCCGGTGATTCCGCCGGGTCGTCCGTCCGGCCCGGCGGACGCTTCCGGGGGCCGGGGCCGGGGAGGACGCCGTGGGTCTCCAGGTGCTCGCGCGCGGCGCGGATCGCGTCGGGGGTGGTGGCGTACTCCCGGCCCGCCGCGCACAGCGGCTCCAGCGCGCCCACCGACGCGAGCACCCCGCGCTGGTCGGGGCGTATCCCGGAGGCGAGCACCAGGATGCCGCGCCGCCGCAGCTTCTCCGCCGCGTCCTTGAGGACCAGGGCGCCGGTGGCGTCCACCGTCGAGACCCGGGACATGCGCAGGATGACCACCCGGATGTCGGCGACCTCGGTCAGCTCCAGCAGGAAGCGGTGCGCGGCGGCGAAGAACAGCGGTCCGTCGATGCGGTACGCCACGATGTGCTCGGCCAGCAGCGCGTGCTCCTCCGCGTCGTGGTCGCCCCGGTCCAGCGGCACCCGGTCGAAGCGGGCCTGCCGGGCCACGGCGCGCAGGGCGAGCCCCCCGGCCACCACGAGCCCGATGACCACGGCGTACACCAGGTCCAGGACCAGGGTCGCGGCGGCGGTCAGGACGAGGACCACGGCATCGGAGCGGGTGGCCCCGGCTATCGCCCGCAGCGAGCCCACCTCGACCATCCGGACGGCGGTCGCCAGCAGCACCCCGGCCAGCGCGGCCAGCGGGATCCTGGAGACCAGCGGGGCCGCCGCGAAGACGATCACGGCGAGGACGGCCGCGTGGGACAGGGCGGCGAGCCGGGAACTGGCGCCGGTGCGCACGTTGACCGCGGTGCGGGCGATGGCTCCGGTCGCCGGGACCCCGCCGAAGAGCGGGGCGGCGATGTTGGCCAGGCCCTGGCCGAACAGTTCCCGGTCCGGATCGTGCCGCTGTCCCACGGTCATGCCGTCGGCGACCGACGCGGAGAGCAGGGACTCCAGGGCGGCCAGGGCGGCCACCGCCAGGGCCGGGGTGAGCAGACCGCCGAGGGCGGCCGGATCGAGGAAGGACAGGGAGGGGGCGGGCAGCCCGGCGGGCAGGTCCCCGATGGGGCGCACGGAGTCCAGGAGGGGGAGCTGGGCGGCGGCGGTCGCGGCGACCACGGCGATGATCGAGAAGGGCACCGTGGGCCGTATCCGCGCGCCCACCAGCATCACCGCGGCCACGGCGACCGCGAACCCGGCCGCCGTCCAGTCCGGGGACGCGGCGAACGCCTCCACCGCCCGCCAGGCCACCACGAGCACCCGGTCGCCCTCCGGCGCGGCCACCCCGAGGGCGTTCGGTATCTGCTGGAGGCCGATCACACAGGCGATGCCGAGGGTGAAGCCCTCGACCACGGGGGCCGGGATGTACTGGGTGCAGCGCCCGGCCCGCAGCAGGGCGAGGGCGACGAGGATCACGCCCGCCATCAGTCCCACCGTGAGGACGCCCGTCGGTCCGTACTCGGCCACGATGGGCACGAGGACCACGGTCATGGCGCCGGTCGGCCCCGAGACCTGGAGCCGTGAGCCGCCGAACACCGCCGCGCACGCGCCCGCCACCACCGCGGTCGCCAGGCCCGCCTCGGCGCCGAGCCCCGAGGAGACGCCGAAGCCGAGCGCGAGCGGCAGCGCGACGACCGCGACCGTGAGGCCGGCGAGCAGGTTGCGGCGCGGATCGCGCCGCACCTCCGCGAGATCGGCCCTGCCGGGCAGCAACGAGACGATCCGGGCCCACCCCCGGCTGACTGCGGTGCTCATCCGGCGGCGACCTCGGCTTTCCCTGACGACCCGGCCCCGGCCCGGCACGACCGACGGGCACGGCGCCTCTGCTCCGCTCCGCCATCCGGCTCATCCCGGTCCACCCCGCACGGGGTGTGGGCGAAGACCGTGTCCACCTCGGATTGCGTGCACGGCCAGTACAGCATCTAATCAATTGCGAAATTTTTCAATTCGGCAACTCCTCCACCGCGACACCCCGGGGTCCCCACCGCTCGGGAGCCCCGGGCCGCCCCGTCCTACGGGTCCCCTCCGTGCGTGCCGCCCACGGGGCGCACGGAGCGGACGCCCGGAGCCCGTGCGGGGGAATCCCTGTGCGGAGGAAGCGCGGGCGGAGAGGAGGCGGGAGGGCGGGGGAAGCGTGACGGCGCGGACACGGACCGGACGGCACGGACTGCACGGGCACAGGGGGTGGGGGGTCGGTGGGTCACCGGCCGCCGTGGGGCCGGCCCCACGGCGGCCGGCCGTCGTCGTCCGTTCACGGGGCCGGGCCGCCCCCGGCCGGAGGTATGCGGAAGGCCGCCGGGCCTCCGGGCCGTACCCCCGGGCGGGCGGTCGCCCGGTGCCGCCGGGCCTCCGTCGGGTGCCCGCGTCCCCGTCCGACCGGCCGTCGAATCCCGGCCCCCGGGCGAAGCCCGGCACCGGCCGGCCCGTGATCCCGGAAAGGCGGTGGGCGCCGCCCGGGGGAGGCCGATATCGACCCCTGTCCGACCGGGAGCGCGCGGTGGTCATTTCGGGGGTGGCCGGGCGGGCCGGGGGTGGGGTGACAACAACTCAGGCCGTCGCTAACCTGGGCTATCGGGGGTGTCTTACGGATACAAGTTGCGGGGGAATCGTGCTCGATCAACCTCGGGACCGTTGGTTCGGTGAGGGGTCCGGATGTGATCGCGTCGACGCGGGACGGACTCCCCGAAGTAATCCAGCCGTAGAGCCGCAGAGCGGGTAAGCCCGCCCCGGTCGCGCCGCGGTGCCGCTCCCTCCCGGCGATTCCCCTGCGCCGCCGTCCTGATCCGGCCATTCTCCCGTCGTCCGTCCGCCGCCCCGGAGACCGCCCCTTCCTCCGTGCGCTCCTCATTCGCCATGCCCCACCCGTCACACGCACATCCTTCTTCTCGTGCGCACATCCTTTTGCCGAAAGGGGTCGGGTGACGTCCTCGACGCCATTGTCCCGGCTCGGAGGGAGAGAAGTGGAGACCCGTCACCACCCGTCCGCCCCGGACACCCGCGGTGCGCCTTCCGACGGGGGAAACGGAGTAAATTGCTCCGACATCCCCGACCGGCGGGCGCGATACGAGGAACCCGATGGCTGAACCGTGACCGGAGGAATTGCGGCCGGAATTCTCCTTACTCCGTGGTGCGTTGGACGTGCCGGAAAGCGCGTGGCGCCGGTCCGCGTTTGAGCGGGGAGGCACCCGTGGCCGCGGAGGGTCTCCGGACCGGTCCGCCGGGCGTTGTCCGGACCGCGTGGGGTCGTGTTGCGGCCCCGGCGCCGGACGTGACATCGAGGAAACCGGAACCGTGAGCAAGCCGACGCTCCCACCCCGTTCGCCGGTGGCGCGTGCCCGATCCGAGGGCATGCCGCCGGACCGGCCGGCGACCCGGGGCGGTGGCGGTCGCGCCGGCCCGTTCCGCCCGAGCGGGGCGGCGGGCCCGGCGACGGACGGAACACCACTTCAGGAGGCGAATCGTGATGGCCACCGGGGGAGCCCCCTTGCGGATTCAGCTCTTAGGGCCGGTACGCGCCTGGCGGAACGGCGCGGAGGTGGCGCTGGGTCCGCCCAAACAGCGGGCCGTGCTGGCCCTGCTGGCGAGCCGCGCCAACGACGTCGTGGGCGTCGACGGCATCGTGGACGCCCTCTGGGGCTGCGACATGCCGCAGACCGCCGTCAACGGGGTGCACACCTACGTCAGCGGACTGCGCCGCGCGCTGGAGCCCGGGCGCCCCCGGGGCGCGGCGGGCTCGGTCCTCACCTCCGAGCCCGGCGGGTACTGCCTGCGGCTGGACCCCATGGACGTGGACGCCGCCCTCTTCACCCGCGTCCACGGTGACGCGCGGAGACTGCGGGGGGAGGGCGCCGCCGAGGAGGCGCTGCGGCTCTCCGAGCGGGCGCTGTCCCTCTGGTGCGGCGAGGCGTACGCGGGGGTCCCCGGACCCTTCGCGGCGATGGGCCGCACCCGGCTGCGGGACCTGCGGCTGACGGCCGTGGAGGAGTGGGCCGCCGACCTGCTGGAGGCGGGCCGCCCCACCGAGCCGGTCGCCGAACTGACCGGCGCGGTCGCCGAGGAACCGCTGCGGGAGAAGCTGCGCTGGCTGCTGATCCTGGCCCTGTACCGCTCGGGCCGGCAGGCCCACGCCCTGCGGGTCTACGAGGAGACCCGGCGGCTGCTCAGCACCGAGCTGGGGATAGAACCCGGCGCCGAACTGCGCAGCCTGCACCGACGCATACTCTCCGGGCAGCCGGAGCAACCGGACCGGCCGGACCCGGGGGAGGTGTCCGGCGGCCGCCGCCCGGCCGCCCCCCGGGACCCGTTCCACGGCGCCCCCCGGCCCTTCCAACTGCCTCCCCTCGCACGCGGGTTCACCGGACGCGTGATGGAACTCGCCCTGCTGGAGAAGATGCTGGACGAGGAGACCGACCACCACGCCGCGACCACCCCCGTGGCCGTGGTCGACGGCGCGGGCGGGGTCGGCAAGACGGCGCTGGTGCTGGAGCTGGCCCACCGCCTCGTCGACCGCTACCCCGACGGCGCCCTCTACGTCGACCTGCGCGCCACCGGGCAGCGGTCCCGGCCGCTGAGCGCCGCCGAGGCCCTGGCCCAGCTCCTCGGCGGCCTGGGCGTCGACGCGTCCCGGCTGCCAGCGGAGACCGCCGCCCGCGCCACCCTCTACCGCAGCCTGCTGCACGGCCGTCGGATGCTGGTGGTGCTGGACGACGCGGACAGCGCCGACCAGTTGCGGCCGCTGATCCCCCGGGGCACCTCCTGTGTCCTCGTGACCGGCAGGCGGCGCCTCGCCGGGCTCGCGGCACGGGACGGGGCGCACCTGGTCACCGTCGGCCCGCTCGCCGACGAGGCGTCGGCCCGGCTGCTCGTCGGCCTCAGCGGCGGACGGCTCGACGGGCAGGACCGGGCCACCGCCCGCCTGGTGGCGCTGTGCGGGGGACTGCCGCTGGCGCTGCGCGTCGTCGCCGACGGGCTGGCCGCCCACCCCGAGGTGCCGCTCGGCGTGCTGGTCGACCAGTACACGGAGGAACAGGGACGGCTGGACCGGCTGATGGTGCACGGCGACGCGGCGGCCAGCATGCGCTGCGTCTTCGAGACGTCCTACGCGGCGCTGCCCGCGGACGCGGCGCGCATGTTCCGGTACCTCGGCCTGCACCGCGGCCCGTTCACCGCCAGGACCGCGGCGACGCTGGCCGCAACGGACCGGGTGGCCACCGGGCGGCTGCTGTCGGTGCTGGTCTCCCACCACCTGCTCCAGGAGGAGGCCGGCCACCAGTACCGCTTCCACCCGCTCATCGGCGCCTACGCCGCCGAATGCGCGCTGCGGGAGCCGCCCGCCCACCGCCAGGAGGCGCTGGACCGGCTCCGGACGGGCTCCGTCGACCCCTATCCCTGGCTGCTCTCCGGGGACGGCGGCTGGCAGAACATCTGCGCCGCCGCCCTCTGACCACCGGCCCGGCCCGGGTCCCCGCCCGGATTCCCCGCCCGAGCCCCGTCCAGGGCCCCTCATCCGTGCCCCGGCGCCGAGAGCCCCTTGCCCCGGTTCCCCGGCTCCCCGATGCCTCGGCCCGGAGAGCCCCCTGTCCCCGCTCCCCGGCCCGATTCCACGCCTACCGCGCCCCGACTCCGCCCCCCCGGAAGGGGAGTTCGAGACGGGGCCCGTCTCCGGCCCGCACCCCTGTCTCCGGCCCCGCACCCCCGGGAACACCCCCGGGACTCCGCCCGGGACCGGGTTCACGGGTTCCCCGCCCGCAGCCTCCCCGGGCGGGCCGCCCTCAGGCCGTTCCGCCCGCCGGCCCGGCGGCGCCGGACTCCGGCTCCCCGGTCGGCCCCGCCTGGAGCACGCGGGTGATCCGGAACCGCACCACCGGTCCCTCCGGGGCCAGCCGCACCCGGGCGGTGCCGGTCAGGTGCAGCGTCGCGCCGCGCCGCGCGTCCACGAACACGACGCCGGCGCGGGGGTTGAGGGTGAGGTTGCCGAGCGTGGTGAACATGGAGTTGCCCGGATACTCCGCCCAGGACAGCTCGGTCGGCGACACCACCTCGACGAAGCCCGGCGCCCCGCCCCGGTGGCTGGCGTCCGCGGCGCCGGTGTCGGAGGCCGAGGCCACGAAGAAGGTGCCCGCCTCCGCGACCCACCGCCGCTGGGCCGCGTCGAGCGCGTCACCGGGGGAGACCTCGCCCCGGGGGAGGGCCAGCGGACCCGGTCCGTTCCAGTCCCGCAGCCGTCCGGGGCAGTTGGTGAAGATCTGCGCCGTGTCGACCGCCAGGCCCCGCGCGCTGGGCCGGGCCGTCCCGTTGACGCGGAGCCGCAGTCCCGTACGGCTGTCCGGGAAGAGCAGGCCGATCTCGAACGGGCCGCCCGCCGCGTCGCCCAGGGGCACGGCGCAGCGGGACCGGTCCAGGGCCAGGGAGAGCGAACGGGGGCCGGTGGCCCGCGCGAAGCCGGGCGGGCCGGTCAGGGCCGAGGCCCAGACGTCCCCTCCGGCGTCGGTCCAGCCGGTCACCACGAGCCGCTGGGTGCCCAGGAAGGCGGCGAGCACGTCGCTCAGGCCGTCCCGCATCACCCGGGCCGACCGGCCGGCCTCCGCCGACAGGCCCAGACGCTCCTGGATCTCCCGTTCGCCCCGGTGGTACCCCACGCTTCCGGTGACTCCTCCCCGAGAACACCCGCCGAGTGCAGCCCCCGGGCCGGGCGGCGCGCACCGGAACCGGCGGCGGACGTGCCGCGGCCCGTGCCGGGCGACCGGGGCAACGTAGCAGACCGCCGCCGCCCCCGCGCCGCCCCGCGACCGCTTCCGGACGACCGGAGGACGAGGACGCGCCCGACAGGCCAACCGGCCGGTACCACAAGCGGCTTGGCGCGGCCCGTGCCGACGGCCCCGCCCTTCCGGCGGCACACCCCCCGTGCGGCGGACGGTACCCCGCCGGTCGGCTCCCTCCGCCCGGGCGATCCGGACCGCGTTCCGCCCCCGCCGGGGCCCCGTTCCCGCCCCTCGGCGGGACGCCGCTCCCGTTCCCGGCGGGCCCCGCGGCACCCCTCGACGCGGGCTCGCGGGGGCATCCAGACGGCGTCCATGTCTTGTCCAGGGAGCCTTCGTACACTGCAAACGCCCACAGCCCGTGCGGAATTCGAGCCTGTCCCGGCGGCACGGGGAAGAGGAACGACGAAGGGAGGAACGGAACAGGACCGCACTCACCCTCCGTTCCGCGTCCCTCCACGGTCTCCCCGCGTCAGGGGCCGGCGGCCGGTGCCTTCGCACCGCCCGCCCACCCCTTCAGCGGCAGACGATGCCGGACCCGCGCCATCGCGCCGGGTGATCCGTCTGCCGGACGCCGCCGGGCATGAAATCCGTCCGCCACCGTCTCCCGAAGGACGGTGAACGACTTCGTGACGGAAGTCTGATTCATTCAACGACATCAGAGGAAACCACATGTTAGAGGTCAGCAGCTCCAAAGGACAGGCTCCCCCGCTGTCCACCGTGGACCGGATCACCGCCCTCCTCGGAACCGCCCCCGAGAAGGTCGACTCCACAGTGGCCGGGGCGGAGCGGGAGCGCTTCCTGGCGGAGGTGGCCGGCATCAACCGGGCGGCGGCCGCGGGCGACATGGAGGCCCTGTACGCCCAGCAGTACCTGCTCGACCGCATCTACCAGCTCTACACCAGGATCCCGAGCGGGGAGAACGCCGAGGGATCGGTCTTCGTGTACGAGATCGGGCGGCTGCTGGAGACCGCCACCGCCGCGGCCCAGGACGCCCTGATCGCCCCCGAACTGCTCGACGGGATCCCCACGGACCCGCGCGAGTACCTGTCCTGGCTCAAGCACACCGCGCGCGGCCACCGGGTGTACAAGCACCCGTACTACCACGAGTTCATCCGCAACACGGCGACCGAGAGCGACCTGCGCAACTACGTGATGCAGGAGTCCGTGGTGGACGGCCGCTTCGACGACCTCCTCGCGCTGATGCAGGTGGGCACCTCCGGCGACGCCAAGATGGAGATCGCCGCCAACTTCTGGGACGAGATGGGCAACGGCGACCACGCCCAGGTCCACACGACCCTCTTCAACAAGATCTTCGAGGTCTTCGAGATCTCGGACGACGAGCTGGAGCGCTCGCTCACCGCCACCTCGCTCCTCAACGGCAACCTCGCCGTCATGCTGTCCCGGCACCGCTCCCTGTACCCGGAGGCCGTCGGCTTCCTCGGGATGACCGAGTGGATGGCGCCCGACCGGTTCGTCCAGGTCGTGCACGCCTGGGAGCGTCTCGGCCTGCCGGAGGTCGGCATCACCTACCACCGGCTGCACATCACCATCGACTCCCAGCACGCCCAGGGCTGGTTCCACAACGTCGTGCTGCCCGCCGCCGAGTCCGCGCACATGCGCCGGGCCATCGCGCGCGGCATCCTCTGGAGGCTCAACTCCTCCGCCGCCTACCTGGACGAGCGCATGCCGTCCGCCGCGTGACGGCCGACCGAACCCCACCGACCGGAGGAGAGACCATGCCGCTCGGCAGCGAAGGCTACGCCATCATCGACCTGCCGGACGTCGCCCCCGACGTCCTGCCCAGCTACGACGACTGCCCCGTCGACGAGTACATGGGCAACGGCACCCGGTTCAAGCGGTTCACCCAGTACCGCCTCCGGGCCCGGGACGACGACAACTGGTCGTTCGAGCGGCTCCCGCACCGCGACTACACGACCTACAAGAAGTTCAACTCGGTCGGCGGCGGCATCCGCCGCGTCTACGAGCCGATCCAGGTGGACTTCACCCCGCTCATCCGGGCCGGCATCACCGGGCTCGGCCTCGACCGGTCCGAGGACTGGCAGATCAACGTCCACCAGAACCGGACCCGTGCCGAGGGCGGCAGGCCCGGCCCCCTCACCCCCGAGGGCGTCCACCACGACGGCCACGAGTTCGTGATGATCGGCATCCTCGGCAAGGTGAACGTGGCGGGCGCCGTCACCCGCCTGTGGAACCCGGGCGCCGACGAGCCCTTCTGGTCCGGCACGCTCGAACCGGGGCAGGCCGTCCTGCTCGACGACCGGGCGCTCGCCCACGACGTCACCGACGTGCGCTCCGCCGACGGCGGTCCGGGACACCGCGACATCGTCATCATCGCGTTCTCCCGGTGGGCGGAGAAGTGGTACGGCGACGAGCACGACGCCGCCGCGCTCGCCGAGCAGTAGCGCCGGGGCGCGGCGCCGCCCGGGGGCGGGTACGACGCCCCGGGCGGCGCCGCGCCGTGTCCCGCAGCCGAGGGAGACCAGCCGTGACCGACTTCTTCAAGTACCAGGCAGCAGGCAACGACTACGTGGTGATCGACCCGCGCGGCTCCGGCTTCACCGTGAGCCCCGAGGCGATCCGGCTGATATGCGACCGGCACCGCGGCATCGGTGCCGACGGCGTCCTGTTCGGGCCCCTGGAGCAGCCCCGCCCCGGGGTCCCGGTGCCGCTCGCCCTCTACAACTCCGACGGCTCCGACTGCGGCAGGAGCGGCAACGGGCTGCGGATGTTCGCCCTGCACCTCGCCACCCGCGAACCCGGCGGCTGGGCCGACGGACGGGAGTTCGTCCTGCGCACGCCCGCGGGCGACTGCCCGGTGCGCATCCTCGACGCGGAGGCGGGCCGGGTGCGGATCGGCATGGGCCGCCCCGACTTCAGCGCCGCCGCCCTGCCGCTGCTCGCCGAGGACGGGACCCCCCACCCCGGACGGGCCGTCCGGGTGCCGCTGACGGTGGACGGCGAACGGCTGACCGTCACCAGCCTGCACAACGGCAACCCGCACACCGTCGTACCCGTGGACGAGCCGACGCCGGAGCTGGCCCGGCGGCTCGGACCGGGCATCGCCCGCCACCCCCGCTTCCCCGGGGCGACCAACGTGCAGTTCCTGCGGATGCTCGACCGCGGCGTGATGCTGCTGGAGGTCTTCGAGAGGGGCGCCGGCTATGTGACCGCGTCCGGCAGCAGCGCCTGCGCCGCGGTCTCCGCCGCCCGTGAACTCGGGCTGTGCGACGGCCGCGTCGAGGTCCGGATGCCCGGCGGCACCGCCGAGATCACCGTCGCCGCCGACGGCGGCGTCACCATGACCGGCGACGCCGAGCAGGTGGCCGCCGGAACCTTCGCACCCGCCCTGCGGGCACGGCTCGACCGGCTGACGGAAGAGGTGGCGGCACGATGACCGGAACCGCGGAACCGCTCGGCGAGTACCCGATCCAGCGCTGGGTGTTCGAGGACGCCGTGGGGCGCTTCGACATCGACCTCGGCGACAGCAACATGCTCCCCGGCCGCCTCGACGACCTCACCCTGCCCGCCGGGCTCGCCCTGGACTACGGCCACGACCACGGCCTGGGGCCGCTGCGCGAGGCGGTGGCCGGGCTGTACGGCGGGAGGGCCGACTCGGTCCTCATCACCCAGGGCGCGCAGCAGGCCCTCTACCTCGTCTACCGGACCCTGCTCACCCCCGGGTCCCGGGTGATCGCCTTCCGGCCCGGCTGGCAGCAGTCCTGGGACGTGCCCGCCGACCTCGGCTGCCGGGTCGACCTGGTGGGCTTCCGCCCCGACTTCGGCTTCGACATCGAGGCCGCCGAGGCGGTGGCCGGTCCCGACGTCCGGCTGATCGTGGCCAACAGCCCGTGCAACCCGACCGGCCGGCGCATCTCCGACAAGGACCTGGACGCGCTGCTGGCCCTGGCCCGGCGCACCGGCGCCCACCTGCTGCTCGACGAGGAGTACGCGCTCGACCTCTCGCGCTCGGCGGCCCTCGGCGAGGACCGGGTGATCTCCGTGTCCAGCCTGTCCAAGGTCTACGGCTTCCCCGGGCTGCGGGTCGGCTGGCTCTACGCCGCCCCGGAGCTGGTGGAGCGCTGCACCCGGCACAAGTTCCTTTCCACCATCTCCAATTCGGTGCTGTGCGAGACCCTGGCCCTCGACGTCCTCGCCGACCGCGAACGCCATCTGCGCGCCTACCGCGACCTGACCGGCCGGGGCCTCGGACTCGTCCGGGACTTCGCCCGGCGCAACCGGGACGCGGTGACCCTCGTCGAGCCCGAGGACACGCCGTTCGCCTGGCTGTGGCTCACCACCGGGGAGCAGCCCCTCGCCATGTGCCGCAGGGCGCTGGACGAGGGCGTGCTGCTGATGCCCGGCGAGACCCTCGGCTCCGGGGACGGCTTCCGGATCTGCTTCGCCCGCCCGCCCGAGGACGTGGCCGAAGGACTGGCCCGCGTGGAACGGGTGCTCCGGCCGCCCGCCCCCGCCCCCGATCCCGCCGCCCCCTGAGGCCGGCTCCCACCCCCGTACGGCCCCCTGGGCACCTCACCACCGAACGGAGTTCTGTCACGATGAGCGACCCGTCCACCGCCGAGACGCGCCTCCCCCTGTCCTTCGGACAGGAACAGCTGTGGTTCCTGGACCAGTTGAACCCCTCGGAGACCACCTACAACGTCCCCACGGCCTACCGGCTGCGCGGCCCGCTGGACGTGCCCGCCCTGGAGCGCGCGCTCAACCTGCTGCTGGCGCGCCACGAGCAGCTCCGGACGACCTTCCACGCGGCGGACGGCGTCCCGTACCAGATCGCGACCCCTGTGCGGCACCGGCCGCTGCCGGTCCGGGACCTCGCCCAGGAGGCCCCCGGCGACCCGGAGGAGGCGCTGCGCCGGGTGCTCCAGGCCGAGGCCGACACCCCCTTCGACCTGGCGGCGGGGCCCAACGCCCGGTTCCAGCTCCTGCGGATCGCCGCCGACGACCACGTGCTCAGCCTGAACTACCACCACATCGTCACCGACGGCTGGTCCGGCGGTCTGATCAGCCGCGACATCTCCCAGGCGTACGCCGACCTCGCCGCCGGCCGCGAGCCCGCGCTGCCGGAGCCGTCCGTCGGCTACGCCGACCACGTCGAGGAGCAGCGCCGCCAGCGGGCCGAGGGGGTGTGGGAGGAGGAGCTCAAGTTCTGGCAGCAGCGGCTGGCCGGCCTGGAGGCGCTCGAACTCCCCGCAGACCGGATCCGTCCCGCCCGGCCCACCCGGAACGGCGAGACCTTCGTCGCCGAGTTCCCCGCCGAGGTGCTGGCCGGGGCGCGGGCGCTGGCCCGCGAGCAGGGGGCCTCCCTCTACATGGTCGTCGTCGCCGCGCTGAACGTGGTCCTCGGCCGCTACAGCGGACAGGACGACATCCCCCTCGGCGTGCCCATGCTAGGCCGGACCGATCCCGAACTCGAGGACGTCGTCGGCCTGTTCATCAACATGACGGTGCTCCGCACCGATCTGTCCGGCGGGGTGACCTTCGCCGAACTGCTGGAGCGGATCGCCGACACCAACCTCGACATCTACGACAACCAGGAGGTGCCGTTCGAGCAGGTCGTGGACCGGGTGCAGCCCACCCGCGAGGCCGGGCGCAACCCGCTGTTCCAGATCGCCTGCCAGCTCCTCGGCGAGTCGACCACCGGCGACGCGCTGCGGCTGGAGGGGCTGGACAGCGAGTCGATCACCGTCTCGGGCGGGCGCTCGCGCTTCGACCTGTCCTTCACCTTCATGGAGGGCGAGGAACGGCTGCGGCTGATCGTCGAGTTCGCCACCGACCTCTACGACCGCTGGCGGATGGAGGCCCTCGTCGGCCATCTCCGGAGCGTCCTCACCGCGGCGGCCGAGGCGCCGGACACCCCCATCGCCGAACTGCCGCTGCTCTCCGCCGAGGAGCGCGCCGAACTGCTGGAGGCGGGCCGCGGCGCGGACTTCGACTTCCCGGACGAGCCCGTGCACGCCACGATCGCCCGGATCGCCGAGGAGCACCCCGACCGGGTCGCCGCCGTCTGCCGGGGCGTCGAGATGACCTACGGCGAACTGATGCGCCGCGCGGGCAAGCTGGCCCGGTACATCCGCGCCCGGGGCGTGCGGCCCGAGGAGGTCGTGGCCATCGCGATGGACCGCGACCTGGACGCCCTGGTGTCGATGCTGGGCGTGATGCTCTCCGGAGCGGCCTACACGGTCATCGACCCCTCGCACCCCAACGCCCGCCTGGACCACATGCTCCGGGACACCAAGGCGCCGCTGGTCATCACCCGGGAGGCGGCCCTGGGCGACCTGCCGGACTCCTGCGGCTGGGAGAGCGTGCGCATCGACGCTGACTGGGAGCTGATCGAGGCGCGGTCCGACGCCGAGCCGCTGGCGGAGCTGACCACGCGGACCTCCCTGGTCTACATCCTCTACACCTCCGGCTCCACCGGCCGCCCCAAGGGCGTGATGATCGAGCAGCGCGGCCTGCGCATCTTCATCGAGGCCTACCGGCGCACCTTCGGCGAGTGGACCCACGGGGACCGGCTGCTCCAACTGCCCGCCCTGACCTTCGACATGTCCCAGGGCGAGATCTTCGCCGGGCTGATCAGCGGCGCCGCCCTGGTGCTGGTGGCACCGGAGGACGCCTCGTCCCCGGAGTCCCTGGGCGGCCTGATCCGCGACCAGCGGGTCACCTACGCAGGACTGTCGCCCGCGATCCTCTCCGTCGTCGAGGCCGGGCCGTACCCCGACCTGAAGCACATCATGGGCGGGGCCGAGGCGCTCCCCGCCGAACTGGTCAACAAGTGGAACCTGCCGGGGCGTTCGTTCGTCAACCTCTACGGACCCACCGAGGCGTCCATCGCGACCACCGAGTACCTGTGCGAGCACAAGGAATGGCAGTCGTCGCCCCCCATCGGCCGGCCCGAGTTCGCCCGGCTGCACTACGTGGTCGACAAGGAGTTCAACCTCGTCCCGGTCGGCGTCCCCGGCGAGCTGCTGATCGGCGGTGACGAGGGCCTGGCCCGCGGCTACCTGCACCAGCCGGAGCTGACGGACGAGAAGTTCGTGCCCGACCCCTTCCTGGGCGAGGGCCGGGTCTACCGCACCGGCGACCTGGTGCGCTGGACCCGCGACCTCCAGATCGACTTCATCGGCCGCCTGGACAACCAGGTGAAGCTGCGCGGCCTGCGGATCGAGCTCGGCGAGATCGAGTCCGGGCTGCTCACCCACCCCGGGGTCCGGATGGCCCTGGTCCTGCTGCGCGAGGACGGCGGCGAGAAGCAGCTCGTCGCCTACTACACGGTGCTGGGCGACACCTCCCCGACCGTCGCCGAACTCCGCGAGCACCTGGGCGCCACGATGCCCGAGTACATGGTGCCGACGGCCTGGGTGGAGCTGCCGGAGTTCCCGCTCACCCCGGCCCGCAAGATCAACCGTGCCGCCCTCCCGGCCCCCGTGTCGGGCACCGGCGGGGAGGCGGACTTCGTCGCCCCCGCGACCCCGACCGAGGAGAGGGTCGCCGAGGCCTTCGGCTCCGTCCTCGGCCAGGAACGGGTCGGCGCCGACGGCACCTTCTTCGACCTGGGCGGCAACTCGCTCCAGGCGATGCGGGTGGTGAGCCGCCTCAACAAGCACTTCCGCGTCAAGGTCAACGTCCGCCTGCTGTACGGGGGTGCCACCGTGGCCGCCGTCGCCGCCGCCATCGACGCGCTGACCGGCTCCGGGAACGCGGCGGCCGGCCGTGCCTGACCCCACCCGGGACACCTCCCCGCCCGGGGACGCGGCACCGGCCGCCACCGGCTCCCGCCCCGCCCAGTCCGCGCTGCTCGGCTGGGGCGCGGCCCTGCTGGACCGGACCGATCCCGAACTGGCCCTGCTCCTCGACCGCGAGGTCGAGAAGCAGGGCACCACCCTGGCCATGGTGGCGTCCGCCAGCTTCGCCGGCCCCTCCGTCCTGGCCACCGGCGGCGCCGCCCTGTCCAACGTCACCGCCGAGGGGTACCCCGGCGCCCGCTACCACCCGGGGGCGGCCCGGTTCGACGGCGTGGAGCGCCTCGCCGTCGAGCGCGCCCGCGAGGTGTTCGGCGCCCAGTACGCCAACGTCCAGCCGCACTCCTGCTCCTCGGCCAACCAGGCCGTCCTGGCGGCGCTGCTGCCCCCGGGCGGCACCCTGCTCGCCCTCGACCTGGACTCCGGCGGGCACCTCACCCACGGCTCCAGCGCGTCGGTGACCGGGCACCACTACCGGGCCGTCCACTACGGCCTCGACGAGGCCGGGTTCATCGACCACGACCAGGTGGCGGAGCTGGCCCGGACCCACCGGCCCAAGGTGCTCATCGCCGGGGCCAGCGCCTACTCGCGGATCATCGACTTCGCCCGGTTCCGGGAGATCGCCGACTCCGTCGGCGCCTATCTGATGGCCGACATCTCCCACATCGCCGGGCTGGTCGCGGCCGGGGAGCACCCCAGCCCCGTCGACCTGGCGCACGTCACCACCACCAGCACCTACAAGCAACTGGGCGGGCCGCGCGGCGGGATGATCCTCATCGGCCGGGAGCACGTCACCCCCGGCCCCGACCGACGCACCCCGCTGGCCCGGCTGATGCAGCGGGCCGTCTTCCCCCAGACCCAGGGCACCCCGAACCCGGCGGCGATCACCGCCAAGGCGCACACCCTCAAACTGGTGGCGGAACCGGCGTTCAAGGAGACCATGCGGCTGGTCGTCGACGACGCCGCGACCCTCGCCGGCGCCCTGGCGGGGCACGGGTACCGGGTCCTCACCGGAGGCACCGACAACCACATGATCCTGCTCGACCTGCGCGGGCGCGGCATGACCGGAGTGGTCGCCGAACGCGCCCTGGAGGACTGCGGCATCCTCACCAACCGCAACCGCATCCCCGGCGACACCAAGCCCCCGCTCGTCGCCGGCGGGCTCCGGCTCGGCACCAACATCCTCGCCCAACGGGGCATGGGACCCGCCGAGATGAGGATCTGCGCCGACCTGCTGGACGAGGTCCTCACCGCCACCACCGCGCTGGGCGACACCGAGTACCGCACCGACCCGGAGACCGCCGACCGGGTCCGCGCCAGGACGGCGGACCTCTGCCGCGCCCACCCGCTGCCCCTCGGGCCCCCCGACGGCACCGCCACCGCCCGCCCCCGCACGCCAGGAGAGAGGTCGTGACCCCCAACCCCGGGCCCCCCGCCCCGTCCGTCCCCCCGCCGGCCCCGCCGCCCGCGCTGCTCCCGGCCGACCGGCCGCGACGGCCCGGTGCCGCGCCCCGGCTCACCGGCACCGCCACGGCGCCGCTCGGCCCCGGGGCCCGCACCGCCCCCGGCGACCTCCTCCTGGCGGGCTTCGCCGCGCTGCTGCACCGCTGGACGGGCCAGGCCGCCCTCTCCTTCGCCGCGCGGACCCCGGAACGCGGCGCCGTCCGCGTGGGCCGAGCCGTCAGCGGCACGGCCACCCTCGCGGACCTCGCCCGGGACCTCGGGGAGGGCTGTGCACCGGCGGCCGGGGCCGCCGCGGACGAGTTCGAACTGACCCTGACGGCGCCCGCCGGGGACGGCGCCGGGCGGGAGGCCCTGCTGCGCTACGACCCGGCCCTCTTCGACCGGGCCACCGCCGACCGGCTGCTCGACGGCTACCGCACCCTGCTGGAGGACGCGCTCGCCACCCCCGGCCGCCCGGTGGAACGGCTGGCCCTGCTCCCGGAGCCCGAGCTGCGCCGGATGCTCGTGGAGTGGAACGACACCCGGGCGGACCTCCCGCACGAGAGCTGCCTGCACACCGCCTTCGAGGACCGCGCGGCCGGGGCCCCCGACGCCCCCGCCCTGATCGGCACCGACCGCTCCTGGACGTACCGCGAGGTCAACGAGGCCGCGAACCGGCTGGCCCACCATCTGCGCGACCTGGGCATCGGCCCCGACCAGCGGGTCGGCATCTGCCTGGAGCGCTCCTTCGACCTGCTGGTCGCCGTCCTCGGGGTGCTCAAGGCGGGCGGCGCCTACGTGCCGCTCGACCCCGGCTACCCCGGGCAGCGGCTCGCCGCGATGATGACCGGCAGCTCCTGCGCGGCCGTGGTCAGCCGGAGCGGCTCGGCCCGCGGCCTCCCCCTGACGGACACCCGGCCGGGCGGCCCCACCGTGCTCCTGGACCGCGACGCGGGACTCCTCGCCGCCCGCCCCGCCCACGACCCGGAGGGCGGCGCCACCCCCGACGACCTCGCCTACGTCATCCACACCTCGGGGTCCACCGGGGCGCCCAAGCCCATCGCCCTGCGCCACCGCGGCGTGGTGAACAACATCGCCGACCTCAACACCCGCTACGGAGTGGGCCCCGGCGACCGGGTCCTCGCCCTCTCCTCGCCCAGCTTCGACATGTCCGTCTACGAGTTCCTGGGACTGACCGCGGCGGGCGGCACCGTGGTCCTGCCCGACCCCGCACGGGTCAAGGACCCGGAGCACTGGGCGGAACTGCTGGCGGCCCACCGGGTCACCGTCTGGAACTCCGCCCCGGCCCTGCTCGACCTGGTCGTCGGCCACCTCACCGACACCGGCTCACCGCCCCTCCCTGACCTGCGGCTGGCCCTGCTCGGCGGCGACTGGATCCCCGTCACCCTCCCCGACCGGGCCCGCGCGCTCTTCCCCGCCCTGCGGTTCACCGCGCTCGGCGGGGCCACCGAATCGTCCATCCACTCCACCCTCCACGAGGTGACGGAGACCGACCCGGCCTGGACGAGCATCCCCTACGGCCGCCCCATGGCCAACCAGCGCACCTACATCCTCGACGACCTCCTCCAGCCCGTGCCGCCCGGCGTGCCCGGCGAACTCCACCTGGCGGGCACCGGACTCGCCCGGGGCTACCTCGACCGGCCGGAGCAGACCGCCGAGCGGTTCCTCGACTGGTCCTTCGGCCCGGTCCGCGACGAACGCCTCTACCGGACCGGCGACGTGGCCCGCTACGGGCCCGACGGCCTGATCGAACTGCTCGGCCGGTCCGACTTCCAGGTCAAACTGCACGGACTGCGGATCGAACTCGGCGAGATCGAGGCCGTGCTGCGCGCCCACGAGGACGTCCGCGAGGCCGTGGCCGCCGCGCGCCCCGACGGCTCCGGCGACCTCCGGCTCGTCGCCTACGTCGTGCCCGCCTCCGGCGCCCGCCCCGATCCGGGCGCGGTCACCCGGCACGCCGCCCGGTCACTGCCCGCCTACATGGTGCCCGGCACCGTCGTCGTCCTGGACGGACTGCCCCTGACGCCCAACGGCAAGGTCGACCGCAAGGCACTGCCGGAGCCCCCGGAGGAACCCGCCGGAGAGCGCGAGGGCTACGCGGCGCCCGCCACCGAGACCGAGCGGACGGTCGCCGGAATCTTCGCGACCGTGCTGTCGGTGCGGCGGGTCGGCGCGGACAGCGACTTCTTCGCCGTCGGCGGCAACTCGCTCCAGGCCCTGCGCGCCGTCACACGGCTCAGCAAACACTTCGGGATCAGGGCGAACGTCCGTATGCTGCACGGCGGGTCCACCGTCAGCAGCATCGCCTCCGTCATCGACCGGCAGCTCGCCCAGCCGCCGGCCCCGACCCCGAAGGAAACCCCGCGACAGTGACCGAACCCTCCCCCGACAGCCTCGTCACCCTCCGGGAGACGGGCGGTCCGAACCCGCTGTACTGCGTCCATCCGGTGTCCGGGTCGCCGTACTGCTACTCCGGCCTGGCCCACGGGCTGGGCACGGACACCCCGGTGCACGGGTTCGAGGCGCCCGGATTCGACGGTGTCTCCGAACCCGCCGCGTCCATCCGGGAACTGGCCGAACGCCACACGGCCACCCTCCGGGACGCCCGGCCGCACGGCCCCTATCTCCTGCTCGGCTGGTCGCTCGGCGGCGTCGTCGCCTACGAGATGGCCCGGCTGCTGTCGGCCGCGGGGGAGGAGGTGCCGCTCCTCGTCATCATCGACGCGGCGCTGCCCCGGCTCCAGCCGCTGCCGCCGGAGGACAGCCTGGCGCGCTACTTCCTCTACGACTTCCTGGGAGTGACCGAGGGCCGCGCCCCCGACGTCGACAGGGCGGTGTCGGGACTGGGGCCCGGAGCCCGCCCCGCCGACCTGTTCGCCGCGGTGGAACGGGAGCGCGCCGTGCCCGAGGAGTTCGACGCCGAGTTCCTGCTGGAGCGCTACGCCCTCTTCCGCACCCATGTCAGGGCCCTGCGGCAGCACCCGCTGGGCCCCGTCCACGAGGGCCCCGCGATCCTCGTCAGGGCCGCGGTGACCGAGGACTGGCTGCTGGGGTGGGGACCCCATCTGCCCCGGCTGACCGAGCACACGGTGCCCGGCGACCACCACTCCATGTGGCAGGGGCCCGGACTGGACGCCATGAGCGGGATCGTCACCCGCGCCTTACGAGAGGTGAGCTGAGCATGGCGGAGCCCACCGCCCCCACCGGGGCGGACACCGCGAAGCCCCCCGGCCCGCCCCGGTCCCTCTGGCACCACCGGGACTTCATGGTGTTCTGGACGGGGGAGGCCCTCTCCCTCTACGGCACCCAGATCACCAACCTCGCCCTCCCGCTCACCGCCGTCCTGGTCTTCGACGTCGGGGCCGAGCAGCTCGGCCTGCTGCGCTTCGCCCAGCTGGCGCCGTTCCTCGGGCTCGCCCTGGTCTTCGGCGTCTGGGTGGACCGGGTGCGCAAGCGGCCCGTGATGCTCGGCGCCAACCTGGTCCGGATGGTGCTCATCGCCCTGGTGCCGCTGCTCCACCAGTTCGACCTGCTGACCCTCCCCCTGCTGTACGCGCTCGCCCTCGGCGTCGGCGTGGCCACCGTGCTCTTCGACGTGAGCTGGATGTCCTACGTCCCCGTGCTGGTCAGGGACCGGCAGAGCCTGCTGGAGGCGAACAGCAAGCTCAACGCCACCCTGTCCTCGGCCGACATCGCCGGACCCGGGCTCGCGGGCACCCTCGTCAGCGCCTTCTCGGCCCCCTTCGCGATGACCGCCAACGCCGTCTCGTACGCCGTCTCGGTGGTGTCCCTGATGGTCATCAGGACACCCGAACCGGTGCCCGAGGCCCCCGCGGAGAAGCGGCGGCTGCGCGCGGAACTCCTGGAGGGCCTGCGCTGGGTGTTCGGCAACCGGTGGCTGCGCGCCATCGGGCTGGTCGGCTGCGCCTGCAACTTCCTGCTGACCATGGTGCAGTCGCTGTTCCTGCTCTACGCCGTGCGCGACAAGGACCTCTCGGCCGCCGCGGTCGGCTTCGTGATGGGCGCGGCGGCGGTCGGCGGCCTGCTCGGCGCGCTGGTCTCCGGCAAGGTGGTGCGCACGCTGAGCGTGGGCACCGCCTACCGGGTGTCGGTCTCGGTCATCTTCCTCGGCCCGCTGCTGGTGCCCGCCGCCGGCGGCCCCCGCTGGCTGCTCCTGGGCATGTTCGTGGCCTCGTTCTTCCTGGAGTACTTCGGCAGCAGCGTCTCGAACGTGCTCATCGTGAGCCTGCGCCAGACCATCACCCCGCAGCACCTGATGGGCCGGATGACGGCCGCCATGCGGATGCTGCTGTACGGCGGCGGCGCGCTGGGCGGCCCGGTCGGCGGTCTGCTGGCGGTGGTGGCCGGGCTGCACGGCGCGCTGTGGATCGCGGGGCTGCTCTCCGCGGCCATGCTGGTCCCGATCTTCCTGTCGCCGGTCGGCACCCTGCGCACCATGCCCACCGGGCCGGAGGACAGCGCCGTCGCCGCGTGAGAGGAGCCCCGCCGCCGGGCAGCGGCGGCGGGGCTCCCCGGTCCGCGTACACGCGGCCCGCGTGCTCCCGGGCAGGGACGGCCGGTCGGTGCCGGCCGGCACCGCGCCGCCGGGCACCGGCGGGCCGCGCGACCCGGTGTCCGGACCCGGCGGGAGGCGCCCCGTCTCCGGGGCGTCCCGCGCCTGGGCCCGGGGCGCCCGTCCGCCCCCGGGAGGTCAGTCCGTGGGCGCGGTCGGCGCCAGACCGAGGTGCGACCGCAGGGTGCCGCCCTCGTACGCGGTGCGGAACACCCCGCGCTCCTGGAGCAGCGGCACCACCCGGTCCACGAAGTCGTCCAGCCCGCCCGGCGTCACCTGCGGGACGAGGATGAAGCCGTCGGCGGCCTCCCGCGCAACGAAGTCCGTCAGCTCGGCGGCCACCTCCCCGGGGGTGCCGATGAAGGACTGACGGGCGCTCGCCTCGATCACCGTCTGCCGGATGGACAGCCCCTTCTCCTGCGCCAGCGCCCGCCACTTCTCGGCGGTCGCGAGGGCGTCCCCCCGCCCGGCCCGCCCCTGGGTGAGCTGTGCGTCGGGCACCGGGTCGAAGCCGGGCAGCGGCCCGTCGGGGTCGTACCCGGAGAGGTCGGCGCCCCACACCTGCTCCAGCGCCAGCAGCGCGGTGGCCGGGGAGATCTGCCGCCGCCGGATCTCCGCCGCCCGCTCCCGCGCCTCGGCCGGGGTGTCCCCGAGCACGACGGTGACCCCGGGCATGATCTTCAGCTCCTCCGGACGGCGGCCGTACGCCGCCAGGCGCCGCTTGACGTCGGCGTAGAAGGCCCGGCCCGCCTCCAGGGTGCCGTGCCGGGTGAAGATCACGTCGGCCGCCGAGGCGGCGAACTCGCGGCCCTCGTCGGAGTCCCCGGCCTGGATCAGCACCGGCCGGCCCTGCGGGGACCGCGGCAGGCCGAACTCGCCCGCGATGTCGAAGTGGTCCCCGCGGTGGGCGAACGGCCGGGGCTCGCCGCCCGGTGTCCAGGAGTCCCAGACCGCCCGCGCGGCGGCCACCGCCTCGGCGGCCCGGGTGTAGCGGTCGGACCGGTCGAGGAAGCCGCCGCGGCGGAAGTTCTCCCCGGTGAAGGCGTCGGAGGAGGTGACCACGTTCCACGCGGCCCGGCCCCCGCTCAGGTGGTCCAGCGTGGCGAACCGGCGGGCGAGTTCGAAGGGCTCGTTGAAGGTGGCGTTGACCGTGGCGGCCAGCCCCAGCCGCCCGGTCACGGCGGCCAGCGCGTTCAGCACGGTGAGCGACTCGGGGCGGCCGACCACGTCCAGGTCGTGGATGCGGCCCTTGTGCTCCCGCAGCCGCAGCCCCTCGGCGAGGAAGAAGAAGTCGAACAGGCCGCGTTCGGCGGTGCGGGCCAGGTGCTCGAAGGAGGAGAAGTCGATCTGCGAGCCCGACCGGGGATCGGTCCACACGGTGGTGTTGTTGACGCCGGGGAAGTGCGCGGCGAGGTGCATGGTCCTGCGGGCGGTCATGGGGTCCCCCCGGTGGCGGCGTACTGGTTGGCGGGCCGGGCCAGGCCCAGATGGTCCCGGAGCGTGGCGCCCGGGTAGAAGGTGCGGAACAGGCCCCGGTGCTGGAGCAGGGCCACCGTGCCGTTGACGAGCCGCTCCAGGTCGCGGTGCGGCTCGGCCGGACGGAAGTGGAAGCCGTCCACGGCGCCCTCCCGGTGCCAGGCGATGACCAGTTGGGCCAGGTCGACGGGCCCGCCCCGGTACCGGGGGCCGTGCGGGGTGGGCCGGGGGCCGCCCCCGCCGTGTCCGGGAGCGGCGGCGCCCTCCCCGTCCCCGAGGTCGACCTCCAGGCTCGCGAGGACCCGCAGCCCCTCCGGGTCGCGTCCGTGCGCCGCCGCCGCGGCCCGCAGCTCGGCGCGGACCGCCGCCGCCTCCCCGGGGTGCGCCGCCCGCACCAGGGCCACGTCGGCGTGGCGGGCCGCGACCGCGCGGGCCGGGCGCTCGGTGGCGTCGACCACGCGCACCGGATGGCCCTGGGGCGGGCGCGGCACGATCGAGGGGCCCCTGACGGAGAAGGAGGCGCCGCTGAAGTCGACGTGGTGCAGCTTGTCCCGGTCGACGAAGCGGCCGGTGGCGGCGTCCCGGATCTCGGCGTCGTCCTCCCAGCTGTCCCAGAGCCGGGCCGCCGCGTCGGCGACCTCCCCGGCCTCCCGCCACAGCGCGTCTGCGGGCGCGGCCCGGCGGCGCCCGAAGAGCCGGGCCTCGCCCTCGGTGGCGGACACGTCGATCCGCCATCCGGCCCTGCCCCGGGAGACCCAGTCCAGGGTGGCCACGGCGGCCTGCACGTGGAACGGCTCGGTGTGGGTGGTGGTGACCGTGGGCACCAGCCCGACCCGGGAGGTGTCGGGCGCCACCCGGGAGAGCACCGCGAGCGCGTCCGGCCCGGGGCGGCCGAAGCCGTCGCCCAGGGTCACGAAGTCCAGGGCGCCGCGCTCGGCGAGCCGCGCGGCGTCCACGTAGGGCCCGGCGGTGCGCACCGCCGGCTGGTCCAGGGCGGTGGCCAGGTGCAGCCGCCGCCCGCTGTGCGTGGAGGTCATGGGGGACCGTTCCTTCCGTTCAGCCGTCTCGGACCGCGCGCTCACAGGACCTTGGAGAGGAACGCCCGGGTGCGCGGATGCCGCGGGCGGTCCAGTACGTCGGCGGGCGGGCCCTGTTCGACGACGCGCCCCTCGTCCATGAACACCACGGTGTCGGCCACCTCACGGGCGAATCCCGTCTCGTGGGTGACGACGATCATGGTGGTGCCCCGCCGGGCCAGGTCCCGCATGACGTCCAGGACCTCGCCGACCAGTTCGGGGTCGAGCGCCGAGGTCGGCTCGTCGAACAGGAGCAGCCCCGGTTCCAGGGCGAGCGCCCGCGCGATGGCGACCCGCTGCTGCTGGCCGCCGGACAGATGGCGCGGATAGGCGTCGGCCCGCTCGGCCAGCCCGACCCGCTCCAGCAGCCGCCGCGCCGCCTCCCCGGCCTCGCGGCGGGAGCGGCCCAGCACGGACACCGGCGCCTCGGTGATGTTCTCCAGCGCCGTCAGGTGCGGGAAGAGGTGGAAGTTCTGGAAGACGAAGCCGATCCGGGTGCGCCGGCGCAGCACCTCCCGCTCGGGCAGTTCGCGCAGCCGGTCGCCGGAGCGCCGGTAGCCGACCGGTTCGCCGCCGACCTCGATCAGCCCCCGGTCCGGTTTCTCCAGGTGGTTGACGGTGCGCAGCAGCGTGGACTTGCCCGAGCCGGACGGCCCCAGGATCACGGCCACCTCTCCGGCGCGGACGGTGAGGTCGATGCCCCGGAGCACCGGATGCGGGCCGAAGCTCTTGTGGACGGACCTGATGTCCACGGTGAGGCTCATCGGGGTGTCTCCTCCAGTCGGGGGTGCGGGCGGGCGCCGTCCGGGGCGCCCAGCAGGGTCAGGGCGGACCGGGCGGCCGCGTCGTTCTGCCGGAACGCCGGCCCGCCGGTGCGCGGCCGGTGGAAGCCGCCGGAGCCGCGCGCCTCGGTGTACGGGCCGAGCGCGAACCGGCGGGGGTGCGGCCGACCGGACCGGTCCAGCAGCCGCCCGTCGGCCGGGTCCACCGCCAGCAGGCCCTCGGCGGTGGCGGCGGCCCCCTCGGCGTACAGGGCGCGCAGCAGCGGATCGCGGGTCCGCTCGACGGTGGGGTCCGGCAGCCGCGCCTCGACCAGCGCGCGGGCGTCGACGGTGGCGCCGGGCACGGTGGCGGAGGCCGCCCGGAACACGCCGTCCGCGGCGGTGACGGTCATGTCGGCGCCGAGGAAGCGCAGCACCCCGGCCCGGGACAGGGCGAGCATCTGGCGCAGCCGGGGGCCGGGCGGGCCGGAGGCGAGGTGGTTGAAGAGGCCGTGCCACCCGGCGTCGGCGCCGCCGAGCCGCTGGAGCTGCCCGTAGACGGAGAGCAGGGCGAGGAAGACGGCCAGGTCGGTGCTGTGCGCGGGGTCGTGGCGCCGGGCCAGGTCGGCGCCCACGTACCGGCGCATCCCCGCCTGGAGCTCCTCGGTCGTGCCGTACCGCACCCCCCGCAGCGGCCGGTCGAGGGCGGCCAGGTCGAACCGGTCGGCCGGGTCGGGCACGGCGGCGGCGACCAGCGCGGCCCGCTCCGCCGCGCCGGCGGTGGCGTACCGGGCCTCGAAGGCGGCGAGGCCGCCGGCGGCCCGCTCGGGATGGGCGGTGAACAGCCGGTGGTAGTGGGCGAAGCCCAGTTCCTTCTCGATCAGCGGCCACACCTCCCGGCGGAAGTCCGGTCCGCCCGGCCGGGCGAGCAGCTCCTCGACCTGGGCGGGCCCGAAGAACCGCGGCAGTGGCGGCCGTTCGCCGACGAGGCGGTAGCCGATCTTGGAGTGGTAGGGGACGCCGCGCCGGGAGCCCACGTACAGCACCGGCTCCCGCCCGGACGGCCGGTAGCCGCCCGCGTGGTGGCGCCCGCCCCGGCCCTCGGTGAGCAGCACCATCAGGTCGACGAAGGCCAGTCCGAAGCCGCGCACGAGGACCGGCTCGCCGGGGCGCAGCGCCGACAGATCGCTGTCGGCGGTGAAGTCCGGCGGCAGGTGGACCAGTCCGTGGGCGCGGGCGTGCGCCGCCAACTCGCGCTGCTCGGCGTCCGGTTCGGCGTCCAGATGGCCCAGGGCGAGGATGACGACGTCGGCGTGGAGGGGCAGCGGGCGCCGGGTCAGCCACACCCGCTGGCGCCCCTCGCGGGGCCCGTCGACCCGCACCGCGCGGCAGGCGTGGCGGTGGACGACGAAGCCCTCCGGCAGGGAGGCCACGGCGCGTTCGTACGCCCAGCGGAGATAGGCGCCCTGCGTACGGCGGCCGGCGAAGACCCGGCCGTCGAGTCCGGCCCACTCGTGCAGGGTGGGCCCGGGGCGCACCGGTCCGTCCATCTCGACGGTCTCGTCGGTGAACAGGGTGACGTCCTCGGCGTGCGAGTTCATCCAGAGCAGCGGTGACTGCCGCTGCCGCCAGACGCGGCCCGCGCCCGGCGGGTACGGGTCGACGAGGTGGATGTCCAGGCCCCGGCCCGGGTACAGGAGCGGCGCGTTGGCCGCGACGCGCTCCAGGACGCCGGTGCCGCGCGGCCCGGCGCCGACGACGACGAGGGAGGGCCGGCTCATCGGGTGCGCTCCGTGCCGCGCGCGTAGTGCCGCTCGACGTAGTACTGGCCGACGCCGAGCACCGAGGTGACGACGGTGTACCAGACGGTGGCCACCATCAGCAGCGGGATCACCTGGTAGGTGCGGTGGTAGACGAGCTGCACCGAGTAGAGCAGGTCCTGCACGGCGATGACGCTGACGATGGAGGTGCCCTTGAGGGTGCCGATCAGCATGTTCCCGGCGGGCGGGACGATGGAGCGCATGGCCTGCGGGAGCACGATCCGCCGCAGCCGCCGCCACCGGCCCAGTCCGAGCGCCTGGGCGGCCTCGGTCTGGCCCCGGTCGACGGAGAGGATGCCGCCGCGCACCACCTCGGCGGCGTAGGCGGCCTCGTGCAGGGTGAGGCCGATGACGGCGACGGTGACCGGGCCCAGCAGGTCGACGGTGCGCACCCCGAGGACGCTCGGGTACAGGGCACCGATGTTGAACCACAGCAGCAACTGCACCAGGATCGGTATGGACCGGAACAGCCAGACGTAGCCCCAGCTCACCGCGCGCAGCACGGGGTTGGCGGAGAGCCGGAGCACGGCGAGCAGGGTGCCGAGCGCGAAGCCCAGCACCATGACGACGGCGGTCAGCCACAGGGTGAGCCAGAGGCCGCGCAGCACGGCGTCGGAGGTGAAGTAGCGGGCGACGACGTCCCAGTGGAAGGCGTCGTTGCGCAGCACCGAGGTGGCGGCGGCCCCCAGCAGGAGGAGGACGAGGACGGCGGCCGTCCACTGGCCGGCCCGGCGCTGCGGGACGATCCTCGGGAGGTCCGCCCGGTCCGGGGCCGCCGGGACGGCGGCGGGTTGGGCGAGGGTGTCGGAGGGCATGGGAGGGCTCCGTGGCATCGGGTCGGCCGGACGCCGCGGCGGTGCCTTCACACGGTGCGCGCACGGGGCGCGCGGTCCGCGCCCAGCGGCGCGGATACGGCCGAGCCCCTCAGCAGGGCCGTCCGCCGAGACTACGGGGCGGTTTCGGTGCGTTGTCAACCCTGTCCACACTGTGAGCGATGCGTCTCAGGTCGTTGACGCGGACGGTGGACGCCTGCTGCACTTGACCCATGCATCCGCAGCAGTGGCTGGTCACGCGCTCCCACATCGACTTCGGTCGAGTGTGGTCCTCCTCCTGTTGAGCCGACCCCGCCGCCTGCCCTGAACTCCCGCCCGGCCAGGGCGGCTTCACGCTTTTTCGCGGCTTCCCGCGCCCCTGCCTCCCGCCCGCGCCGTCCGCCTCGCGCCGCCGTCATCACACGTGTTCCCCCCTCCCCTCGCGCCGCCCCCCGCCGTCGTCCTCAGGAGACCGTCCACCATGCGTACGCTCTCGCGTGCCCGGAACAGCCGCTGGAACAGAAGGAGCCGGAGGTCCCGCGGACCGCTGGGGCCCGGGGGCCCGGAGAGATCCGGCCGCCGGCGCCCGTCCCTCCTCCCGGCCCTCGCCGTCCCGCTGGCCCTGCTGCTCACCGCCTGCGGCACGGGCGATCCCTCGGCCGACGGCGCCGGGGCGGGGGCCGGTTCCGGCGCGGTCCCGACCGCCGATGTCGTCTCCGGCATCGCGGAGAACCCGGCCGCGGCACGGCTGCTGCCGCCCGGCAGCGGTGAACTCACCCTGGCCGTCAGTGTCGGCGGCACCCCGCCCGGCACCACCTATCTGGCCGACGGCAGGACGCTGACCGGCCAGGACGTCGACTTCTCACGGGCCGTCGCCAAGGCGCTCGGCATCCGGCTCAAGGTGGAGCAGGCGTCCTTCGAGGCCATCCTGCCCGCCCTGGACAGCGGCAAGTACGACATCGGCGCCTCCAACTTCGGGGTCACCGAGGAGCGGCTCGGCACCATCGACTTCGTCACCTACATCAACGACGGCCAGGGCTTCGCCGCCCGCGCGGACAGCGGACTGTCCCCGGTTACCGATCTCGTCCGGCTGTGCGGACGGAAGGTGGCGACCAGCGCGGGCACCACCTTCGAGGCCACCCTCACGGAGAACGTCCACCGGTGCGCGGAGGCCGGGAAGAAGCCGTACGAGGTGCGGACCTACAGCGAGACGGGCGCGCTCTGGTCCTCGCTCCAGCAGGGCCGCAGCGACGTGGTGATGTCCACGATCAACGGCCTGCGCTACGCCGTCGCCCACCAGCCGGGCCTGGAGTTCCTCAACGAGTTCCACCGCCTGGACGTCGGCTTCGCGCTCAGGAAGGGCTCCCCGCTGGCGCCCGCCCTCCAGGCGGCGGTGAACGGGCTCATCGAGGACGGCACGTACGACAGGATCCTCGGGAAGTGGGGGACGACCGGTTCGGCCATCCCCCGGTCCGAGATCTCCCCGCCGGAACTGAAGGACTGACGGAACGTCAGCAGGTGGCGGCGCGGCGGGGGGAGGGCCGGTCCCGGCGCCCGCCGGTCCGCGCGTCCCGTCCGCTCCTTTGGGCCTGCCCGGAGCGTCAGTCCAGGCCGATGCCGTCCAGCATGGCCGCCGTCACGTGGTCCGCGGCGTTGCGGTGGCCGCGGGCGTTGGGGTGGACCGCCGCCACCTGGTCGGGGACGCGGGTGAAGACGCCCTCGACCCACTTGCCGCTGTCGCAGACGCTGTGCTGCCGGGAGGAGTCGTAGAGGTCGACGAACCGCGCGGAGTCCTGGCCCGCGGCCGACTTCTCGATGACCTTGTTGAGCGGCTCCAGGACGTCCCGGCGCAGCCAGTCGAGGTCGTCGCGGGTGACCGGGCCGAACTGCTCCAGGTCGTTGTAGCGGCACATGGAGGTGTCGGCGGGGATGACGGTGGGGTAGCCGACGGCCAGGATCCGGGCGTGCGGGGCGCGTTCGTGGAGCACGGTGAGCATCTCGTCGTACTCCCGGCCCACCTTCTCCAGCCGGGCGGGGATGCCGCCGGCGAGGTCGTCCTCGCAGGGACTGCCCACGCCGCCGCTGCCCGAGCCCAGTTGGAGGCACTGGAAGAGGATGTCGGCGAAGCCGAGGGTGTTGCCGCCCACGCCGACGGTGATGACATCGGTGCCGGGGCCCACGGCCGCGGACTGGGGCGGCACCGCCGGGAAGGGGTAGTCGGGGTCCTCGGAGAGCGGCGGCAGATGGCGGCCGATCGGCTCCTGGGCGCGGAAGGTGACGTCCTCGATGGTGGCGGCGCCGCAGCTCACGTTGGTGAGGTCGAACAACGATCCCAGGTCGCGGTCGATGACCTGCGGGTACGACTGGTCGGTGCGCTCGCAGCCGTCGCGGGGCACCTCGAAGGTGTCACCGGCGGCCGGGATGACACCGGCGGTGTAGGAGTCGCCGAGCGCGACCCACTGGTGGGCCGCCGCCGCCACCGCGGCGGGCCGGGCCCCGGCGGACTGCGCCGGGACGAGGGAGCAGGCGGCGAGTGCGGCGGCCGAGCCGATCACGGCCAGCCGGGTGCGGGAGCGTGCCACGGGTCCTCCAGGAATGCGGCATGGGGGCGCCCGTGAACACCGGGCGCCGGAAGGCGGGGAGGCGTCACCGAACCCACTCGTCCGTGCGTCACCGAACGCACTCGCCCGCCTGCGGACTGCCACATTCTGCTGGTGGAGGGCGTCCCGATGGGGGACGCCGCCCCGGCGCGCCGGGGTGTGCGTGCCCCGTGCGCGGGGTGCGGCACCGGGGCCGCCGCCCGCCATGCCCGTGCCCGGCGGGCCCCTGGTGCCGCCCGCCGGGTGTCCCGGTCCCGGGCCTCAGGACGCGGCGTCGATCGCCGCCACCATCCGCGGGTAGCCGCGCCGGTCCGCGAGGTCGCGGGGGAGGACGCCCTGGCCGTCGCGGATCGACGGGTCCGCGCCCGCGTCGAGGAGCAGGGTGACGACCCGGAGGTGGTCCTCGGAGCCGTTGCCCAGGACGATCGCCTCGTGGAGGGCCGTCCACGACAGGTTGTTGACGTGGTTCACCGGGACGCCGGCCTTCAGCAGGATGCGGACGGTCTCGACGTGTCCGTGCTCGCTGGCCGGGATCAGCGCCGTCCCGCCGTAGCGGTTGGTGCTCCGCACATCGGCCCCGTGGTCCAGGGTGAGCCGGAGGATCTCGTCGAGGCCCTCCGCCCCGGCGTAGAGGAACGCCGAGTCCTGGAGGGAGTCCTTGGCGTTGGGGTCGGCGCCGGCCTCCAGGAGCAGCCGGGCCATCCCCGTCCGCTCCGCCTTGGTGGCCTCGACCAGGGGGGTCCGGCCCTCGCGCCCCCGCTTCTCCAGGTCGGCGCCGTCGGCGACGGCCCGGGCGGCGGCGTCCAGGTCGTCGTCCGCCACCGCCGAGGCCAGCCGGGCCGTCGCCCCGGCGTCCGGGGCGGCGGGGCGGGACGAGGGGGCACCGGACGCCGTGCCCGCCGTGGCGGGGGCGTCCGCGGAGGGCGTCCCGGAGGGGGCGGCCGACGGGCCGCCGGTGGCCGCCCGCGGGGTGCCCGCCGCGGCGGGCGTCGAGTCGTCGGCCGCGCAGGCGGCCAGCGTCACGGCCACCAGCCCCGCCCCCAGGACGCGGGCCAGCCTCGTGGCCGTGTGCGGCAGGGGCCTGCGCGGCCCGGTCCGCCGGATCATGGTGTGTCTCCCTTCAGCGGTGCGGCCCGGGGGGCCCGGCGGGCCCCCCGGGGTGGTGGTCACACGAAGACGATGCCGCCGTCCACGTCACCGCGGATCTCGGTGCCGACCTTGCGGTCCAGCAGGTCGTCCAGCCGGTCCAGCGGTCCGATGAGCGCCCGCCCGCCGGCCCGCGCGACCCGGATCGCCGCGTCCACCTTGGGCTTCATTGAGCCCTCGGCGAAGGCGAGTTCGGAGATGGCGTCGGCGGACGCGGTCAGGATGTCCCGCTGCCGGGGCGTGCCCCAGTTCTCGCTCACGTAGTCGCCGTCGGTCAGCATGATCAGGGTGTCCGCCTCCAGTTCGGCGGCGAGCGCGGCGCTGGCGAGGTCCTTGTCGACCACCGCCTGCATGCCGACCTCGCGGCCGGTGCCGTCGATCCGGACCGGCACCCCGCCGCCGCCGACGCAGACGACCAGCCGGCCGCTCTCCAGGAGCAGGCGCACCGCCGGCGCCTGGACCACCCGCACCGGGTCGGGGGACGGTACGACCCGGCGGAAGGTGTCGCCGTCGCGGGCTATCGTCCAGCGGTACTCCGCCGCCGCCTCGGCCGCGTCCTGGGCCGAGTAGGTGGGCCCGATCAGCTTGGCCGGCCGCTCGAAGGCGGGGTCGTTCTCGTCGACCACCGTCGTCGTGAGCACGGTCGCCACCTCGCGTTCACCGACCAGCGCGTTGGTCAGCTCCTGCTGGACCACGTAACCGATCATGCCCTGCGTCTCCGCGCCGAGGATGTCCAGGGGGTAGGCGGCGACGTCCTGGTAGGCCAGGTTCTGCAGGGCCAGCAGGCCGACCTGCGGCCCGTTCCCGTGGGTGATGACCACCTCGTGCTCGCGGGTGAGCCCGGCCAGCGCCCGGCACGTCGACTGCACGTTGACCCGCAGTCGTTCGGCCGTCATCGGCTCTCCGCGACGGGCCAGCGCGTTCCCTCCCAGGGCCACGACCACTCGCATGTCCGCTCCTTCGTTCTCGCTCCCTGCGGGCCCGCGCTCTGCGTGACCGCATCATGAGCTGGATGGTATACCATTTCGACAAGGATCGTCCCCGGTGAGAACCCATGCGCGAGGTGAGGGAAGGGGTCATGACAACAACCGCTCCGGTCGTCCCGGTCAGGGCCGTGTCGCTCGACGCCGCGCTGTCCCGCCTGCTGTCCCGCGGCCCCCTCGCGGCCCGGGTGGACTCCGTCTTCACTCACACTGTCAACCTTCTGACCTCGGGTGATGTGCTCGTGACGCTCTGCTCCCGAGTGCTGGACGACGCCCCGTGGTCGGTCCGCGCGGACGTCCCGGACTGGTCGTCCCTCGGTGCCGTCCCGGGTGCGCCCGTGACGCTGACCGCACGGGAGATCCACTTCGGCGCTCCCGGGCGGCGCTCCGTACTCCTCGTCGGAGCGAAGGAATGGGATGCCATATCCACGGTGCTGGAACTGGGCCCCGCGGAGCTGCGGACCAGGGCACGGGCGCTCGCGGTGCTCCTGGACCGGGACGGCGTCACCGGCGGTATGCACACCCGGCCCGGCGCCCCGCACCCCCCGCCCGGCCGCGAGCCGAACGCCTTCGAGGCCGAGGTCGCCGCCCGGCTGCGCGCGGGCCGGACCGCCCTGGTGCGCGCCGTGGCCGCCCGGGACCTCCCCGCCGTCGGACCGGCCGCCGCCGGGCTGCTGGGCCTCGGCCCGGGGCTGACCCCGGCCGGGGACGACTTCCTCACCGGCCTCGTACTCACGGCGGCCCAGCCGGGCAGCCGCCTCGCCCCGTACGCCGGGGCGGTCCGCGACGTACTGGACCGCCACCCGGACCGTACGACGCGGCTGAGCCGGATCACGCTCCGCGAGGCCCTCCGCGGACGTGCCCGTCAGAGCCTGCTCGACCTCCTGTGCCGTCTCCTCGCCCCCGGCGAGCGGGACCCCGCCGGATGGTCCGAGCACCTTCGCGTCCCGGCCGGCCGTGTCCTCGGCATCGGCCACACCTCCGGGACCGACCTCCTGTCCGGCCTGCTGGCCGGGCTCCGCCTGGAAGCAGAACTGAGAGGTTCCATGTGAACGTCCAAGCGAACGTCACAGCAGTGATCAAGAAGAACACCTACTTCGACTCGGTGTCCCTGATGTCGATCTCGACCCGGGCCAACCAGCTCGACGGCGTCGAGCAGGCCTTCGTGGCCATGGCCACCGAGATGAACAAGGGCGTACTGGACAACCTCGGCCTGCTCACCCCCGGGCTGGAGGCCGCGGGCAACGGCGACCTGATGATCGTCACCGTGACCGGGGAGGGCACCGACCCGGAGGCGACCCTCGCCGCCGTCGAGGAACTGCTGACCAGGAAGGCCCCGGCCGGGGGCGGGAGCCGTGTCACCCACCGCACCATCGCCGCGGCCGCCGCGGCGGACCCCTCGCGGAACCTCGCCGTCATCGCCGTCAACGGCGCCTACGCGGCCCGCGAGGCCCGCCGGGCGCTGGAGAACGGCCTGCACGTGATGATGTTCAGCGACAACGTCACGGTCGCCGACGAGATCGCCCTGAAGGAACTCGCCCACGAAAAGGGCCTGTTGATGATGGGCCCCGACTGCGGCACCGCGATCGTCAACAACGTCGGGCTCTGCTTCGCCAACGCGGTCCGCCCCGGTGCGATCGGCGTCGTCGCGGCCTCCGGCACCGGATCGCAGGAGGTGAGCGTGCGCGTCCACGCCCTCGGCGGCGGGATATCGCAGCTCATCGGCACCGGCGGACGCGACCTGAGCGCCGAGGTCGGCGGCGTCATGATGATCGACGGCATCCGCGCCCTGGCCGCCGACCCGGCCACGGAGACGATCGTCCTCGTCTCCAAGCCCCCGGCCCCCGAGGTCGAGCGGAAGGTCCTCGCCGAGATCGCCGCCGCGGGCAAGCCCGTCGTCGTGTACTTCATCGGCGGCTCCGAGGAGGCCGTCACCGAGGCGGGCGGGCACTTCGCCGCGAGCAGCCAGGACGCCGCGCTCCGGGCCGTACGCCTCACCGGCGACCCCCTGGCCTCCGTCCCCGGGCCCGACACCGCCCGCGTCGAGGCGGCGCGCGCCCGGCTGAACGCCGAACAGCGCCACGTCCGGGGCCTGTTCTGCGGCGGCACACTGTGCGACGAGGCGATGTACGCGCTGCTCGACGCGGGCGAGGACGTCTGGAGCAACATCCAGAAGAACCCCGACCGCGTCCTCGGCGCCTCCGACACCGCCCGTGGCCACACCTTCCTCGACTTCGGCGACGACGAGTTCACCAACGGCCGCCCGCACCCGATGATCGACCCGTCGCTGCGGCTGGAGCGCCTCGTCAAGGAGGCGCACGACCCCACGGTCGGCGTCGTCGTCATGGACTTCGTGCTCGGCTTCGGCTCGCACGAGGACCCGGTCGGCGTGACCCTGCCCGCCATCGCCGAGGCGAAGGCCGTCGCCGCCGAGGCCGGCCGCCACCTGGAGATCGTCGGCTACGTCCTCGGCACCGACCTCGACACCCCCGCGCTCGCCCAGCAGGTCGCCGCACTGGAGGCCGCGGGCGTCACCGTCACCCGCAGCAGCACCGAGACCGGGCAGTACGCCCACGCCGTCGTTCGGAAGGGAACCCCCGCATGACCACGCCCACCACCCAGCTCTTCGACGGCACGCTGAACGTCGTCAACGTCGGCCTCAGCATGTTCGAGGACGACATCGCCGCCCAGGGCGCGAACGTCACCACCCTCGACTGGGCGCCCCCCGGCGGTGGCAAGCCCGAGGTGCTCGCCGCCCTCGACGTCCTCGCCCGGCCCGATCTCGCCGCCCGGATCGAGGCCGCCAACGCCGAGGCCGTCGAGCGGATCACCAGCGCCAAGCCGATGCTGGTCGGCTTCGGGCGCGCCCTCGACGTGGTCCCCGGCATGACCCCGACCACGATCATCCACGCCGGGCCGCCCATCACCTGGGAGCGGATGTCTGGCCCGATGAAGGGCGCCGTGCTCGGCGCGATCGTCTTCGAGGGGCTCGCCGCCGACCTGGAGGAGGCCGAGCGGGTCGCGGCCTCCGGCCGGATCACCTTCTCGCCCTGCCACGAGCACGACTGCGTCGGCTCCATGGCCGGTGTCACCTCGGCGTCGATGTACATGCACGTCCTGCGCAACGAGACGCACGGCAACCACGCCTACACCAACCTGTCCGAGCAGATGGCCAAGATCCTGCGGATGGGCGCCAATGACGCGAGCGTCATCGACCGCCTGGTCTGGATGCGGGACGTGCTCGGCCCCATGCTCAAGGAGGCCATGGAGATCGGCGGCCCAGTCGATCTGCGCCTGCTGCTCGCCCAGGCCCTGCACATGGGCGACGAGGCGCACAACCGCAACGTCGCCGGCACCCTGCTGCTGTTCCAGGCGCTCGCCCCGTCGCTGCTGCGGACCGGCTTCACCACCGAGCAGAAGAAGGAGGTCTTCGACTTCGTCGCCGGCTCCGACTACTTCTCCGGCCCCACCTGGCTCGCCATGGCCAAGGTGGCGCTGGACGCGGCGCACGGCGTCGAGGACTCGACGATCGTCACCACGATGGCCCGCAACGGCGTCGAGTTCGGCCTCCGGGTGAGCGGCCTGCCCGGCAACCACTGGCTGACCGGGCCCGCCCAGAAGGTCGTCGGCCCCATGTTCGCCGGGTACCGACCGGAGGACGCCGGGCTCGACATCGGCGACAGCGCGATCAGCGAGACCTACGGCTTCGGCGGCTTCGCGATGGCCGCGGCACCGGCCATCGTGGCGCTCGTCGGCGGCACCGTGGAGGAGGCCGTCGCCTACACACGGAGCATGGGCGAGATCACCACCGCCGAGAACCCCAACCTGACGATCCCCTCGCTCGGGTTCCAGGGGCTGCCGACCGGCATCGACATCCGCAAGGTGCTGGACACCGGGATCCTGCCGGTCATCAACACCGCCATCGCGCACCGGGAGCCGGGCATCGGCATGATCGGCGCCGGCATCACCCACCCGCCCGCCGAGGTCTTCGAGAAGGCGGTCATCGCCCTCGCGGAGCGGCTGGCCTGATCCCCGGGCCGGCCCGCGCCCCGGGGCCCCGACGGGTCCACGGGGCGCGGGCCGCCGTCCCCCTCACCCCTCCAGGGAGACTGGTGTGAACCGGTACCTGATCGCCACGGCGGCGTTCACCGGAGTGTTCTGCGGCATCTGGGGAGGCTTCGCGGGCACCGTCGGCCTCTCGGCCTGGGCCGGGTTCGCCGGCTGCACCGCCTACTTCGCCTGCGGCCGGCGCCTTCTGCACGGTGCGGCGCTCACCCTGACCAGCAGCTTCGCGGGAGTGCTCTGCGCCTGGCTGATGATCGAGGGCGCGGTCGTGCTGGGCAGCGGCGACGTCGCGTACGCGCTGACCGTGGGCCTCTTCGTGACCTGCATCGTGCTGCTCGGCCACTTCCGCTGGACGTCCTTCGTCCCCGGCACCTTCGTCGGCTGCTACTCCCTCTTCGCCATCCAGGACAACGACTGGCCGCTGCTGCTGGCCTCCCTGGCCGCGGGCATCCTCCTGGGGCTCCTGTGCGACTGGGGCGGCAGCACCCTCTTCGCCCGCTGGAAGCCCGCGCCGGAGAGCGCCGCCGTCGACGCGGGCTGACGACGGCCCTCTCCGTCCGGTGGCGGCCGACGACGGCGACGCCCCGGCCGGTCCCGCCACGCGCGGACCGGCCGGGGCGCCGCCGTACCGGCGCGGGCCGGGAGCGGCGGTCCGACGGCCGCCCCCGGCGCCTCACGCGGGGCACCTCACGCGGCCGACCGGTCCCGGACCGCCGTGGGACCGCCGGCCGGCTCCGCGGCCGGCCCGTGCGCGGGGCCGCCGAACCGCAGCAGTTCCGGGGTCCGCAGCGCGAGCAGCCCCAGCGCGGCGACGAGGACGATCCCGGCGCCGGACACCGTGGCCTCCAGACCGGCCCACTCGGCGAGGCCCCCGAGGGCGAGCGTCGCCAACGGCATGATCCCGATGGCGAGTTCCTGGAGCCCCAGGGCCCGGCCGTGCACCGCCGGTTCGGTCGTCATCAGCAGCAGCGTCGTCTGCAGCACCCCGAACGCCGCGCCGGCGACGCCGATCAGGCAGATCAGCACGAACGACAGCACCGCGTCGTGGGAGAGCGCGAACAGGGCCCACAGGAACGCCCAGAGCGCCGTCCCGCCGACGAACACCGCCCCCTTGCGCGGGAAGTCGCCCATCCCGGCGATGACCAGCGATCCCACGAGCCCTCCGACACCGCTGCAGGTCAGCAGGGCGCCGAGCCCCGCGGCGTCCATCCCCAGCGACTCCTCCGCGAAGACCGGCATGAAGGACTGGTACACCGGCCACAGCAGCGTGTTCGCCGCGAGGGTGACCAGGAGGACCGCCACCGCGAGCCGGTTGCGCCCGATCAGCCGGAACCCGTCGGCCACCATCGCGAGCACCGGTCCGGTCCCCTCGTCGACGACCCCGCCGTAGGGGCGCAGCGGCAGCAGCAGCACCAGCGAGGCCGCGTACCAGGCGGTGGAGACCCAGAGGGCGGCGGGCGCGCCGATCGCCGCGATCATCGCGCCGCCCAGCCCCGGGCCGATCACCTGCGTCATGTTCAGCGCCATGGAGTTGAGCGCGTTGGCGTTCGACAGGTTCTCCCGGCCCACCAGTTCGAGCACCAGGGAGGCCCGGGCGGGCTGCGAGGGGGACTGCGCCAGGCCGATGGCCAGCCCGCCGACCACCAGCACCCAGTACGACAGCAGATCCGCCGTGGCCAGCGCCGCCACCAGGGAGACGGCGACCCCGGCCCACCCGCAGGCGACGATGAGCAGCCGGATCCGGTTGTGCCGGTCCGCGTAGGCACCGGCCACCGGCCCGAGGAACATCGGGGCCAGCCGGGCGGAGGTGAACACCGCGACGAGGAACGTCGAGTGGGTCAGGTCGAAGGCGAGCCAGCCCATCACCAGGGTCTGGGTCCACACGCCCCCGAAGAAGAACACGTTGGAGAACCACAGCAGCCGGAAGGGGCGGTTGCCCCTCAGCGACGCCAGCGGGCCGCCCGGACCTCGTCCGCCTCCCCTCACAGGAGGAGGTCGCCGTCGCGGGCGACGACCCGGCCACCGGCCATCACCAGCTTGCGCGGGGCCACCCGGACCAGCGCGTCCGGCACGTTCTCGGCGTCGACGAGCACCACGTCGGCGGGGGCTCCCGCGACCAGGTCGTGGTGCTCGCGGTGGACGAACGCCCGGCCCTCCGAGGTCGCCAGCCGCACGGCGGCGACCAGGTCCTCGTCGGTGTGCAGCCCGTGCAGCCGGGCGAACCCGAGGGCGATGGCGAGCATGTCGCCGTCACCGAAGGGCGACCAGAGATCGCGGATGCCGTCGGTGCCCAGGCCGATGCCGATGCCGCGGTCGGTCATCCCGCGCCACGGCAGCGGCGCGGACCGCACCGGGGCGACCGTCGCCCAGGAGATCCCGGCCTCCTGGAGGCCGTCCAGCAGGCCCGGCAGGCGCCCGGCGGGCAGCTCGCCGAGGGCGAAGCCGTGCGAGACCGTCACCTTGCCCCGCAGCCCGGTCCGCAGCGTGCGGTCGATGATCAGCTCGTACTGGAAGGCGCCCAGTTCACCCCCGTCGTGCAGATGGATGTCGAGCCCGGTGCCGTGCCGCTCCGCGATCCGGAACAGCCCGTCGAGCTGGGCGACGGGGTCGCGGTCGATGCCCGCCGGGTCGATGCCGCCGATGCTCGCCACCCCGGCCGCGGCGGCCCGGTCCAGCAGGTCCAGCACGCCGGGGCGGCGCACCACGCCGTCCTGCGGGAAGGCGACGATCTCCACCTCGACGGCCCCGCCGAGGCGGTCCGCCGCCTCGCGCACCGCCTCGACGCCCCGCAGGCCGACGCCCAGGTCGACGTCCACATGGGTGCGGGTCGCGGTGGTGCCGTGCCGGACGAACTCCCGCAGCACGGCGGTGGCGCTGTCGACACCGGGCAGCCCGTACCGGTCGCGCTCGGCCCGCTCGTGGGCGATGCGGCCCTCCGTCGTGGAGTCACCGCCGTAGGACACCCAGGGCTTGCCCCACCAGCTCTTGTCGACGTGCGCGTGGGCGTTCACGAAGCCGGGCAGGGCCAGGAGCCCGCCCCCGTCGACGAGTCGGCCCGCGGGCGGGCGGACGGAGGCGGGGCGCACCTCCTGTATACGGGTGCCGTCGATGAGCACATCTACGGCGGGGCCTCCCCAGGGGCGGACGTTCGTCAGGGTCGTCAAAGACATGGAGAAAATGGTATCCCATTTTTGGTTCCATGGTCCGGCGCGGCGCGGGGTAAGGCCGGGGGCGGGGGCCCTGGAGAGGGCCGGGCAGGAGGGCACCCCGGGGCCCGGCGGGGGTTCGGCGGGGCCCGGGAGGGGCATGGCGCGGGCCACGGGGCGGGCGGCCGGCCGCGGCGCCGGGCCCGGGCCGCCAGGGGGCGATCCCCGGCCCCCGGGCCGCGTGCGCGCCGCCCGGGGCGACGGCCCGCCCCGGGCGGAGGGGACTTCGGCCCGGCGGCGGCCGGGGCTACGTCGTCCGGTTCTGCTTGCGGTGCTCGATGGCCGCCGACCGGCTGCTGGACAGGTGCTGCGCCACCAGCTCGTCGACCCGGGCGACGTCGCGCTCCGCGACCGCCTCGTAGAGGGCCTCGTGCTCCCGCGCGATGGCCAGCAGGTCGTCGTGCTGGCTGAGCAGCCAGCGCAGCCTGCTGCGCAGCACCCGTTCCAGCTCGGTCAGCAGCTCGTTGGCGGCCAGCGTGGCGATCGTCTGGTGGAAGTCGGCCGCCGCGCGGCGCGCGCGCACCGCGTCCCCGGCCCGGGCCGCGTCGAGTTCCGCGTCCACGTCGGCGCGCAGCCTCTCCAGGCCCGCGCGGGTGTGCCGCTGCGCGGCCAGCCGGAACGACAGGGACTCCAGGGCCGACCGCACCTCGTCGAGGTCGGTGATGTCACTGGGGGTGAACTCCCGCACCACCGCCCAGGACCGGGGGCGCGGTGTCACCAGCCCCTCGGCCACCAGCGCCTGGAGGGCCTCCCGCACGGGAAGCCGGCTCACGCCCAGCGCCTCGGCCAGGTCCCGCTCGACCAGCCGGCTGCCCGGCTGCCGCACGCCGTCCAGGATCTCGTCCCGCAGCTGCCGCGTGACCCGCTCCGACTCGGGAGCGAACTCCTCCGGCACCGTGGTCCCGTCCTTCTTCACTCGCTTCACACGACGATTCTCCACGATGCCCGGCGCGGGGCCGCGCCCCCGGCCCGCCGTCACCGGTCCCGGCCCGGTGTGCCCCGCGCCCGGCGGGCGGCGTCCGGGGGCGGCGCACCGGCCCGCCGACACATCGGCGCGGCGGGTCGGCGCGGGGCGCCGGTGGGGCGGACCGGTGCGGGGCGGGCGCGTGCCGATGGCGCGGCTGGCGTGGGGCGACCCGGCGCCGGGCGCCGCCCGAAGCGGGCGCCCGCACACGGCTGCGCACCGCCCCGCGCCGGTGCGTCTCATCCAGCCTCACCCCGCCCCGCCTCACCCCGCCCCGCCTCACCCCGCCCCGCCCCGCCCCGCCCGGCCCCGCCCCCGGCGGGGCCCAGGCCGCCCGCCCGGGCCCTTTGGTCAACCATCCGTCGAGGTCACGGGGGTTCCGCCGCGCACCGGGGCGCCCGTGTGGTCCGCGAGGGTGCGCCGGGCCGTCCACCCCCTCGACTCGGCCCGGCCGACGTCCAGGACGACGGAGTGCGCCAACTGGTCCACGGCGTACCGGGACAGCGTCGGTTCCGCCCGGTGCCGCACCCGGGCCAGCCGCTCGGCGACGCCCGCCGCGGTCCGGGCCAGCGGCAGCGGCACGTGGCCGACGCGGGGCCGCACCCCGTGGGCCCGCAGCACCGCCCGGACCGCCGCGTCCCGGTCGTACGGCACCGGGTCGGCGATGTTGTACGCGCCCGGCGGCCACCCGGCGGCGAGGAGGCAGGCGTCGGCGAGGTTCTCGACCGCGGTCAGGCTGAGCCGGACGCTCGGGCCGGGCAGCAGGAGCAGCCCCCGGCGGACGCGTGACAGCAGCCGGGGCACCAGATGCGGGTCCCCGGCGCCGTAGACCGCCCGGGGCCGCAGCGCCACGGCGCCCGCGGCCAGCGCCAGGGCCTCCCCGGCGGCCTTGGTGCGCCCGTAGGCGTTGAGCTGCCCGCGCACCGGATGGTCCTCCGTGATCCGGGAGCGGCCGGGCCCGGGCGCGTAGACGCTGGCGCTGCTCACCCACACCACCGGCCGCCCCCCGGCCGCCTCCAGCAGCCGCGCCGTGCCGTCGACGTTGACGGCGCGCATCACGGCCTCCGCCGGGGAGCCGGGAACCGGGTCGCCCACCGCCGCCGCGCAGTGCACGACGAGGTCCGCCCCCGACAGGTCCGGCACGTCGCGCTCGGCGTCCCACGGGACGTGCTGCCCGACCGGACCGGGCCGTCGCCCCACGCACAGCACGCCGAGGCCCCGGGCGGCCGCCGCGAGGGCGACGTGGGAGCCGCAGAAGCCGGTGGCCCCGGTGACGGCGACGGTGGTCACCGGGCCTCCGGGCGGCCGGGGCCGGTGGTGGCCCGGACGGTGAGGGAGCGCCAGCCGGGCAGCGCCGCGCGCCGGTCCGCCCGGACGCGCAGCACCACGGGCCGGTGCGCGGCGAGCGCGGCCAGGACGTCGTCGAGCTGGGCGCGGGCCAGCCGCGCGCCGGGGCAGGCGTGCGGTCCGGCGCCGAAGACCAGCCGGGCCGCGGCGGCCGGTGCCGGGTCCAGGGCGTCGGGCGGCCGGTCGTGGGCCCGCGCGGCGTGCCGGACCACCAGGGCCAGCCGGTCCCCGGCCCGCACCGGGCACCCGTCCAGCCGCGCGTCGGCCGCCGCCACCCGGGGGAGCAGTGGGGAGGGCGCGAGCACCCGCAGCAGTTCGCCGGCCAGGGCGGGGCGCAGCCCGTCGTCGGCCGCCTGCTCCCAGAGCCCCGCGTCGGCGCACCAGGCGGCGGCACGCGGCAGGGCCGCGACGGTGGTGTTGACGGCGGCGACCGCGAGGACGGCGCGCAGCGCGGGGTCCGCCGCCGTCCCGGAGACGGGCGCGAGCAGCGCCTCCAGCCGTGCCGCCGCCTCGTGGGCCGCCCGCGCGGTGCCGGGCGGGCGGGGGCCGGGCAGATGGCCGCGCACGGCGGTGGCCGCCGCGTCGGCCGCCGCCCCGGCGATCTCCTCGGGCCCGGCGGTCGTGCCGCCCAGCAGCGCGCGGACGGTGGCCCCGGCCATCTCCCGGGCGAGCGGCACGAGGTCGACCTCCCGGCCCGCGCCGAGGGGCGCCAGGCGGCGCTCCAGGACCTCCCGCCACACCGGCCGCAGCCGCTCCACCCCGGCCGCGCCCAGGCCGTCGGCAACGGCGCGCCGGGCGGCGCGGTGTCCGTCGCCCTCCTGGTCGAACAGGGCCCCGCCCGCGGACAGTTCGCGGGCGGCGCCGCCGGTGGTGCCCGGGGCGGCGCGGTCCAGCGGGACGCGGGTGAGCGCCTCGCGGCAGGGCTCGGTGCCCTGCACCAGCACGGTGCCGCCGACACGGGTGACGGCGCGGCGGCGGGTGGCGGCGAGGAGGGCGAACAGCACCGGGCGGGACCGGGTGTACACGCGCCGGTCGCGGCGCCGGGCGGCGCGCAGCGCGGCCGGGGCCGGGGGCTGGGAGGGGACGGTGGTCATCGCGAGGTCACCCGCTTCGGTTCGGAGGGCGTCGGGGCGGTGCGGCCGTCCGGCGGCCGGACGGCGGGCCGGCACGGGCACGGGCACGGGCACGCGGGCCGGCACCGGCTCGGACACCGGTACCGGCATCGGTGCCGGCACGGGCATCGGTGCCGGGGCGTCCCGATGGGCGTCCGCCGCGCTCTCGGGCCCGTGCCCCGGCCCGCCTTCCCGGTCCGGCCCCCGGTTCGTGCCCCGGTCCGGGCTCCGGCGCGGCCCCCCGCGGCCCCGTCCTCCCGCGAGGCCCGCCCGCCGCCCCCGGCGGTCATCGCCCGGCCCCTTCCGCCAGGCGCCGGGCGGCGAGGCGGGCGGTCGCGGCCCGGTCCGGCTTCAGGGAACGCCCCGCCAGCGGGACGTCGTCGAACAGCACCGCGTCCGGCCGGGCGGTGCCCATCCGGGCCAGCGGCTCCGCCAGGGCCGCCCGCAGCGCGGCGGGGTCGGCGCCGGGACCCGGCTGGACGACGGCGACCAGGCGCTCGTCGCCGTCATCCGCCGGAACGCCGACGAGCAGGGCCAGTTCGACCCCCGCCACGTGCAACGACGGTTCGTACAACCCCGGATAGACGTTCTCCGCGCGCCGCAGGACCATGTCCTTGAGGCGGCCCTCCAGCACGATCCGGCCGCCGTCCAGCCGGGCCCGGTCACCGGTGGCGATCCAGGGGTCGGCTGCCTCGCCCAGGCAGCGGTCCCGGGCGGCGGGGCCGGTCAGCAGCAGCTCCCCGGAGGCGCCGGTGGTGGCCCGTACCCCGGGCAGGGGCGCGCCGGCCAGGTCCCCGTCCCCGGTGAAGGCCGCCTTGTCGGCCTGCTCGACCGCCGCCGCCGGGAACAGCTCGGTCAGCGCGTACACCCCCCACGCCTCGTCGGCACCGGCCCGCTTGACCCGGGTGAGCAACTCGGCGCCGGCCGGGGCCGACCCGGTCCACACCCGCCCGCCGAACCGCCCGCCCCGGGCCAGGACACTCCGCAACTGAGGTGGTGTCAGATAGGTGGACTGCGGCGACAGGCACCGTAGTTGGCGGGAGAGCACCCCGGGGGTGCGGGCGGGCAGCGCCACCGGCGCCCCGCTCGCGAGGGAGGGCACGAGGACGAAGAAGGTGCCGCCGAGGACGGGCCGCCCGGCGCCGGGCCGGACCAGCTCGGCCACCGTGGCCATACCGGCGGCGAGCGAGGACCGGGTGTGCACCACGGCGCGGGGCCGGGAGGTGGTGCCCGAGGTGAACACGATGACCGCGTCGCCGTCCCCGTCCACCGGCCGGGGCAGCGGTGCCGCCCGCACGCCCGCGTCCAGGGCCGGGGCGCAGCCCGGCAGCCGGGGTCCGACCGTGGCCACCGGCCCCAGCTCCGCCAGGTGCGGCAGCGCGAGCCGGGCCCGGCGGGCCAGCGGCCGGGCCCAGCCCGCGACGGCCTGGGCGGCCGCGTCGGCGAGGACGACGTCCGGAGGGGCCAGGGCGAGCCGGGCCCGCAGCACGTCCGGCCCGGCGCCGGGGTCCAGCACCGCGGCCCGCGCGCCGAGGCGGTGCACGGCGAGCATCACCGCCAGCGCCCGGGGCCCCGGCCGCAGGGCGACCCCGACGGTGCAGCCCCGCCGGACGCCGCGCGCGTGCAGGGCGGCCGTACAGCGGTCCGCGAGGTCGGCCAGGTCCCCGGAGGTGGCCGTGGTCCGTACGGCGCCGGTCCGGGTGGCGCCCAGGACGGCCGGCCGGTCCGGGTGGCGCCGCAGGGTGTGCGCGAGGGCGTCGAGCATCAGCGCGGGTCCTCCCCGTGCCGGCCGGGCCCCTTGCCCAGGTACCAGCGGGCGGTCCCGGCCGGGCCGTACGCCCGCAGCCGCCGGCTGGAGTTCTCGACCACCATGTCCCGGGCCCGGACGATGGCGGTGGTGCGGCGGCGCACCCGGTTCAGGAAGATCCGGTCGGTGGGGGAGGGGCGGCGCGGCATCCCCCCGACCGCCTCGTACAGCGCCGCGGTGACCGCCATGTTGTTGCCCGCGTGCATCCGGTAGGGCGTCAGGTAGCCGTGGCGCCGCCGGTGGGCGGGGCGTAGCCGGCCGAACAGCGCGGCGGCGCGGACCAGCGCGCGGAAGGCGGCCCGCCCGAGCGGCCCGTGCTCGTCGGCGCGCGCGTCCACGCGTCCGCAGACCAGGCCCGCGCCCTGCCGCAGGGCGGAGCGGGCCCCGGCCGTCCAGCCGGGACGCGGCAGGCAGTCGGCGTCGGTGCGGGCCAGCCAGGTCGCGCCGTGCCCGATCGCGTACCGGAAGCCGGTGTCCACCGCGCAGCCCACCCCCTTCTCCGGCTCGTCGAGGACGTGCACCGGGAAGGGCGCCCACCGGGCGAAGTCGTGGGCGAGGGCCGCGGTGCCGTCGGTGGAGGCGTTGTCCACGACGACGAGGGTGAAGTCGCGGTCCCGCTGGGCCGCGAGCGCGTCCAGCGTGGCGCCGATCCGCGCGGCCTCCTGGTGGGCGGGCACCACCACCCAGAGCGCGGTCACGCCTTCTCCCAGACCATCGTCATGATGCTGACCCCGCCGCCCAGCCCCACGAACAGGACCCGGTCGCCCGGACGCAGCCCCGCGTGGACGCGGTCGAGCTGCACGCCCAGCGTGGCGCTGGCCATGTTCCCGAGCGTGGGGACGGTGACCACGAGCCGGTCCCGGGGCACCCCGGTCAGCTCCACGAACCGGTCCAGGTAGGGCACCGTGACCTGGTGCACCAGGACGTGCCGGAAGTCGTTCCAGCCCAGTCCGGTGCGCCGCCGCATCCGGTCCAGCACCGACGTGCCGACCTTCTCGAAGACCGCGCGCAGCTCGCCGCCGTCGCCCCGGAAGTACGTGTGCTCGTCACCCCGGGGGTGGCGCGAACCACCGCCGGGGATGCCGCCGACCCGCCAGTGCTCGGAGTGCGTCTCGGTGTCCACGTCGACGATGCCGCCCCGCTCCACCGCCTCCAGGACGACCGCGGCGCCCGCGTCGCCGAAGGTGTAGCCGGCGAACCCGTCCCGGAGCTGCCCGGCGCCGGACGGCGCGTGCCGCACCGCGCGGCTCGGCGTCTCACCGGTGACGACCAGGGCCCGGCGGGCCCGCCCGGCGAGGATCATCGCCCGTGCCGTGCCGTGTCGATGCCGTTGACGAAGCTGTTGCAGGCGTTGGTCACGTCCAGCGCGTGCGCCCGGGAGCCGAGCGCGGCCTGCACGACGTGCGCGGTCGCCGGTTCCGCCATGTCCCGCGTGGCGGAGGCGAACACCAGCAGGTCCAGGTCGTACGGGGCGAGCCCGGCCCGCTCCAGCGCCGTCCGCGCCGCCCGCACCGCGAGCGTCGAGGCGTACTCGCCGTCCGTGACGGCCCGGCGCGAGACGATGCCGGTGACCCGTTCGAGCACCCGGGGCGGCAGGGGGAGCCCGGAGGCCGCGGCGACGCGCTCCCGAAGGCGGTCCGAGGTCACTTCGCGCTCCGGGAGGCAGGAGGCCACCGCGATGATGCCCGCCCGGCACTCCGGCGCGGTGGCGGCGTGGTCTATGTGCATGGCCCGGATGCTAGGAGCGCCCCGGCGGGCCCCGCCTGAGTGCCGGTACTCAGACGGAGTGGGTGATCGTCCGGTCCCGCGCGCCCCCGGAAGCGCCCCGCACGGCGGACGGCGGCGGTGCCGACGCGCCCGCGGGAACCGCTCCACGGCGGCCGGCGCGCGGCTCGGCCGTGGAGCGTCACCCGGGGCAGCGGACGGCCGTCCGCGTCGGACAACGGGGTGCCGCGGTCGCGGTGTTCACCCGCCGGGGTCCCGCCGTCCGGAAGCTCCCGCGTCCGCGGGCAGTCCGGGCAGTCCGGGCTGGCCAGGGCCTCCCCGGCGCGCGCGGTCCGGGCCCGCACGGGGAGCCCCCGGTGCGACAGCCCGCCGGGCTCGGGATCAGCGGTGCGCGCGACCGGGATCGCGTAGGTGTCGGTGCCGTCGTCCCGGGTCAGCAGCGCGCAGCCCAGCGGGACCAGCGCACCCGCCAGGCGGTCGAGCTGCCGGACGGGGAGGCCGCCCCGGCGCGGCGGGGGCCCGGAGCCGGCCCCCGGCCGGGCGGGGCAGGGCGGCGCCGATGCCCTCCGGCGGGATCCCGAGGGCACGCACCCGCCGGGCCACGGACTCCGCCGGCCGGCCCGGGTGTTCCTCCCCGGTCCGGTCCATCGCGAAGACCACGTCGTCGGTTCGCGGTCCCCGCGCCCGCTCGTCGGGGGTCAGGACCGGTTCGCTCAGATGTGCCACGACACCAACGCTGTCAACGGCGCACCGGGGCCGTGCCGTTCGTGCCCGGGGCGGCGAAACCCGGTGGCCGCCCCGCCGCGGCGGCCGGTACCGTCGGCCTCCCGGCGGCCCGCACGGGGGTCCGCCCCGCCGAGGAGGAGCATCCGCGTGACCAGCCGGCCAACGACCACGCTGTGGCGTCCGACCGGTCCCCGGGAACTCGAACTGGTCCGGGCGTCCGGCTGGCGGGACTGGCCGCCCAGGCTGCCCGAGCAGCCGATCTTCTATCCGGTCCTCAACGAGGAGTACGCCGTGCGGATCGCGCGGGACTGGAACGTCAAGCACGACGGCGCCGGGTTCGTCACCCGTTTCGAGGTCGGGACGGACTTCCTGCGTCGCTACCCCGTCCAGCGGGCGGGCGGCAGCACGATCCTGGAACTGTGGGTGCCGGCCGGGGAACTCGACGAGTTCAACGGGCACATCGCGGGGAGGATCGAGCTGGTGCACGAGTTCCGCGGGCACCCCTGACGGAAGGGAACCGGACACCATGGACGCCTCCCGGGAGCCGCGCACGGCGGGGAGCGGTGCCCGGCACACCGGGCGCCGGTCCGCGTACGCCACCGCGGCGGCGCGGCTCGCCCGGTTCGGCGACCGAGAGCTGGGCGACGCCGTGGCCGCCGCGGGAGAGGCCGGTTCGGGCATCGGCGGCAGGCGGGCCGAGATGGAGATCGAGGGGATTCCGGTCTTCGTCAAACGGGTCCCGCTGACGGAGATCGAGACGCGCCCGGAGCACCTCCGTTCCACCGCCAACCTGTTCGGGCTCCCCCTCTTCTACCAGTACGGCGTGGGGTCGTCCGGGTTCGGCGCCTGGCGCGAGCTGGCGGCGCACCTCATGACCACCTCCTGGGTGCTGCGGGACGAGTACGGCGGATTCCCCCTGCTGTACCACTGGCGGGTCCTCCCGGACCGGCCGCCGCCGGACGTCGCCGACGAGTTCGGCGGCGTCGACGGCGCGGTCGCGTACTGGGAGGACTCGCCCGCCGTGCGCGCGCGGCTGGAGGCCATCGGCAGGTCGTCCCTGAGCCTCGTGCTCTTCCTGGAACACCTCCCGCAGACCCTCGGGACCTGGCTGGCCCGCGCCGGTGACGCGGTCCGTCCGGGGGCGGAGGACGGCGGCCCCCATCTGTGGGCGTGGCGGGAGCTGCTCCGGGGAGCGGAGTTCATGGGCTCGCGCGGGCTGGTGCACTTCGACGCCCACCTCGCCAATGTGCTCACCGACGGCGAGCGGGTGTACTTCTCGGACTTCGGGCTGGCCCTCGGCCGGGGCTTCGACCTCACGCCGGAGGAGTCCGCCTTCCTCGACGACCACCTCGTCTACGACCGCTGCTACGTTCCGTGGCACCTGCTCCGCCACCATCTGCCCGGGGCCTGGCGCGGCGGGGCGGAGTGCGGCGCCTTCCTGCGCGACTGGATGGCGGGCCGCCGCCCCGGCGGGGTTCCGGCCGGGATCGCGGCCGCCGTCGACCTCCATGCCCCGGCCGCCCTCGTCATGGACGGGTTCGCCCGCCGCCTCGTCAGGGAGAGCAGGCGCACCCCCTTCCCGGCGGCGGAGATCCGCCGGGCCCTGGGCGGCCCGGAGGGCATCGGGTGACGTCCCCGGCCGCCCCGGCTCGCGTGGTCCCGCCCTGTTCCCGGCCCGGCCGGCCCGGTCGCGAGGACCGGTCCCGGTCCCACCGGCCCGGGGCGCCCAGCCGGAGCCGATGGCGGGCACGGGGCGCGGCGGTCAGTGCTCAGGCGCCGTCTGCCGCGGGCCGCCCCCGGCGTGGCGCCGGTCGCGGACGTAGATGACCGTCGTCTTCCCTCCGCCGACCGTACGGCGGTCCAGTTCGAACAGGGAGGTCGCGGCGAGGAGGTCGCTGAGCTTGGCGTACCCGTAGGTGCGGGAGTCGAAGTCGGAGCGCTGCTTGGTGATGATGTGGCCCACGTGCGCGAGGTGCGACCAGCCGTCGTCGTCGGAGGCCGCTTCCACCGCGTGCCGCAACAGGTTGACCAGCGCGGCGTCGCCCTTCAGCCGGGCCGCCGTGGCCCGCGCGGCCGGCCTGGCCTCGGCCGGGGCGTCGGAACTCTTGAGGTTCTCCACGTAGATGAACTTGTCGCACGCCGCGACGAAGGGCTTGGGCGTCTTGCGCTCGCCGAACCCGTACACCGTCAGCCCGGACTCGCGCAGCCGGGCCGCGAGGCGGGTGAAGTCGCTGTCGCTGGAGACGACGCAGAACCCGTCGAAACGCCCCGAGTACAGCAGGTCCATCGCGTCGATGACCATGGCGGAGTCGGTCGCGTTCTTGCCGGTGGTGTAGGCGAACTGCTGGATGGGCTGGATGGACTGGGCGAGCAGGTGCTCCTTCCAGCCCTTCAACTGCGTCCCGGTCCAGTCCCCGTAGGCCCGCTTGACATGGGCCGTGCCGTACTTGGCGACCTCCGCCAGCAGTTCCTCCAGCGCCGACGGCTGCGCGTTGTCGGCGTCGATCAGCACCGCCAGTTTCGCCGTGTTCTCTCCGGTTCTCTCCACAGCAGGCGACCGTAGTCCAGTAATCCGCGGGCCGGGAGCCCCCGTTCAGCACGGACGGCCGCCCGGGGCGGTGTCGGCCGTCGCGGTGCCGGCCGGGCCGTGTCGCCGGGCCGGCCGCGCCGGGCCCCCTCCGACGCGGCGGGCCCGGACGCCGGCGGTCGCGCGACCACCGGCGTCCGGGCCCGGCCGGACGGGTGCCCTACAGGTCCTGGAGGAGGTTCGTCACCGAACCGTTCTCGAAGATCTCCCGTATCGCGCGGGCGATCAGCGGCGCGATGGACAGGACCTCGATCTTGTCCAGTCCGGTCGCGGCGGCCGTCGGCAGGGTGTCGGTGAAGACGAACCTGCTGACCCTGCTGTTCTTGAGGCGGTCCAGGGCCGCCCCGGACAGGATGCCGTGCGTCGCGGCGACGATGACGTCCTCGGCACCGGCGTCGTGGAGGGCGTCCGCCGCCGCGCAGATCGTGCCGGCGGTGTCCACCATGTCGTCCACCAGGACGCAGACCCGGCCCTCGACCTCGCCCACCACCTCGTGGACGCTCACCCGGTGCGCGACGTCCTTGTCCCGCTTCTTGTGGACGATCGCGAGCGGAACGCCCAGCCGGTCGCACCACCGGTCCGCCACCCGCACCCGCCCGGCGTCCGGGGACACCACGGTGAGCCGCTGGTGGTCGGTGCCCGCGGCCACGTGGTCGGCGAGCAGCGGAAGCGCGAACAGGTGGTCGACCGGACCGTCGAAGAAGCCGACGATCTGGTCGGTGTGCAGGTCGACCGTGATGATCCGGTCCGCGCCGGCCGCGGTCAGCAGGTCCGCCAGCAGCCGGGCCGAGATGGGCTCCCGGCCCCGGTGCTTCTTGTCCTGCCGCGAGTAGCCGTAGAAGGGCACCACGGCGGTGATGCTGTGCGCGGACGCCCTCTTCAACGCGTCGATCATGATGAGCTGTTCCATGATCCACGTGTTGATCGGGGCGGTGTGCGACTGCACCACGAAGCAGTCCGCGCCGCGCACCGACTCCTCGTGGCGGACGTAGATCTCGCCGTTGGCGAAGTCCCGTGCCCGGGTGGTCACGAGACCGGCGCCGAGCTCGGCGGCGATGCGCCCGGCGAGATCGGGGTGGGCCCGCCCCGTGAAGACCTGGAGCCGGCGCTCGGCGGCCGGAGTCACCGCCCGTCCTCCTGGCCCAGGGCCGGGTAGTCGGTGTAACCGCGGTGGTCGCCGCCGTAGTAGGTGGCCTCGTCGGCGGCCTGGAAGGGACCGCCCGCCCGGACCCGGGCGGGCAGGTCGGGGTTGGCGAGGAAGAGCGCCCCGAGGGAGACGGCGTCGGCCAGGCCCTCGTCGAGGACCTGCTGGGCGGTCTGCGCGGTGGACGGGAAGGAGTCCGGCGCGGCGTGCGGGTTGAGCACCAGGTTGCCCTTCCACAGCTCGCGGATCACGAGGGTCACCGGCCGGGTGACCATCTCGCACACCTCCAGGAACGCCAGGCTCGGCAGCGCCGGGACGAGGGCCCGGTAGAGGGCCTCGGTGTCGCCCTCGGCGATGTCGTTGTACGTGTTGGCGGGCGAGACGCGCACGCTGGTGCGCTCGTTGCCGATGGCGGCGGCGACGGCCTCGGTGACCTCGACGGTGAGGCGGATGCGGTGGGCGATCGAGCCGCCGTAGGCGTCGGTGCGGCGGTTGGTGTTCTCGGCCAGGAACTGGTGGAGCAGGAAGCCGTTGCCCGCGTGGACCTGCACACCGTCGAAGCCGGCCTCGACGGCGTGGCGGGCGGAGGTGACGAACTCCCGCACGGTGGCGGCGATCTCGTCACCGGTCAGCTCGTGCGGGACGGGGTAGTCCCGCGGGCCCTCCGGGGTGAAGCTCTGCCCGGCGGCGGCGACCGGCGACGGGCCGACCGGCTGGTGGGCGTCGGCGTAGAGGGCGGGGTGGCCGATGCGGCCGGAGTGCATGAGCTGGACGACGATCCGGCCGCCGCGGGCGTGGACCGCGTCGGTGACGGCGCGCCACGTCCGGACGTGCTCCGGGTCGTGCAGGCCCGGCGTGTTGAGGAAGCCCTGGCCGAGCGGGGAGGGCTGGGTGCCCTCGGTGATGATGAGGCCGGCGGAGGCGCGCTGGGCGTAGTACTCGGCCATCAGTTCCGTGGCGGCGCCGCCGGGCTCGGCCCGGTTGCGGGTCATCGGCGCCATGACGAGGCGGTTGGCGAGCCCGATCTTGCCGAAGGTGGTGGAGTCGAAGAGCGAGGTCATGATCTTCCTTGACTGGTTTCAGGAGGTGGCGGACTGATGGCGGGCGTAGGCGGCGGCCAGGCGGCCCCCGACCTCTGCCGTGGAGATGAGGACGGCCATGTTGGCCTGTGCGGTCCGTCCCCCGGTCGCCCGGTCGACGGCGTGCATCAGGTACTTGGTGAGGCCCTGGCCGGTGACGCCGTCCCGCTCGGCCCGGGCGAGTGCGTCGGCGATGGCGGCCTCGGCCTCGGCGGAGTCGACGGCGTCCTCCTCGCGCGGCGGGGTGGTGATGACCACGCCGCCCGGGTGGCCCGCGGCCCAGTGGGTGTCGACGACCCTGGCGAGGAGGTTTTCGTCGTCGATCCGGTGCGGGGCGCGGAAGCCGCTGGAGGCGCAGTAGAAGGCGGGGAAGTCGTCCGAGCCGTGGGAGATCACCGGGACGCACTGCGTCTCCAGGTACTCCATGGTCAGCTTCAGGTCGAGGATCATCTTCGCCCCGGCGCAGACGACGGCGACCTTGGAACGGGTGAGCTGGACCAGGTCCGAGGAGATGTCCATCGTCGTCTCGGCGCCGCGGTGGACGCCGCCCAGGCCCGCCGAGGAGAAGAACGGGATGCCCGCCAGCTCGGCGGCGACCAGCGAGGAGGCGACGGTGGTGGCGCCCGCCCCGCCGCGGGCCAGCACCACCGGCAGGTCGCGGCTGGACACCTTCGGGATGCCCGAACCGGACGCGAAGCGCTCGATGTCCCGGTCGGTCATGCCGACCCGGATCGCGCCGTCCTCGATGCAGATGGTCGCCGGGACGGAGCCGCCCTTGCGGACGGCGGCCTCGACCCGCACCGCGGTCTCCGCGTTGTGCGGGTACTTCAGCCCGTGCGTGATCACGTTGGACTCCAGGGCGACGACCGGGCGCCCCTCGTGCAGGGCCTCGCGGACCTCTTCGGTGTGGACGACGGGTATCGCGGAGCTCATCGGGTTCCTTCGGTGGGGATGGGCTGGGAGTACTGCGGCTGCTTCCACAGCAGGTCGGCCTTGGCCTCGATCTCCGGGACGTGCACCCCGGCCGTCCAGTCGGCCGGGGCCACGGGCTCGACGGCGACCGACACGGAACCGGGCTCGACGCCGAACACCCGGGTGACCGTCCGCGTCAGTTCGGCCACCAGATCGGCCTTCTCGTCCTCGGTGAACGTGCGGGGGAAGTGCTTGATGCTGACGTGCGGCACGGCGGCGGACGTCCTTTCGGTTCGGGGGGAGCCCCACCCCGCGGCGGGGGACGCACGGGGTGGGGCGTTCTTGGGGGCCGGTCGGGTCCGGCGGACGCCTACCGGCGGCCGGCCACTTCACGGACACGGGCGACGAGTTCGTTCACCCCGTGCTCCTTCAGCACGCTGTAGTGGTCGCCGCTGAGCCGGACGACGCGCGGCGGACAGGAGCAGTAGCCGGAGGCGTTCTCCAGGAACGAGTAGTCGTCGCCGCGCGCCTTGAAGATCGTGACCGGGGCGTCGACCGTGCGCTCCTCCAGCTCGCGGAAGCTGTACTCGAACTCGTAGGTCCGGGCGACGATCCGGGTGATGCGGCGGATCGTCCCCTCGTCGAGCGCGGGCATCCGCTCGTGGACGAAGGCGACGAAGGAGTCCTCGTCCGTCACGCGCTCCAGGCAGTCCCGCACGGCCGGACCCTGGGCGGTGCCCGCGAACACCGAGAACAGGACGGTGAGGTAGGCGGGGTTGGCGAAGGACGACTCGCGGCCCCACTCCCGGCCCTCGGGATCCCGGATCGTCGGGTTGCCGGGACAGATCAGCAGCAGGTTCTCGACCTTCTCGCCGAGCTGCTCCAATTGCCAGGCCGCCTCGAAGGCCACCCGCGCGCCGAAGGAGTAGCCCCAGAGCGTGTACGGCCCCGAGGGCTGGACCCGGCGGATCTCGGCGACGTCGGCCCTCGCCGTCTCGCGGATCGTGGCGTGGGGCTCCTCGCCCGCGTTGACGCCGTGCGCCTGGATGCCGGTCACCGGCCGGTCGAGGCGGGCCCCCTGGGCGAGCAGGCGCAGGTTCATGGGATAGCCGCCGAGGCCCGGCCAGACGAACACCGGGTCGCCGTAGCCGCCGGGGTGCAGCGGCACCAGACGGGAACTGCGCCGCTGGGCGCCGTCGTCGATGCGGGCGGCCAGGTCGGCCAGTCTGGGTATCTCGAACAGCACCTGGAGCGGGAGGCGCGCGGAGAACTCCTTGTTGATCCGGTTCACCAGCGCCACCGCGTGCAGCGAGTTGCCGCCCGAGGCGAAGAACTCGTCCTGGGTGGAGACCCCGTCGTACTTCAGCATCCGTCCCCACTGGGCCGCCAGCCACTGTTCGGTCTTCGTCGAGGGGGCGACGTGGGGGGCCGAGGTACGGGCCGCGGTCACCTCCGGCAGCAGCGCGGTGGCCTTGGCGTCGATCTTCCCGCTGGCGGTGAGGGGCAGTTCGTTCAGCACCACGACACGGGCCGGGATCATGTAGTCGGGCAGGAACTGGGCGAGGTCGTCGCGGATCATCTCGGCCGGGCCCCGGGTGTGCACGGCGTCCTCGTCCATGCCCTCGTGCGCCGCCTGCTCCGGCGTGACGGGGCCGCCTACGAAGAAGTACGACGCGGGGGCGGGAGGGACCCCGGCGGCGGCGAGCAGGTCGTCCAGGGTCCGCGCGGAGGGCAGCGGGTGCCCGCTCTTCGAGGAGTAGCCGGACGACATGAAGCCCATGCCCGGGACGCGCTGCAGACGGTGCAGCAGGGTGCCGAGCACGATGTAGTGCCGCCATTCCTCGCGGGCCCGGGAGACCGCGCTGATGCCGACGGAGGAACGGTCGTAGACGCCCTGGTTGATGGCGATGACGTGGCGGCGCTCCACCGTCCGGTCGCCGATCCGCTCCAGCGCGCCGTCCCGGTGGTGGTAGAGGCCGGCCGGCAGCCCCGCCACCCGGTCGCCGTGCGTCTGCACGAACAGGTCCACCTCACCGGTGTCCGGCGGTCCCTGGTACGGGGCGAGGGCGAAGGTGCCCAGGTAGTGGTCCTCGGACTCCACGTCCAGCCGCGCGGTGACCGAGGGGTCGAAGCCGGCGGGGACGAGGGAGAGCCCGTACCGGGGCAGGACCTCCTCGAACAGGCCGAGCATGTGGCCCGCCTCGAACTCCAGCACCTCGACGATGTTGTTCTTGTAGACGGGCTCGATGGCGTGCCGCTTGCCGAGGAAGTGCACCTTCAGGCCGGGAGTTCGGCCGGAATCGGTGAGATCCGCGACACGTACGAGGGTATGCTCAAGAGGGTGGTGGTAGTAGACGCCCGACAGTCCGCAGATCCCCTCGATCTCCAAGTACATCTGGGCGGCGTAGAGGGCGCCGGGTGAGGCGTAGGCGTATTTGGGCAGCAGCCGTTCGTCACTGCGGAAGGGGCCGAACCAGCGGAGGACGGCGCCGAGTTCGTCGAGCGTGAGGTCGGTCGCCGCGCGGGGGGCGGATGCCTCGGCCGGGCGCGGGGCGAGCAGTGCGGCCACGTCGTCGGCGGTCAGTGCGCCGCCGCGGTAGAGCCGGTAGGTCTTGCGGGCGAAGGCGACTCTTCGCTGCTCCTCGGTGCCGTCCCGGCCGGGCAGCCGGACGGCGGGGCGGCCCTCCAGCCGCGACGCCTCGCGCAGACCGGGGTTCGAGAGCTGGGCCCTCACCTGGAGCTTGGAGGTCTTCGACTGGTGGTGGGCGGCGTCGCTGCGGCCCTGGTCCATCACCGCGGCCGTGCGCTCGTTGAGTTCGACCGCGGCGACGAGGGTCTTGCCCCCGGTGCGGGCGTCGTCGGTGACGACCGCCGCGGCCCTGCGCACCCACATGTGCTCCTCGACCCGGGAGGCGACCTCCTCGAGTTCGACCCGGTAGCCGCGCAGCTTCACCTGGTTGTCGACGCGGCCGGTGAACTGGATGGTGCCGTCCGGGTTCCACTGGGCCAGGTCACCGGTGCGGTAGAGGCGCTCGGTGGGGTTGAACGGGGAGACGAGGAAGCGTTCCCGGGTCATCACGGGTAAGCCGATGTAGCCGCGGGCCACCTGGATCCCGCCGATGAACAGTTCGCCGCTCTCCCCGATGCCGACCGGGCGGCGGTCCTCGTCGAGGATGTAGCAGGTGACGTTGTCCGCCGGCACCCCGACGGGCACCATCCCGTGGGAGCACTCCGCGAGCGTCTTCTCGTCGGCCCAGTACGAGGTGGCGTTGATGGTGGTCTCGGTCGGGCCGTAGAGGTTGACCAGTCCCACGCCGGGCAACGCGCGCAACAGGTCCTGGGCGAGCGTGCGGGTGAGGGCCTCGCCCCCGGAGAACACCCGGGTCAGGGAGGAGCAGGTGCCCAGTTCCTCGGTGTCGACGAGGGCCTGGAGCAGGGTCGGCACGCCCTGGAGGGTGGTCACCCGGTGCTCCCGGATCATGCCGATGATGCCCTGGGGGTCCCGGAAGATCCCCGGGGTGCCCATGACGACCCGGGCGCCGACCGCGCAGGCCAGGATCTCCCACTGGGCGGCGTCGAAGCTCATCGGGGTCTTCTGCAGGACGGACACGTCCGGGCCGAGGTGTCCGCAGGTGGCGAGCCAGCGCAACTGCGAGACCACACCGCACTGTTCGATCATCACCCCCTTGGGCCTGCCGGTGGAGCCGGAGGTGTAGATGACGTACGTGAGGTGGTCGCCCCGGGGCTCGGGGAGGGGGCGCGGGCGGCCGGGCGCCGGGGCGTCGGCGGCGGTGACCACGACCGTGCCCGGGGGGACCAGGCGGCTGAGCCGCTCGCGCAGATGGGGCTGGGTGACGACCAGGCGGACGCCGGCGTTCTCGACCATGTACCGGAGCCGGGCCTCCGGGTAGTCGGGCGACAGCGGCAGATAGGCGGCGCCGGAGGTGAGGATGCCCCAGACGCCGGTCACGAGGTCGGCGGACGGTTCGGCGAAGAGACCGACACAGGTGTCGGGTGCCGCGCCGAGTCCCGCCAGGTGGGCGCCGAGCCGGTCGGCGGCGGACTTGAGGTCCACGAAGGTGAGGTCGCCGCCGTCCGCGGTGACCGCGACGGCGTCGCCCCGCAGACGGGCCTGCTGGCTCAGCAGACCGCGCAGCGACGTGCGGTGGGAGAAGACTCTGGATATCGGTGCGTGGGTGCTCATTGCTGGACTCCCCCGAACAGGTGGGTCGCGCTAGGCCCGGGTGGTGCTCCGGGCCGGCCGCGACGGTGTGTGAGTGGGTCTTCCGGTGCGAGGCTGGGCGAGTACGACGGCTCCGACCACGGCGACCGCGCCGACCAGTTGCAGCGGGCCCAGGGTCTGGTCCAGGAAGAGGTATCCCAGGACCGTCGCACACAGGGGTGAGGCGAAGGAGAGGAACGAGGCGGCGAGAGCGGGAAGCTGGGAAAGGCCGCGGAACCAGAGCACATAGGCGATCAGGGCGCCGATGATGCTGAGGTAGGCGAAGCCGCCGATGTTGCCCCAGGTGAGGTGGTCCGGCAGGTCCTCGCTGGCCAGGGTGACGGGCAGCAGGACCAGGCCGCCCACGGTCAGCTGCCAGCCGGTGAAGGTGAGCAGACTCGTGCCGTCGGGCCGGCCCCACTTCTTGGTGAGGACGATGCCGGAGGCCATGGACAGGGCGCCGAACAGGCCGGCCACGATGCCGACGCCGTCCAGGCCCGCGTGGGGCTGGAGCACCAGCAGGGCCACCCCGGCCGCCGCGAGCAGGCAGGAGACGACGTGGACGGGCCGGATGCGGTCCTTGAGCAGCGCCGAGCTGAGCAGGAGCACGATCATCGGCTGGACGGTCATCACCAGGGCGGCGACCCCGCCGGGCAGGTGGTAGGCCGCGAGGAAGAGGAAGTAGAAGAACGCGCCGATGTTCAGCACGCCGAGCACCGCGGCCCGCCACCACCAGATGCCCCGGGGCAGCGCGCGGGTGATCAGCAGCAGGATCAGCCCGGCCGGCAGCGCCCGCAGGGTGGAGGCCAGCAACGGCCGGTCGGGCGGCAGGAACTCGGTGGTGATGAGGTAGGTGGAACCCCAGACGGCGGGGGCGATGGCGGTGACCGCGGAGGTGACCGCGAGGCGTTGACTGTTCACTTCTTGGCTCCGGAGTCGGTGGTTCCGAAGAACCGGTCGCCGAAGTCGCCGATGCCGGGGATCATGAACGCGTGCTCGTTGAGCCGGTCCTCGACCGCACTGGTGACGATCTTCACGTGGGGCCGCTCGGTACCGACACGACGCAGCCCTTCGGGGGAGGACAGGAAATTGACCATCACGATGCGGTCCTCGTCCACACCCGCGTCCAGCAGGACGTCGATGGCGGCGAGCGCGGACCCCGCGGTGGCCAGCATGGGCTCGAGGAGCAGCACGTGCCGGTCGGCGATGTCGTCGGGCAGGTGCTTGTAGTACAGGTGCGGCAGCTTGGTCCCCTTGTCGCGCTGGATGAGGATCTTGCCGACGCGGATGCCGGGGTGGAGGTCGCGCAGCTCGCCCTCCATGGACTCGCCGGCCCGGATCACGGGGACGGCGCAGATCTTCGTGGCGAACTCGAGTCCGCGGTACGTGGCGCCGACCGGCGTGGTGATGTCCTTCTTCGTGAACGGCAGCAGGTCGAGGCCGTGTTCGAGGAGGAGGCGGATGACTCGCCGCGCGTAGAACACGAAGTCCTCACGGGTGCAGTCGCGGTCCCGGATGATCGTGTGGATGGCGCGGAGCTGGTCGGACTGCGGAAGCAGGTGGACATGGTGACCCGTGGTCACGTGGGGCTCCTTGAGGTCGACTGCCGGCGGGAAGCCGGGAGGACAAGGGCACCGGGGCGGTGTCCGGGCCGGGGTGCGGACCGGACACCGCCCCGTCGTGCGGCCGTGATCCGTGAACTCGGAGGGGCGGGCCGGGTCAGCCGATCGCGTCGAAGGCGGCGCGGGCCTCGGCGATGAACTTGGTGACCTTGGCGCGGTCCTTGCGCCCGTCGGGGCCCTCCAGGCCGGTGTGGGCGTCGACCGCGGCGGGCTTCACCGCGCGGATCGCGTCGCCGACGTTCTCCGGGTTGAGGCCGCCGGCCATCATCAGCGGCTTGGGGGAGCGGCGGACCAGCTCCGCCGAGACGTTCCAGTCGTGGGTCAGACCGGTGGCGCCCTTGGCGCCGGTCCTCGGGTCGAACGTGTCCGTTATGTACATGTCAACGAAGGGATGGGTGTCGTCGACCAGCTTCAACAGTTCGTCGACGTTGTCCTGCTTGACGACGAGGGACTTCAGCACGAACAGGTCCGGGCGCAGCTCCTTGAGGCGGCGGAGCTGGTCGGTCTCCACGTCGCCGTGCAGCTGCACCGCCACCACGCCGAGTTCCTGACAGAACCGGCTGATCCCGTCGGCCTCGGTGAGGTAGCTGATGAGTACTCCGGCGTGCGGGGCCCGGAGGTTCTTGATGATCGCCGCCGCGTCCTGCTCGGCGATGTCGTCCTTGCCGGACGGAAGGCGCAGGGCGAAACCGATCCAGTCCGCTCCCGCGTCGATGATCATGTCAGCCTCGGCGGCATCGATGATGCCGGCGACCTGGACGAGCTTGTTGACAATGGTCACGAGGACCACCCCCCTCTGTGCGGTTCGGTGCGATGGTGAGTGTGTGCCCCTGCGGTCCCTACCGGCCGTAGGTCTCCTGGAAGACCGTCATGCCGCGCTCCCGGCGCCCGGGATGCAGTCGGTCCTCGGCCGGGTAGCCGAGCGGGGCGAGCAGCGCGATGTGCAGGTCGTCGCGGTCGGCGATGCCGATGGCCTTCTTGACCTCCGCCTCGTTCCAGCCGTTCATGGGGCTGGTGGCCAGCCCGGCGGCGTGTGCGGCGATCAGGAGGAAGGACGCGGCGATCATGGCGTCCTTGACGGCGTACTCGCGCTCCAGGCCGCGGTCGCGCAGGTCCTCGTAGAAGGCCCGCACGTCCCCGGGTGTGGCGTCGGCGAACTGCGGGGACCAGGCGCCGCTGTGCCGGGCCTGCTCCCAGATGTCGCCGCGGTCCTCGCGCCAGGCGCCGGACTCCGCGACGAACACCAGCATCACGGGCGCCTCCTGGGGATGCGCCTGTCCGCCGGTGGCCTCGGTGAGGGCCCTGAGGCCCTCTTCGCCGGTCACGGTCACGACGGACCGGGACTGCAGGTTGAAGCTCGACGGCGCTTCCAGGGCGAGGTCGACCAGTTCCCGCAGCAGCTCGGCGGGAACGGGATCCGGCCGGTAGTGGCGGACGCTGCGCCGCGATCGGATGACCCGGGACACGGTGGCGTGGTCCGGTGCGGACAGCTCCATGACCCCCCCTGATTGCTCGACATCGAACTATCTGACGTCGAAACAGTAGGACATGCTTTAGTCTTGCGTCAAATAGTTCGGGATCGAATTAACCCAGATGAAGCGACCATGAAGGCGAGGCAACTCCCATGCGCGATTCCGTGGACGACTTCCTCGACCAGTGGACGGCTCAACGCGAGGACCTGGACCTGGACGCCATGGGAACCGTCGGCCGCATCCTGCGCCTGTCCCGCCTGGTGAACGGGCGTCTGAAGGAGTACTTCGCCCAGTACGGCATGGAGACGTGGGAGTTCGACGTGCTCGCCACGCTCCGCCGCAGCGCCCGCCCGCTCACCGCCAAGGAACTGGCCGCGAGCGTCATGATCGGCTCGGCGGCGCTCACCAACCGCGTCGACCGGCTCGTCGCCCGTGACCTGGTCGTCCGCACACCGGTCCCCGGGGACCGGCGCAGCCTGCACATCGCCCTGACCGACCGGGGCCGGGAACTCGTCGACGACACGGTCCGGGGCCATGTGCGCAACCAGCGCGACATCCTCGCCGACCTCACCGACGACGACGCCGAGAGCCTCAACCGGCTCCTGCGCACGCTGCTGGTCTCCCTCGGCGACACCCGCTGAGCGGCGTCACCGGGGACGGCGTGGGGCGCCTGAGGACCGTCACCGCCGACGGCGGGCGGCTCCGACGGGCCCCGGCCCGCGTCGGCCGCACGCCGGACGCGGTCGGCCTCCCCGGGAGGAGGACCGGGGCACCGGCGCTCCGCCGCCGCCCGCACGGCGGCTCCGGCGTGCTCGCCAGGGGGTGCCACGGCCCCACCCTCCGGCCCTCCGGTCGAGAAGGAGCGGGGCGGTGCCGTGGGGACGGCACAGCGAGCGGCACCGGGGCACGGGTGCCCGCCCGGGACCGGCCCGGGGCACCCGCCCGCGGCCGCGTCTCCGGGCGGTCACCCCTGGTCGGCCCGGGCCGGGCCGAGGACACGGCCCGGGGGAGACGACCCGCTAGAAGAAGCCGAGCTTCTTGGGGGAGTAGCTCTGGAGGATGTTCTTCGTCTGCTGGTAGTGATCCAGCATCATCTTGTGGGTCTCCCGGCCGATGCCCGACTGCTTGTAGCCGCCGAACGCGGCGTGCGCCGGATAGGCGTGGTAGCAGTTGGTCCAGACCCGCCCTGCCTGGATCGCCCGGCCCGCCCGGTACGCGGTGTTGAGGTCACGGGTCCAGACCCCGGCGCCCAGGCCGTACAGGGTGTCGTTGGCGATCCTGAGGGCGTCGTCGAGGCCGTCGAAGGCCGTGACCGACACCACCGGGCCGAAGATCTCCTCCTGGAAGATCCGCATGCGGTTGTCGCCCTCGAAGATGGTCGGCTGGACGTAGTAGCCGCCCTTCAGCTCACCGTCGTACTCCACGCGCTGTCCGCCCGTCAGGATCTTCGCGCCCTCCTGCCGGCCGATGTCCAGGTAGGACAGGATCTTCTCCAGCTGGTCGTTGGAGGACTGCGCCCCGATCATCGTCCCGGTGTCCAGCGGGTGACCGGGGACGATGGCCTCCGTACGGGCGACGGCCGCTTCGAGGAACTCCGCGTAGTGGCCGCGCTGGATCAGCGCCCGCGACGGGCAGGTGCAGACCTCGCCCTGGTTGAGCGCGAACATGGTGAAGCCCTCGAGGGCCTTGTCGCGGAAGTCGTCGTCGTGCGCCCAGACGTCGTCGAAGAAGATGTTCGGCGACTTGCCGCCCAGCTCCAGCGTGACCGGCTTGATGTTCTCCGAGGCGTACTGCATGATCAGCCGCCCGGTCGTGGTCTCGCCGGTGAACGCCACCTTCGCCACCCGCGGGCTCGACGCCAGCGGCTTGCCCGCCTCCGTGCCGAAGCCGTTGACGATGTTCAGGACCCCGGGCGGCAGCAGGTCGGCGACCAGGCTCAGCCAGTAGTGGATCGACACCGGTGTCTGCTCGGCGGGCTTGAGCACCACCGCGTTGCCCGCCGCGAGGGCGGGGGCCAGCTTCCAGGTCGCCATCAGGATGGGGAAGTTCCACGGGATGATCTGCGCGACCACCCCCAGCGGCTCGTGGAAGTGGTACGCCACCGTGTCGTCGTCGAGCTGGCTGAGCGAGCCCTCCTGGCCCCGGAGCGCCCCCGCGAAGTAGCGGAAGTGGTCGATGGCGAGCGGGATGTCGGCGGCCAGCGTCTCCCGGATCGGCTTGCCGTTCTCCCAGGTCTCCGCGACCGCCAGCTTCTCCAGGTTGGCCTCCATGCGGTCGGCGATCCGCAGCAGGACGGCGGAACGCTCGGCCGCCGCGGTGCGGCCCCAGGCCGGGGCGGCCTCGTGCGCCGCGTCCAGCGCCCGCTCCACGTCCTCCGCCGTGCCGCGCGCCACCTCGGTGAACGGTTGACCGTTCACCGGCGACGGGTTCTCGAAATACTGCCCGCGCGCCGGCGGCACGTACTCACCGCCGATGTAGTGGTCGTAGCGCGGCTGGTAGGAGACGATCGCGCCCTCGGTGCCGGGTGCCGCGTAACGGGTCATCCTGGTCTGCCTCCCTGTCGAGCGCTGCCCGCCGTCGGGCAGCCTGCCGCGAGGCTAGGGAGCGGGACGTTGCGGTCGGGTTGCGCCCGTGGTGGGTCGTGTGCGGCGCCGACGGCCGGCGCGGGATGCGCGGCGTGCGCGGTGTGCACGGCGTTCCCGGCACCCGGCGTTCCCTGTGTCCCCGGTCGGGGCGGCGGGAGCGGCCGGAGCGGCGCGAGTGATGTGTCCGTGGACGGCGGCCCGGGGCGTGCGCCCGGTCGGTACGGCTGGAGCTGCCTGCCTGCCTGCCTGCCTGCGTGTCCGGACGGTACGGCCGGGCAGGTGGCCTCGCCCGTGTCGTCCGGGGCGCGGCCGGCCGACGTACCGGCCCGCCGTGGCCCTCCGTCGGGGGTCCTCCGCCGGAGGGCGGGTCGTCGGTCCTGGCGATGGCCACGCCCGGGAGCGTGCCGTGCCCAGGGGCGGGCGGCACCGGTGCCGGCGACCACGGGCGGACGTCACCCGCCCGGCGCCGACAGCTCGGCCTCCAGCGCGGCGAGCCGGGACCGGACCGCCGGGGTGGGCCGCACCTCCGCCAGGGCCCGCCACACACCGAGGTCGTCCCCTCCCCACGGCGCGTGCGCCCAGTCCCCGAGCAGATCGGGGTCGCGCGAGGCGGTCAGCGCCGCGCGCAGCCCGTCGTCGAGCCGACGGCGCCACCGGGCCACCGCCGGGGCCCGGGAACCCGGCAGCAGCGGTCCGGCGTAGGCCCGCACCGCCGCCGTCACCGCGCCGGACCGCAGCCGCCGCTCCACCAGTGCCGCGTCCGACTCCACCGGCACGGCCAGCCGGTACGGTCGGGAGCGCAGCAGACCGGGCTCCAGGACACCGCGCAGCCGGGCCAGTTCGGCGCGCAGCGTCACCGGGGTCACCGACTCGTCCTCGTACAGCGCGCACAGCAGCGCGTCACCGCTGAGCCCCTCCGGGTGCAGGGCGAGCAGGGTCACGATCTCGCTGTGCCGGCGGCTGAGCCGGACCCCGGCGCCGTCCGGGCCGAACAGCGCGTTGTCCCGTCCCAGCGCGGCCAGCCGCGAGGTCCTGGCGGTCGGCCGGCCCGGTGCCGGCAGCGCCAACTGCGACTCGGCCGCGCGGGCCACCGCCTGGACGAACCCGAGGCTGTGCGGATGCGCCAGCCCGTCCCCGCCGGTGATGTCCACCGCGCCGAGCACCCGTCCGGTGCGCGGGTCGTGCACCGGGGCGGCCACACAGGTCCACGGCTGGACGCGGCGGATGAAGTGCTCCGCGGTGAAGACCTGCACCGGGCGGCTGACGGCCACCGCGGTGCCCGGCGCGTTCGTCCCGACCGCGGACTCCGACCACCGGGCGCCGGGCACGAAGTTCATCCGCTCCGCCTCGCGCCGGGCGGCCGGATGGCCCTCCACCCACAGCAGCCTGCCGTGCGCGTCGCACACCGCGAGCAGGTGCTCCCCGGCCACCGCGAAGGTGCCGAGCAGTTCGCGGATCAACGGCATCACCCCCGCCAGGGGGTGCTCGGCCCGGTAGGCGCCGAGGTCGCCGTCGGTCAGCTCCACGCTGGCGGAGCCGTCCGGGCCGACGCCCGCCCGGACGGACCGCCGCCAGGACTCGGCGACCATCCGCCGAACGGGCCGCGGGACCGTACCGGCAGCCGTGAACACCTCGTGCGCGCGCCGCAGTGTCCGTGTGTGCTCCACCGGGTCGGCGCCCGGCGCCAGAGCCAGCCACGAATCCGTCAACTCGGCCTCCCCTGACGGTGGTGCGACGCTGACATCGTCACGCGGACGCCATCCGCCGACAACCACTTCGACGGTCCTTCACCCGGGCGTGGCGGGTTCCCGCTCCCTTCGGATCAGGCGAAGTTGACGAGTCTGATGTACCGGACCCAGTCCCACAGCGGGCCGGGGTCCGTGTGGTCGCTGCCGGGCACCTCGTGATGGCCGATGATGTGCGCCCGGTCCCGGGGAATGCCGTACTTGGTGCAGATCGCGGCCGTCAGCAGGGCCGACTGCTCGTACAGGGCGTTGCTGAAGTACTCCGGCCGGTCCACCCACCCCTCGTGCTCGATGCCGATGCTGCGCGTGTTGTAGCTCCAGTTCCCCGCGTGCCAGGCGATGTCTCCCTCACGGACGCACTGCGCGATGTGACCGTCCGACGATCTGACGACGTAGTGCGCGGAGACCTGCCGGGCGGGGTCGCGGAAGATGGACAGGGTGTCCGCGTAGGTCTCCTGGGTGATGTGGATGACCACGTGGTCGATGGGATAGGAGGTGGGACGGCCGGACGCCGTGTAGTTGGACGTGCTCGCGGGCTGCCACTCCACCGAGGGATAGCCCGTGGCCTCGGTCTCCTCGCGCCGGGTCCGCGCGGAGGCCGTCCGGCCGGTGAGCATCGCGGAGGGGACGGTGGCGAGGGCGGCCCCCTGGAGGAGCCGGCGCCTGTTCAGGGCCGCCGCGGGGCGTTCCGGTTCCGGCTGCTGTCCCGGTCCGTTTCCGTCTGCCCTCTCCTGTGTCCGTCGCATGAGCGCTGCCTTTCGTCGTGGGGGGATGATGGCGTGCTCGGCCGCGCAGCTCCGCTGCCGCGTCGCGCACGTTGGCCAACGGCGGCGCGGCGGCTTGGTTGCGAACGGGTACGCGGTTGGCTCAGTGGGCCGTCGGCGCCGGGTTCGCGTGAATCACGTTACGGCGACGGGCACTTGAGCAGAAGCGCCCGGCACGGTTCCGTGGATGACCGCGGCTTTGTGGAGAACTCGCTCACTCGATCGAGTGAGTTGCCCGGCGCGCGGAAGGGGAAGGGGACGGATCGGACCCGCTCCACGGCTCCGCCGGACCGCCCGGCTTCGGGGAGGCGGCCCCCGGCTCCGGTCCGTCCGTCGGGGCGCCGTCAGCGGCCGCCGGGGCCCCGCTCCAGGAGGGGCGCCGCGTCGGAGAGCACTCCGGAGATCCTCGCCAGGGTCTCCTCGTCCCGCTCCACCGGCTCCAGCACCGGCCCGGCCGCCGTGTTCCAGCGCCGCGCGACCGCGGCGGGGTCCTCGCCGGTCAGCAGCCCGGCCGCCTGCGCCGCCGCGCCGAGCGCGACGAGTTCCCGCGCCGCCGGGACGCGGACGGGGCGCCCCGACAGCCGCCGCACGGTCCGCTGCCACGCCGCTCCGCGCGCCCCGCCGCCGATCAGCAGCAGGGGCGCGGCCGGATCCGCGTCGGCGTCCAGGACGCGGTCGAGCGCTCCGAGCAGCGCGTGCACGGCCCCGTCGTAGGCGGCCTGGAGCAGTTGGCCGCCGGTCGTGTCGTGGCGCAGCCCGTGCAGCAGACCGGTCGCCAGGGGCAGGTCGGGGGTGCGCTCGCCGTCCAGGTAGGGCAGGAAGGTGATCTCCGCGCCGGGCTCGACGGCCTCGCGGTCCAGGCCCAGCAGGGCGGCCACGCGGTCGACGGCGAGGGTGCAGTTGAGCGTGCAGGCCAGCGGCAGCCAGTCGCCGGAGGCGTCGGCGAAGCCCGCCACGGTGCCGGTCGGGTCGGCGGGGCGCCGCCGGGAGACCGCGTACACCGTGCCCGAGGTGCCGAGGCTCAGCACGGGCACGCCGGGGCGCAGGCCGAGGCCCAGGGCGGCGGCCGCGTTGTCCCCGGTCCCGGCGGCGACCAGGGTGCCCGGGGAGAAGGGCAGGCCGTGGCCGCCGCGCACGGTGCCCGCCACCTCGCCGGGCCGCACCACCCGGGGCAGCAGTGCCGGATCGAGCCCCACCCGCGCGAGGACGGCGTCGTCGTACGCCTCCGTGGCGGAGGCCCACCAGCCGGTGCCCGAGGCGTCGCCGCGGTCGGTGGTGCCCTGTCCGGTGAGCCGCTCGGTGAGGTAGTCGTGGGGGAGGCGGACGGCCCTGGTGGCGAGGACGGCCCCGGGCTCGTGCTCGGCCAGCCAGGCCCACTTGGCGACCGTGAAGGACGCGCCGGGCACGCTGCCCGTGCGCTCGGCCCACGCGGCGGGGCCGCCCAGCTCCGCCACCAGGCGCCGGGCCTGCGGGGCCGGGCGCACGTCGTTCCACAGCAGGGCCGGACGCACCGGCTCGCCCCGGGCGTCCAGGGTGACCAGACCGTGCTGCTGACCAGCGACCGACACGGCGGCGGCCTCCCGCGCGGCGTCACCGCACCGGGCCAGTGCCTCGCACAGGGCCTCCCACCACTGGCGCGGATCGCTCTCGCGCGCGGCCCCCGAGGTCACGGTGTGCGCCGCGCGGCCCTCGGCGACGGTCCGCCCGGTGGCCGCGTCGACGACCAGCGCCTTGGTGGACTGGGTGGACGAGTCCACTCCGACGACGAGCGGACCCTCGGCTGCCGACATCGGTCTCCTCCTCCTTCTCCGGGGGCCGTCCTCCGGGGCTCCCGCACCGTTCCGGCCCGCCGTTCCCCCGGGTGTCCGGGCCGGTCGCACCGGACACCACCGGTACGGGACATCGTGTCCCTTCCCGGGGACGCCCGCGGGCGACGATCCGTGAGCGACCGGACCAGCTCACCATGGACGACCTTCTCGGCGTCCGCCGACGCTCCCGGCCCGCCGGGGCCGTCGTCGACGGAGGCCGCCCCCACGCGCGCCCCACGCGCCTCCTCGCGCCGGAGGGCGGGCCCTCCCGCGCGGGACACCGTCAACCCGGTGCGAACCGGTGCGCCGGGGACGACGGGGGTGTCGGGGACGAGGGTGCCGAGAGGGGGCGCCGGTCGCCCCCAGGGGCGCGGCACGGTGTTGACGACGCCCCTGGGAGGATGGTCCGCATGACACAGGAACACGGAGCGGCGGTCGCCCAGGGGCCCCGTCAGGCGACGTTGTCGGTCGTCGCGGCGGCCGTCGTCCAGGAGGGCCGGCTTCTGGTCGTGAGCAAGAGCGCCGCACCCGACGTCTTCTACCTCCCCGGCGGCAAACCCGAGGCGGGTGAGGAGCCCTCCGCGACCCTGGCCCGCGAACTGGACGAGGAACTGGGCGTCGAGCCGCTCCGGCCCCGGCTGCTCGCCCGGATCGACTCCGTCGCCGTGCTGGAACGGGTGCCCATGCGGCTGACGCTCTTCGCGGCGGACATCGACCGGATGCCCCGGCCCGCCGCCGAGATCGCCGACATCAGGTGGATCACCGGCCACGAGAGCGGGCTCCGGCTCGCACCCGCCCTCACGGACCACGTCCTGCCCCTCCTCGCGCGGACGGGCAGCATGGCGCCGTAGGACGTCCCGGCACCGGCGGGGCGGGGCTTCGGACACGGCCGCCCGCCGCGAGCCGCTCCGGCCCCGGCCCATGACCGCGAGCACCGCCGTCCTCCGGTCCGGTCCGTGGCGGCGAGCCCACGCCGACCCCGGCCGGTGGCCGTGAACCTCCGACGGCCCCGGACCGCGGCCGCGGGACCTCCGCCGCCCCGGCCCGAGGCCGCGGTTCCGGCGCGCGGCTCGCCCCCCCGTTCCGCCCCACGCCCACCCCGCCGTACGCCCCGGCCCGTCCGCTCCGGCGCCCATCCTCCGCGACCCGTGCTCGCCCCCGGTCCTACGGCTCGTCCCCGGCCGCGGCGGACGCCACGGCCAGCGCCGTCGCCGGGTCCCCGGCCGCCCCGCCGACGGGCACCCACCGGCCGTCCTCCTCCCGGTACGGCCACCACCCGCCCTCGCGGTCCAGCCGGAGCTGGAACGGGGCTCCGGTGACGGTCCACCGGTTGGCCCGCGCCCGCAGTGACGGCCGCTCGCCCTCCTCCCAGGCCGTCGCCAGGGCCGCCTCCGCGCGCGCGAGCGCGTCCCCCGCCACCGGCCACTCCTCGTCCAGTACGGACAGGGCGGCCGCGCCACCGAGCCGCCAGGCGCGCACGGCGACCGCGAACGCCTCCCGGTCGCGCCCCGACCCGGCGGCGAGCCGGTCCCGCGCCGCGTCCCCGGGGTCGCCCGCCGCCAGCCGGACCGTGTCCTGGGCCACCGTCGGCTCCGCCCGGGGGGAACGCCGGTCGTGCCCGTCGAGCAGCGCGTCGCCCAGCAGGCGGTGCGCCTCGGCGGCGGTCCACGAGGCGAGGAGGGACAGGGCCTCCGGATCGACACCCGGTGGGGGAGCGGTCCCGGTGTCCAGGGACGGCGGTACGCCGGGCCCGTCCTCCGGGCGGGGCGGCGGGGGCGGTGGCGGCAGCGCCCGCCCCGCGGCCCGGGCCTCGGCGGCGTCCACTCCGTCGGTCTCCGCCGCCGCCCCGGTCCGTCCGGACGCCCCGCCGTACGCCCGGAGCGACTCCAGGACGGCCCGTTCGCCACGCCCCCGCATCAGCAGCAGGACGAACGGGTCCCGGTCCAGGAGCAGCGCCATCCGGTAGCAGAGCGCCGCGGTGTGGCCGCAGTGGTCCCAGGCGCCGCAGCCGCACTCGGGCTCCAGGTCGCCGAGGCCCGGCAGCAGGTCGATGCCCGCGGCCGCCGCGTCCTCCACGAGGTGCGTGGGCATCTCGCGCTCCAGGAGCGCCGCCACGTGCCCCGACCGTTCCACCGCCATGTCCGTGAACCGGTCCCACTGCTCCCCGGACAGCTCCGCCAGCAGCACGTCGGCCCGGTGCGCCGTGCCGTCCCGGTCCCTGACGACCGCCGTGACGCGCCCCGGCCGCACCGACACCGCGCCGACCGCCCCCGCGCGCGCCAGCCGCCGGCCCGCCTTGAGCTGCGCGGTGTCCAGCGCCCCGTCCTCCAGGGCGCCCAGCCAGGACCGCCCCCACCAGCTCTCCGCGAAGCCCCGCCCCCGCACGGGCGGCAGCGCCGCGAACGTCCGCTCCGCACCGTCCTCGTGTCCCGTCATCGCGCGCCCCCTCGCAGTCCGACCAGTTCCGCCAGTTCGGCGTCCGTCAGCTCGGTGAACGCCGCCTCACCCGAGCCCAGCACCGCGTCGGCCAGCTCCTTCTTGCGGTCCAGCAGGGCGGCCACGCGGTCCTCGACCGTCCCCTCCGCGATCAGCCGGTGCACCTGCACCGGGCGGGTCTGGCCGATGCGGTGGGCCCGGTCGGTGGCCTGCGCCTCGACGGCCGGGTTCCACCAGCGGTCGTAGTGCACGACGTGCTCCGCCCGGGTGAGGTTCAGCCCGGTGCCCGCCGCCTTGAGGGACAGCAGGAAGACCGGCACCGCGCCCGCCTGGAAGTCGCGCACCATGGCCTCCCGTCCGCCGACGGGAATGCCGCCGTGCAGGAACAGCGAGGGCACGCCCCGGGACGCCAGATGGCGCTCCAGCAGCCGTCCCATCCGCACGTACTGGGTGAAGACCAGCACGCTCGACCCCTCGGCCAGGATCGTGCCGAGCAGCTCGTCCAGGAGCTCCAGCTTCCCCGAGCGGCCCGCGATCACGGGATCGTCCTCCCGCAGGTACTGCGCCGGGTGGTTGCAGATCTGCTTGAGCCCCGTCAGCAGCCTCACGATCAGCCCCCGGCGGGCCGTGCCGCCGGAGCCGGAGATCTCCGCGAGCGCCTCGCGCGTCACGGCCTCGTACAGGGCCGTCTGTTCCGTCGTCAGCGACACCGGGCGGTCGGTCTCCGTCTTGGGCGGCAGCTCGGGCGCGATACCGGGGTCCGACTTCCGGCGGCGCAGCAGGAACGGCCCCACCAGCCGGGCCAGCCGCTCGGCCGCGGCCGGGTCCCGGCCGTCCTCGACGGCGCGGGCGTAGCGCCGCCGGAAGGTGCCGAGACGGCCCAGCAGCCCCGGCGTGGTCCAGTCGAGGATCGCCCACAGCTCCGAGAGGCCGTTCTCCACGGGGGTGCCGGTCAGGGCCACGCGCGCGTCCGCGCCGATGGCGCGCAACCGCCGGGCGGTGTCCGAGTACGGGTTCTTCACGTGCTGCGCCTCGTCCGCCACCAGGAGGCCCCACGGCACGGCGGCGAGCCGGGCGGAGTCCAGCCGCATGGTGCCGTACGTGGTGAGCACGAACCCGTCGCCGGGCAGGTCCCCCGGATCGCGCCGCGCGCCGTGGAACCGGCGTACGGGCGTGCCCGGCGCGAACCGCTCGATCTCCCGCTGCCAGTTGCCCATCAGGGAGGTCGGGCAGACCACCAGGGTGGGTCCGGCCGTCGCCGCGTCGCCCTGCCGGTGCAGGTGCAGGGCGATCAGGGTGACCGTCTTGCCGAGGCCCATGTCGTCGGCGAGGCAGCAGCCCAGGCCCGACGAGGTCATCCGGACCAGCCAGGTCAGACCGCGCCGCTGGTAGTCGCGCAGGGTCGCGGCCAGGGCGGCGGGCTGCGGGACGGGCTCCTGGGCCCCGGGGTCCGCGAGCCGGTCCCGCAGGGCGGCCAGCGGGCCCGTGGGACGCACCTCCACCAGTTGCCCGTCGACCTCGGCCGAGCCCGTCAGGGCGGCGGCGAGCGCGTCGACCGGCGTGACCGTGCGGTTCTCCCGCGCGCGGGCCCGTCGGGCCTCGTCGGGGTCGACCAGCACCCAGCGGTCGCGCAGCCGGACCAGGGGCCGGCCGGCCTCGGCGAGGCGGTCCAGCTCCTCACGGGTGAGCCGCCGCCCGCCCAGCGCGAACCACCAGTCGAAGGCGAGCAACGCGTCGGCGGACAGGAGCGACGTCCCTCCGCCGGACGGATCCGGACCCCGCCCGGGGGAGCCCTCGGGCGGTCCGATCTCCGCCCCGGTGGTGAGGCCCCGGGACAGGTCCCTCGGCCAGTGCACGTCCACACCGGCCCCCGCCAGCGCCCGGGCGCCCGCGCCGAGGAGGCCGGCGACCTCCCGGTCGGTCAGCTCGACGGCGTCGGGCACGGCGGCCGACAGCAGCGGCGCCAGCGCGGGCCAGGCCCGGGCGGCGCGACGCAGCGCGAGCAGGGTGTCCATCCGGGCGCGCGGTCCGAACGCCGCGTCGGCCTCCTCGGACCACACCGCGGCGGCATCCGCGACCAGCGAGGGATCGCCGACGCCGTGCACCTGCGGTACGGCGCGGAACACCGGGGCGGCCTCCGCCGCCGCGTCCTCGGGCAGCCCGAGCACCTCGACCCGCAGGGACAGCCGCACGCCCGCGTCGTGCCCCGCGGCCACCTCGGCCGCCCACGCCTCCAGCCCGGGTGCCCCGCGCGGCTCGCGGGCGGCGAACAGGGGGCCGTCCGTCACGAGGGGGGCGGCGGGGGAGCGGGGCAGGGTGTCGGCGACCCCGTCCAGGAAGGCCCGCACCAGGCGTTCCGGGAAGGGCAGCCGCGGGGGACCGGCGCCGTCCAGCGGGACCGCGTGCGCCTCGGGCGGCATCGCGGCGGCCAGGTGCCGGACGCGCTCGGTGTCCCCGGCGTCCAGCGGGCCGACGCGCCAGGCGTCGTGCCCGGCGGGCGACAGCCCCGGCAGCAGTCGCCCGCGCGCCACCAGGGACAGGGCCTCCACGGCCACCGCGCCCCAGAAGGCGGCCGCCCGGTGGGCGTACGGCGCCACCCGCGCGCGGGTGAGGACGGGGAGGGCGTCCCGCAGCGGCAGCGGGAGGGCGGGCACGCGCACCGCCATGACACCGCCCCCGTCCGGCACCACGACCGTCAGGTCCTCCAGGAACGCCGAGGGGACTCCGGCGGGCGGTTCGCCGTCCGGGTGCCAGAAGGCCACGCGGGCGGTCCGGGCGGGATCACCGGGAAGGAGCACGGCACAGCAGCGGATCAGACCGACGGCGAGGCCGGAGTCCTCGTCGGGGCCGGGGGAGGGCGGTTCCGGGTGGGCCGTCTGCACAGCGATGATGAGTCCTCAAATTTGACTAGTGGGCGGGCGGGCGCCGAATATACCCCCTTTTCCGGAGTGCCGGGTGTGACCGGGGCGTGTCGTGGATCACTATGGAAGGAGTGGGACCTCCCGTCGGCGACGGGCCGCCTCCGGACGCCGCCCGGGGCCGCCGGGACGGGGGACCGCGGAGACCGCCGGGGCCGGTACCGGTCCGGCCGGCTCCGTCGCCCCGCGCCGGATCTCAGGGTTTCCTCAGGGTTCCGGGGGCCCGTGGAGCGGAACCGCGCGGAGCGCGGGACCGTTTTCAGGACAGAGAGCGGCGCAGTGCCGCTGAGGAGGCGACGCCATGTCAACGAATGCCAAGGTGGCCGCAGGGGGTGTGGCGGTCGGGCTCATCCTGCTCATCTGGCTGCCCTGGTGGGCCGTCCTGCTGATCGTCCTGGGAGTCCCGACCGCCGCGTACCTCACGCTCGACCCCTCGCAGCGGCGGCGGCTGCGCCGCGTCGGCCGCAAGCAGATCGGCCGCTGAGCGGGCCGGAGCCCCGGCCGGGGACCGCGCCGACCGGCGGGCGTGCCCGCACGCCGGTGCGGGGGCGGTCCCCGGGGGGCTCTGCGCCGTCCATGCCACGCCCCCGGGCCGCCGGACGGGGGCGGAGGCGTGACCGGAGGCCGACGGGCGGCTCCGGCCGGCCGCACGGCGACGGCCCGCCCACCTGAAGCGGTGGGCGGGCCGGTCGACGCACTGCGCCGTACGGGCCGGGGGCGCCCGGCCCCGGGTCCGCGTGTCCGGGCACATGGACAGCGGTACCCCTGGCGCAGGCCCCGGGAGGGCGCCGACGCGCGGTGCTCCGCCGTGCCGCGCGCGGACCCACGTGGGGCACCGTCGTGGCGCGGGCCCCGCGAGGGCGCCCATGCCCGTGCTGCCGCGCGCGGACGCCCGGCGCGGCGGGGGCGAGGACGCCGGGCGCACGGCCCGGTGGTCGGGACACCCCTCCGCCGTCCGGGCGCCCCGGCCCCGGCCGTCAGGCCACCGTACGGATCAGCTTCTTGTTGACGAACTCCTCGATGCCGGCCCGGCCCAGCTCGCGGCCGAAGCCGGAGCGCTTGATCCCGCCGAAGGGCAGCTCCGCGCCCTCCGCGCCGACGCCGTTGACGAACACCATCCCGGCCTCGATGCGGTCGGCGACCCGCGCGGCCTGCTCGGGGTCGGTGGTGAAGACGTAGGAGCCGAGCCCGTAGGGGGTGTCGTTGGCGATGCGGACGGCCTCGTCCTCGTCGGCCGCGGGGAAGACCAGGGCGACGGGGCCGAAGAGCTCCTCGCGGGCCGCCGGGTGGTCCGGGGCGATCCCGGTGAGGACCCCGGCCGGGAAGAAGGAGCCGTGCCGCTCGCCCCTGCTGTGCAGGGTGGCGCCCTGGGCCACCGCCTCGTCCACCTGCTCGGCGAGCCGCTCGGCGGCGGCGGGGGAGGAGAGCGGGGCACCGGTGGCGTCCGCGAGCAGCCGGGCCGTGAACCGCTCCACGAACGCGTCGTACAGCTCCCGCACGACCACGAACCGCTTGGCGGCGTTGCACGCCTGACCGGTGTTGTCGAGGCGGGCCGCGACCGCGGCGTCGACGACCGCGTCCAGGTCGTCGGTGGAGAGCACGAGGAAGGGGTCGGAGCCGCCCAGTTCGAGGACGACCTTCTTCAGGTGCCGCCCGGCGGTCTCGGCCACGGCGGCACCGGCCCGCTCCGAGCCGGTCAGCGAGACGCCCCGCACCCGGGGGTCGGCGATGATCCCGGCGACCTGCTCGTTGGTGGCGTACACGTTGACGTAGGCGCCCTCGGGGAAACCGGCCTCGGAGAACAGCCGCTCCAGGAGCGCGGCGGTGGCCGGGCACTGGGGGGCGTGCTTGAGGACGACGGTGTTGCCGACCGCCAGGTTCGGGGCGGCGAACCTCGCCACCTGGTAGGCCGGGAAGTTCCAGGGCATGATGCCGAGCAGCGCGCCCACGGGCCCGCGCCGGACGACGGCGCCGCCGGGACCGGAGGTCACGTCGAGCGGCTCGTCGGCGAGGAACTCCTCCGCGTGGTCGGCGTAGTAGTGGTAGATGTCCGCGCAGAAGTCGATCTCGCCCTCGGCCTCGGCCAGGGGCTTGCCCATCTCGCGGACGATGCCCGCGGCCAGTTCGTCGCGGCGCTCGGTGTGCAGGTCGCCGAGGCGGCGCAGCAGGGCGGCGCGCTCGGCGACCGTGCCGGTGCGCCCCCACGCGGCGGCGGCCGCGTGGGCGGTGGTCACGGCCGCCTCGACCTCGGCGTCGGTGGCGGTCGGGTGCGTCTCGACGACTTCGCCGGTGGCGGGGTCGGTGACGGCGTACATGGGATCTCCGGGGGTGAGGGGGGAGGTGGCGGGGCGGGGACCGGCTCAGGGCTCCAGGATGGTGCGGAGCCCGGTGTTGGACCGGAGGTCGTCGAAGGCCGCCGCCGCCTCGGAGAGCGGCCGGGTACGGCCGATCAGGTCGTCCAGCGGGAGCCGTCCGCCGAGGTAGAGGCGGGCCAGCCGGGGGATGTCCCGCTCGCCGATGCTGGAGCCGTAGTTGCAGCCGAGGATGCGCTTGCCCTGGTCGGCGAGGTCGAACAGGTTGAAGGACCCGGTCGCCTCGGCGGCCGCCATGCCCACCAGCACGGCGGCGCCGCCGGAGGTCAGCATGCCGGGCAGGGTCTCGACGACCCGGGGGCTGCCGATCGCCTCGAAGGCGTAGTCGACGCCGCCGAGGTGCTCCTGGCACCAGGCCGCCACGTCGGTGCCGGCGCCGTCGAGGGTGTGGGTGGCGCCGAACCGGCGGGCCGCGTCGAGCCGGTCCGCGGACAGGTCGACGGCGACGATCGGATCGGCACCGGCCAGCCGCAGCCCCATGACCACGCTCAGCCCGACCCCGCCGGTGCCGATGACGACCGCCGACTCGCCCGGGCGGACCCCGGCGGTGTTCACCACGGCGCCGACACCGGTGGTGATGGAGCAGCCGAGCAGCGCGCCGATGCCGAACGGCAGCTCGGCCGGGACCTTGACCGCCGCGCTCTCGGGGACGACCAGACGGCGGGTGAAGGCGCCCAGGCCCAGGTAGGGCCAGATCGGCTCGCCGTCCGCGTCGGTGAACGGGGTGGTGCCGTCGGGCAGGGTGTTCTCCACGGCCCGGGTGCCGGTGCACAGCCACGCCTGGCCGGCCACGCACTTGCGGCAGCGCCGGCAGGGGGCGAACCAGGAGAGGACGACGTGGTCGCCGGGGCGGACGGAGGTGACGCCCGCGCCGGTGGCGGTGACCACGCCGGCCGCCTCGTGGCCGAGGACGAGCGGGCGCTCGGTGGGCCAGTCGCCGGTCACGATGTGCAGGTCGGAGTGGCAGACGCCGGCGGCGCGGACGTCGATCTCGACCTCGCCCGGACCGGCGGGCCGGGCGGCCACCTCGCGGCTGCCGAGTCCGGTGCCGGGGTCGAAGACGACGGCGGGGGAGAGTTCGGTCGGCATCAGGACGCCTTCATCTCTTCGGTGGTCGGACGGGCTTCCGCGGCCCGCGGGAGCCGGGTGTGGGGCTTGGCGAGCGCGACGTAGGCGATGCCGAGGACGAAGAGGGCGGAGAAGACCAGGATCACGGCCCAGGTCTGGACCCAGCTCCCGCCGACCGGGGCGAGTTCGGCGCGGGGCCAGGCGATGTTGATCGCCTCGAACAGCAGCCACACCACGGCGGCCACGTTGACGACCAGACCGACGCGGCCGAGCCGCAGCCGTCCGGCCGCGGGGTTCCAGCGGCCGCTGAGCCGGGCGACGAGCGCCACCACGGCGACGGTGAGGAAGATGAAGTAGAAGCCGCCGGAGCCGAAGGCGATCAGGGTCGCCGCGGCGTTGCCGTTCAGCCCCAGCAGCAGCCCCAGCCCGGCCAGGACGGCCGTCGCGATGAGCGAGACGTAGGGGATCTGCCGCGGGCCGATGGTGGCCAGGGTGGCGGAGAACGGGAGCTGCCGGTCGCGGGCGAAGGCGAAGACGGCGCGTCCGATGTACGTCTGGATCGAGATGGCGCAGGCGAAGAACGCGATCAGGACGACGAGGATGAAGGGCTTCTCGCTCCAGCCGCCGAGTCCGTCGGTGACCGCGGAGAAGACGGGGTCGGCGAGGGCGCCGGCCACGGCGTCCCGGGGCTTGTCCAGCGCCATCGTCACGGCCAGGCCGGTCAGCAGCACGGTGAAGGCGACGAACAGGTAGGCGCGCAGCAGGGCCCGGGGGACGCTGCGCCGGGGCTGCTCGGTCTCCTCGGCGACCTGGGTGGTGGCGTCGAAGCCGAGGAAGGCCCAGCCGGCCACGGCGAGACAGGTCAGGAACCCGGCCAGCACCGAGCCGCCGGAGGCGTTCTCGGCCCCGAGGGTCTCGAAGAGGATGCCGAAGCCGTTGTGGCGGGCGAACACCAGCAGGATCAGGCTGACCGCGATGGACGCGACGCCCTCGGCGATGATGCCCGCGTTGAGGAAGTGCTTGACCGGGTTGACGCCCAGGAGGTTGATGCCGAGCGCGACGGCGACGAAGACGACGCCGAGCAGCACATGGGTGGCCGGGGACGGGGCCCCGTCGGCGAAGAGCATGTACAGCCAGCTGGCGCCGAGGTAGGCGACCGTCGTCAGCGAGGCGACGGCCGAGGCAAGGTAGAGCCAGCCCGTCAGCCAGCCGAGCCGGGGGCCGCCCAGCCGGCGCACCCACTGGTAGACGCCGCCGGTCATCGGGAACTGCGAGGACAGCTCGGCGTAGACGGTGGCCACCAGGAGCTGGCCGAGGAAGGCCACGACGACCGCCCAGATCCAGGCGGGACCCGCGAAGACGAAACCGAGCTGGACGACGGCGTAGATGCCGACGACGGGGGAGATGGTGGCGAAGCCGATCGCGAATACGGCCCAGGCGGACAGGGTGCGCTTGAGCTCCTGCTGGTAGCCGTATTCGGCGAGGTCACCGGCGTCGGTGCGGGGGTCGTTCACATGCGTCTCCTGACCACGTCGGGTGCCCGGACTGCTATTGGGCATCCGACCAATTGCCTAATTGGTCGCATACTCAATAACATTCGTCCCATGACGTCAAGGGGTCCAGGCAAACGAGTGCGCAAGGCGCCCGCCGAGCGCCGCAACGAGATCGTCACCACGGCCGCGAGGGTGGGCCTCACGGAGGGGCTGGAATGCGTGACCCTGCGCAGGGTCGCCGATGAGCTGGGGGTCCAGGCGGGGCTGGTCGGCCACTACTTCCCGGCGGCGGACAAGCTCGTGGCCGAGGCCTTCGCCGGCGCCACGATGACGGAGCTGGACACCCTGCTGCCGGAGGCGGGCACGGACGCGCCGCTCGGCACGCTGCGGAACTTCTTCGGGCTGATCTCCAGCGCCGAGTTCGACAACATCAGCCAGCTGTGGCTGAACGCGCGGCACCTGTCCCGCTACCGTCCGGTACTGCGCGAGCACGTGGTGGAGCAGGAGCTGCGGTGGTGCCGGCGGATCGAGGGGGTGGTCGCCGCCGGGGTCGCGGCGGGCGACTTCCGCTGTGTCGACCCGTGGGTCGCGGCCGTGCGGATACTCGTCGCGATCGACGGGACCACCGCGTACATCAACACCAGCGCCGATCACCGCGCGGCGGCGACGGGTGACATGGTCCGCACCTTCGCGGAGGCCGAACTGGGCGTGGCGGAGGGGACGTTGGACACACCCCCGGTGGGGTGAGCGGAGCGGCCGGGCGTCCCTCGCGCGGCCCCGTGCGGCGCCCCCCCACGATGGCCGGCGGGGGCGCGTCGGGGCGGCGGTCAGGCGCCGGGGCCGGTGCCGCCGCAGTGCGGCGTCGGGCACTCCACCAGGACGGTCACCACGGGGTCGGAGGCGCCCCCGTCCCCGTGCGTTCCGACCGGGTCGCCCGGGAACACGCGCAACCGCCGTCGGCAGCGCTCGCAGCGGGGGCGGGGGAGGGCGGGGAACCCGGATCGGCGCCAGTGCGCCGGGAGGACGGTCATGCCGTCGACGATGGCACAGGACCGCCGCCCCGTCCCGGGCCGCGCACCGTCGCCGCGGCCGCCGGAACCGCCGTGCGCACGGGCGGCCGGTCGCCCCGCACCGTGGCCCGGCGCCGCGGGCGGGCCCGGCCCGGGCGGCGGTCTCACGGCGTGGGGCCGCCGTCGGGCCGGGAGGGCGCCGGGGCGCTCAGGACGCGCAGCGTGCTCAGGGCCAGGGACAGGATCGTGCCGGGGTCCCTGGGGTCGAAGTCGTCGGCGAGGCCCGGCAGGCCGCGGGCGCGGAGGCGGGCGAGCCTCTGCCCGTTGCTGCCGCGCAGGGCCCGCAGGAAGTCCTCGGCGCGCTCGGTCTCGGATGACGGTGCCGGGCTGTCCGGCGCGGCGGTGGTCCACACGGTCATGCGCACTCCCTCGTTCGGCCTTCGGGCGTCTCGGGTCGTCACACGTGTCCCCGGGGTCCCGGACCGGGCATCGACGAACGGTCCGGGCCCCGGCGGCGGCCGTCCGGGCGGCGGGCCGTCCGGCGGTCACCGGTTCAGGGGCGGGGTGCCGGGCGAGCGGGCCCGGGGGCGCGGGCCCCGCCGCGCGCCCGGGGGCGTCCGGTGCGGTGCCGGGTGCGGTGCCGGGCCCCTCCGCACAGGAGCCCGGCGGCTCGCGGCCCGCCGGGCGGCCGGGGCCCCGCGTCCCCGGCGGCCGCGGTCCGGCCGTCGCTTCCGGTGCGCACGGGGCGTGCTCCTTTCGGGCCGGCCAAAGCGGGAGCACGGCCCCCGCGGACCGGATAGGAAATTCAATCAGCCGGGGTGCGGTGAAAACAATGGACCAAAGTACATGAGTGGACCGCAATCCTTCCCCGGTCCGGACCGGGGAAGTGATTTACCGTCAGTTCGCCTTCTCCGTAAGGGGATCAAGCGCGGATGCCTTCATCAGTACGGTTCGATGTCCGTCCACCTGTTACCATTGTGTTGCGCAATGAAGAGTAATGAGGTGATAGTATGGCCCGCTACTTCAGTCAGCCGGACATTGACGAGATCGAGATCCTCGGTGTCATGAAGGCGCTCTCGGACGAGATTCGTACGCGGCTCGTTTCCGTTCTCGCGGACGGTGAATACCATGCCTGCCGTCCCGAGGAGTTCGACATCGGCGTCCAGAAGTCCACGCTGTCCCACCACTTCAAGGTCCTGCGCGAGGCCGGGCTCACCATGACCCGCCTGGAGGGGCGCAACCACCAGGTGCGCCTTCGCCGCGAGGATCTCGACCTGCGCTTCCCCGGGCTGCTCGACTCCGTGCTCGCCGCACTTCCGAACGGACCGGTCCGCGCCGCGGGCTGAGTGCCACCACCCCCGTCCCCACCGTCGCCGCACGAGTTCGAGGGAGAACGCATGAAGCTGGGATTCCAGACCAACTACTGGTCCTCCGGGCCGCCGGAGACGGCCGAGGCGCTGATCGCCGAGGCCGAGCGGCTGGGATTCGACTCCGTCTGGACCGCCGAGGCGTACGGCTCGGACGCCCTGACCCCGCTCGCCTGGTGGGGCACGCGCACCCGGCGCGTCAGACTCGGCACGAACATCGTCCAGATGTCGGCCCGCACCCCGACCGCCACCGCGATGGCCGCGCTCACCCTCGACCACCTCTCCGGCGGGCGCTTCGTGCTCGGCCTCGGCGCGTCCGGCCCGCAGGTGGTGGAGGGCTGGTACGGGCAGCCCTACCCGAAGCCGCTGGCCAGGACCCGCGAGTACTTCGACATCGTCCGCCAGGTGATCGCGCGCCGCGCCCCGGTCTCCTTCGACGGAGCGCACTACCGGCTGCCGTATCCGGGCGGCACCGGACTCGGCAAGCCGCTCAAGTCCACCGTGCACCCGCTGCGCCCCGAGGTGCCCCTCTACCTGGCCGCCGAGGGCCCCAAGAACATCGCGCTCGCCGCCGAGATCGCCGACGGCTGGCTGCCCTTCCTCTTCTCCCCGCGCGCCGACGCCTTCCACCGCGAGCAGCTCGAACTCGGCTTCGCCCGCCGCTCCGCCGAGCGCTCCGACCGCTCCGGCTTCGAGATCGCCGCCGGCGCCCCGCTCGTCCTCGACGACGACGTCCAGCGGGCCAGGGACGCGGTGCGGCCCTGGATCGCGCTGTACGTCGGCGGCATGGGGGCCAAGGGCGCCAACTTCCACAACGACGTCGTCGCGCGGCTCGGTTACGAGGCGGAGTGCGCCAAGATCCAGGACCTGTACCTCGCCGGACGGAAGAAGGACGCCATCGCCGCGGTGCCGGACGCCATGGTGGAGGACGTGTCCCTGGTCGGTCCCCGGGAGAAGCTGCGGGACGAACTGGCGCGCTGGCACGAGTCGTTGATCACCACGCTGCTGATCCGCAACGACGACCCCAGGACGCTCGCCACCGTGGCCGAGCTGAAGCCGTGATCCGGCGGGCGCGCCGGGGGCCGCGGTCCCCGGGCTCGCGGTGACCGCGGCGCCGCGGGAGCGGGGACGAGGGGTGGCCGGTGCCGGACCGGCCACCCCTCGTCGTCCTCGCCCCGGCGCCGCCGGGCCGGGTCAGGACAGGTCGGCGATGATCGTCTTGGTCTCCAGGTAGTTCTCCAGCACCGCGTGGCCCATCTCGCGGCCCCAGCCGGACTGCTTGTAGCCGCCGAAGGGGAGCGCCGCGTCGAGCGTGTTCCACGTGTTGACGAAGACCGTGCCCGCCCGCATCGCGTTGGCCGTGCGGAACGCGGTTCCCACGTCCCGCGAGAAGACCCCGGCGGCCAGGCCGTACACGTTGTCCCGCTCGACGGCGACGACGTCGCCCAACTCGTCGAAGGGCAGCACCGTCAGCACCGGCCCGAAGATCTCCTCGGCCACGACCCTCATGTCCGGGGTGACACCGCTGAAGATCGTCGGCTCCAGGAAGTGCCCGGTGTCGCCGATCCGCCGGCCGCCGGTGCGCAGCTCGGCCCCCTCGGCCGTGCCGGACTCGACGTACCCCATCACCCGGTCGAACTGCTCCCGCGAGACCAGCGGACCCATCTGGGTCGCCGGATCGGTGCCCACCCCGACCTTGATCTTCTCCGCCTCGGCCACCAGCCCCTGGACGACGTCCTCCAGCACCGGCCGCTGCACGTAGAGCCGGGACCCGGCCATGCAGGACTCGCCCTGGTTGAAGAAGATCGCGGCGGCCGAACCGGCCACCGCCCGCTCCAGGTCGGCGTCGGCGTAGATGACGTTCGGCGACTTCCCGCCGAGTTCGAGGGTGAGCTTCTTCAGGTTGCCCGCGCCGGCCCGCACGATCTCCTTGCCGACCTCGGTGGACCCGGTGAAGGCGACCTTGTCGACGTCGTGGTGGGCGGCGAGGGCCGCGCCCGCGTCACCGAAGCCGGTCACGATGTTGACGACACCGTCCGGGATGCCCGCCTCCTGGGTCAGCTCGCCCAGGCGCAGCGCGCCGAGCGGGGTCTGCTCGGCCGGCTTGAGGACCACGGTGCAGCCCGCGGCCAGGACCGGCGCCAGCTTCCAGGCCGCCATCATCACCGGGAAGTTCCACGGGATGATCTGGCCGACCACACCGATTGGTTCGCGCTGTGTGAACGAAAGGAAGCGGCCCGGGGCCGCCGCCGAGAACGGGATGGTGTTGCCCTCGATCTTGGTGGCCCAGCCGGACATGTAGTGGAACATGTCGGCGGTCATCGGGATGTCCGCGAACGCCGCGTGGGTCAGCGGCTTCCCGTTGTCGGTCGACTCGATGAGCGCCAGCTCCTCCGCGTGCTCCAGGACGAGGTCCCCGAGGCGGTGGATCAGCCGGCCGCGCTTCGACGGCGACATGGCGCGCCAGCGTGATCCCGGCTCGAAGGCGGCGCGCGCCGCGCGCACCGCCCGGTCCACGTCCCGGGCCCCCGCCCGGGGCACCCGGGCGATCACCCGTTCGGTGGCCGGGTCGACCGAGTCGAAGGTGGCGCCGTCCAGGGCGTCCACCCACGCGCCGCCGATGAGCATGCGGCGCGGCTCGGGACTGATGGCCGGCCCGGTCCGGCCCACGGCCGACTGCTCGGCTGTCGTCATTTCCGTTCCTCATTCCGTCCGTTGTCTACTGGCCGATGATGCGTTGCGATATTCATGCGCGGTGTGCATTCTCATGGAGCCTGTTGCGCAGGGCATTTGGCGGCGCGTACGCTGCCCGGAGAAATTCGGCCCCGAATAAAGTCGGAGGAGAATTCCATGACCACTGAAGTCCCCCCGCCCACCGCCCTGGTCACGGGTGCGGGCCGCGGAATCGGGAGGGCCACCGCCGTACTCCTCGCCGAGCGCGGGCACCGGGTCGTCTGCCTCGACGTCGACGCCGGCGTGCGGGAGACGGCGGAGCGGACCGGAGGCGTCGCGGCCGTGTGCGACGTACGGGACGCCGCCGCGGTCCGGGCCGTCGCCGACGGTCTCGAACGGCTCGACCTGCTGGTGAACAATGCCGGGGTCTGGACGTTCAGCACCCTTTCGGATATCGACGTCGAGCATTACCGCAGGGTCCTCGACACCAATGTGCTGGGAAATCTCGTCTGCACCCAGGCATTCGCTCCGGTCATCGCCCGGAGCGGTGGCGGTGCCATAGTGAACGTCACGTCCTTCCTCGCGCGGACGGCCCGCGCGAACTCCGGCATCTATCCGGCCGCCAAGGCCGCGATCGTCGCCCTCACCGAACAGGCCGCCGCCGAATACGCCGGCTCCGGCATCCGGGTGAACGCCGTCGGTCCCGGCCTGATCCACACCGACGGCGCGGCCGATCTCTACGGGCCCGACGACGCCGAACGGGCGCGGCGCGGCGGCCACCTGCCGCTCGGCCGGCTCGGCGTGGCCGAGGACATCGCCGGGGTGATCGCCTTCCTCGGCTCCGACGAGGCCCGCTACGTCACCGGGCAGACCCTGTACGCGGACGGCGGGATATCCATCGGCACGATGGGCTTCCTGCACCGCGCCTGGACACCCTGACCCCGGCACCGGCAGGTCCCGGGGGAGGGCCCGGCGGTGCCCCGCCACCGGGCCCGGCCTCCCCGGAGCCGTCCGCCGCGTGCCCGGTGGCCCCTCGGCGGCCGTCACGCACGCCCGACGCGCCGCCGGAGCGCGCTCCGCCCGGCTCCGCCCCGGGGACGCCCCGCCGCCCCGTGGGCACCGGCACCGGGCCCCGCTCCCGGGCTCATGCGTCAGACACCCCCCGGACGGGGGAGGTCGCCGAAGAACACGCCGTGGAAGTCGTTCGGGATGTGGTGCGGCACCCGGGCCCGCCCCAGCTCCTGGAACGAAGCGGCGTCCAGGACGAGCAGGAACGACGTGCCGGTGCGGGCGTCCAGGACCCCGGAGAGCACGACGCCGTCGTCCTCCGCGGTGGCGCCGGGGCGGCCCACGAACACGGCCTCGCTGGGGAAGCTGCCCTTCTCGTACCAGGCGGTGTGGGTGCCCGCCACGACGTCGAGCTTCAGCAGCCGGTTCATCGCCCGCAGACTGCGCGGGGAGTGGCCGAGCCCGTAGGCGTAGCGGTACGGCTTCCCGTTGTGCGCACGGTAGTTGATGCGCGGCATCTCCACACCGGCGTCGGTCAGGTCCACGACCCGCGCCGAGTCGGAGGAACCGCCCAGGGGCAGGACGAAGCGGCGGGCCGCGTAGCCGTAGGCCTGGAGGTCGAACTGGTCCTCCGAGGGCGCCAGCCCCAGCACGCTCTCGTACGGGGTCTCGGTGACCGCGATGTCGATGAGCAGGTCGCCGCCCACCTCGGCGGCGTTGATGTGGTGGAACGCGAAGAACGCCGGGCCCTCGAAGGTCCGGGTCACCCGGCCCTCGCGCTTGTCGACGACCAGGAAGCGGGTGCCCCGCTCCGGCTGCCAGCTGAAGCACTGCACGAAGGTGTTGCCCGGCTCCAGGAACCGCTCGCGGTCGATGACCACGGGGATCTCCACCAGCACCACGTGGTTCTCGGTGGCGGCGAAGCTGTGCATGTAACGCGGGTCCTCGCCGGTCTCGATGGTGGCGAGGCGGGTCTGGCGCAGGGTGTCCTCGGGCGTGTAGTGGACGTGGTAGACCGTCCGGTCCCGCATCTCCGTCGTGTAGTTGAGCAGCGCGCGACGCTCGAAGTCGTAGTGCGGGTGCGGCGTGGACAGCTCCCCGGGGATCCGCCCCTCGAAGGCCAGCTCGCCCACGGTGTCCAGGGTGCGCGGGTCGAACTCCATGTTCAGCGGCTGCTCGTTGAAGGCGAAGAACCGGTTCGCGAGCCGGGTCAGGTTCACGTTGGTGTTGTCGGAGATGTTCGGCGAGTACGCGGCGAAGTGCCGCCCGAACAGCTCCTCGCACGGGTCGACGCCGAACTGCTTGCCGTAGAGCTGCCCCTTGGTGACCGCCAGGTCGTACGCCGTCGTGCGCAGGTACTTGTTGGCGTAGGAGACCTGGCCCTCGCCGAAGGAGTAGGAGTGCAGCATGCCGATGCCGTTGAACCAGTGGGTGAGGCGGTAGTCGCCCACCTCGAACTTGGCGGGTCCGTTGCGGATCAGGGTGCCGCTGAGCCACTCGGGCAGCGTGCCCTCCACCGGCAGCCGGTCGATCCGCACCTCCTTGTCCAGGGTGGTGTACCCGGGGAAGTCGGGCAGCGGCTGCGGCTTCGGTGGGAACGGCGGCAGGGGCTGGGGCGTCTGGGGCATGGTCGGGGTTCCTCTCGCGATGGTGCGGCGGGGGCGGGGGCGGGGGTGCCGGACACGGGCGCCGTGGCGCCGCGGACCGCCGGACACCCCCTGGGTCCCGTCCCCGCGCCGCCGCCCGCCGTGCTCCGGCCGGGCGGCGGCACGGTGACGACGGGGCCTAGCTCGTGAAGGTCATGGGCATGGAGTGCGGGCCGCGGAAGGTCGGCGTCTCGGTGCGGTGGATCCCGGCGCGGTCCACCTCCGGCCGGCGCACCCGCTCCACGAACTGCCGCACCGCCACCTCGTTGATGAGCTGGCCGAGCTGGCCGCCGAGGCAGTAGTGGGCGCCGTGGCCGAGGGCCAGGTTCTGGCTGCGGGGACGGTCCACGTCGAGCCGGTCCGGGTCCGGGAACGCCTTCGGGTCGCGGTGTGCCGCGCCCATCCAGACATAGATCTCCTCACCGGCCCGGATGGTCTGGCCGCCCAGCTCGGCATCGCGCACCGGGCGGCGCTTGGTGAGCTGGACCGAGCTGTCGTACCGCATGAGTTCGGGCGTGGCGTACGGCACGAGGGACGGGTCGGCGGTCAGCCGGGCCAGGACGTCGGGGTGGTCGAGCAGGGCGAGCACGCTGTTGCCGATCTGGTGGGCGGTGGTCGTCTGGCCGGCCGTCAGCATGAAGATCAGGTTCCCGAGCAGCTCCTCCTCACTGGTGAAACCGCCGTCCGCCCAGGCGTCGGCCAGGGTCTGCATCAGATCGTCGGTCCGTTCGCTCTCCCGGCGGCGCAACTGCTCGCGGAAGTAGTCCATGTACTTGCCGACGCTCGCCAGGTGGTAGCCGGGGTGCTCCTTGCTCAGCGGCCCCTCGTCGACCAGCAGGCCCCAGCTCAGGATCCGCTTCCAGAAGAGCTCGCGTTCCTCCACCGGCACCCCGAGCACCCCGCAGACGACGGCGGACGGCAGCGCCATCGCGTAGTCCGTCATGAAGTCCATCCCGCCGCGCGGCAGGACCGCGTCCAGCAGGGCGCCCGCACCGCGCTCTATCCCGTCGCGCATCGCCTCCACGGCACGTGGCAGGAACGGCTTCGTCATCAGCTTGCGCAGCCGCTTGTGGTCCGGGGCGTCGGTGACGAAGAGCTGGGAGTACAGGGCGCGCAGGGGGGCCGCCTGCTCGGGGGAGTGCGTGTCGGGGTCCCACTGGGGGCGGCGCGCGGAGAAGACGGGGTCGCGCAGCGCCGTGAGCGCGGGCTCGTACCCGGTGACCATCCACGCGCCGCCGTCACCCATCGTCGGGTCCCACAGGACCGGGTTGATCTCCCGGGCACGACGGTAGAGCGGGTACGGGTCCTCGACGTAGCGGGGCGTGTAGACGCCCATCATGGACAACTCGTTGTCGCGGTCCGTGGGTCCGGTGAGCTGAACGGTCATCGTGCGTCTCCTCGGTAGCTGGCTGCGTGGACGCGCAGCACGTGCGCGCCCGACACCTCGTCGGACACGAGCCAGTCGCCCCGCCGTGGGTCTCCCTCGACCAGCAGGCGGGCGCCCGACATCCGGGCCGTCCCGGGCGGCCGCAGCAGCGAGATCCGGCGCACCCGCAGCTCGGGCGGACCGCCGGGGCCGTCGGCCGGCGTGCGGCGCAGCAGGTTCTCCAGCGCGGTGAGCGGCAGGCTCTGCTCGGGCCAGCGCGGCAGCATCCAGACGTCGTTGGCCGGAGCCTCGGTGAGACGGGCGGCGACCAGGGCCCCGGCGGTGTCCTGCCAGGAGGCGAGCGGCAGCACCCGGCCGCGCCAGCGCAGCCCCCGGGGCGCGCCCGCCGCGCCGCGCAGGGGCGGGGCGTCCTCCGGCACCGCTCCGCCCGGCACCGCATTGCCCGGGTCCGTTCCCGGGACGGCCCGCGGCCCGTGCGCCGCCCGGTGCACCACGCGCAGCCGGGCCGCCTCGCGGGGCAGCGCCGCACCCGTGCGGTACACCACCTCCACGTGCCACGCCCCGTCGACGTACGCCGCGCGCGCGGTGCGCTCCAGGGGCGCCGCGCCCGCGTCGAGGCGCAGCGCGGCCGGGCGCACCCGGATGTCCTCGAACCGGTCGGGGACGAGGGGTGCGAGGTCCTCCGGAGGCAGCCAGACGGCCGCCCACAGCGCGTTCTCCAGGAGCAGCGAGACCGGCAGCGCGGGGGCCCCGTCGACCTCGAAGTCGGTGAGCACCGGCACGCGTTCCCGGGTGAGGGCGATACGGGCGGTCAGGCTGCGGTGCGGCGCGTGGTCGCTGACGTCGCCGAGGTGGAAGAGCGCCGGGACGAGGGCGCGGTAGCCGGGCAGGTCCTCGCTGCCCGGGTAGCCGAGGGCCTGGAGCGGTCCGAGCGCCCGGCCGAACGGCCCCACGTAGGTGACCTCCCCGCGCGTGCCCGCGGCCAGTTCCGCGAGCCAGAGGCGCACCCCCTCGTCGACGTCGAGGGCGGCCATGTAGCGCAGCGTCGCCTCGAAGTTGGCGACCATGCCGACCCGGTCCCAGGTCGGCCAGCACAGCGTCATCACCGGGAACGGCGCGATCCGGTCGGCCCACAGGGCGAGCCGGGCGAGCCCCTCGTTGGCGGCGCCGTAGTCGAGCTGTCCGACCATGCCGCCGAGCCGCCCGGTGAGCGAGCCGACCGCGCAGAAGAACTTCAGCGGCAGCGCGCGCACCCGCTGGAACAGGTGGAGGAAGCCGTCGGTCTTGGTGGCGACGGTGCGCAGGAACTCCTCGTCGGTCTTCTTCGGGAACCGCGCGGGGGTGTCGACACCGGCGTTGTGGATGACGGCGGTCGGCGGCCCGTCCAGTCCGTCGAGCAGCCGGCCGACCGCCTCCGGGTCGGTGAAGTCGCAGGTGCCGTAGGTGATCCGGAGTCCCTCGCGGTGCACCCCCGAGAGATGGGCGAGCAGTTCCCGCTCGCGCCGCGCCGCTGCGATGGCCGCGCGGATCGCGGTGATCGGCCGCCCCTCGGCGCGCAGGCCCCACAGCCCCCGCTCGTACGCCGCGAAGCCCTCGTCGTCGGCGGTCAGCCAGGGCGCGGCCGCGGGGTCGGGCAGCGGACCGCGCCCGGTGACCACGACGCGGCAGCCGTGCGCGCGGGCCAGCGCCGTGGCGATGCGCCAGCCGATGCCCCGCCCGCCGCCGGAGACCAGCACCAGGTCGTCGGGGCCGAGCGGTACCGCGGGCGGGCCCGCGTCCTCCGCCTCGGCCCGCAGGGTGAAGCGGTGCCCGCCCCGGTGCCCGATCTCGAACAGGCCCCACCGGTACAGCTCGCGGCAGATCCGGTCCGGCAGCAGGTCCGTCTCGTCGAGCGGGGTGTCCAGGACCCGGGTGTTGCAGTTGGGGATCTCCCGGTGCAGCGTCTTGGCCAGGCCCGCCCAGATGCCGCCGAGCGGCTGCGGCCCCCCGCCCGGGGCGTGGTCCTCGGGCGCGAAGCCCATGCCCCCGCCGAGATAGGTGACGGCCAGGTAGAACAGTCTGCGGGTCGCGGTCTCCCGCTCCCACTCCGGGTAGCAGGCGCGCAGGGCGGCGACCGTGCGCAGCAGCGCCGGCGCGTGGGCGCCGCCGCGCTCCGGGTCGAAGGGCTCGGCGAGGGTCAGGTCGACGAGGCCGTCGGGCAGCCGCCCGTCCACGCGCCAGTCCCCGCCGGGACCCGGGTCCGTGACGACCCGGGCGCCGCACTCGCGCAGCCGGGCGGCGACGCGCGCGGCGAGCGGCGGGGTGCCGCCCAGGACGGCGATCCGGGCCCCCGCGATGGCCGGAGCGGTGTGCGCGGGCGGCACGGGCTGCGGCACCGGCCGCCACCGCATGCGGCGCACCGGGGCCACCGCGGGGCCCGCCCCGTCCGGGGCACCGGGGCCGCCGTCCGGGGCGACGCCTGTGCTCATGTCCGGACCGCCTCCTGGTCGGCGTACTTGATCTGCATCAGCACCTCGGGCAGGGGCCGCAGCGAGACCAGCGCGCCGGGGGTGACGGGATGCCCCGACACCAGGTGCAGCCGGAACCGCTGGGTGATCATGGCGACGGCGAACTGGATCTCCAGCAGGGCGAGGTCCATGCCGATGCACTTGCGGGCGCCGCCGCCGAAGGGGAAGTAGTCGTAGCGGTCCCGGCCCGCGGCGCGCCCGCCGACGGCGCCGGTGGACTTCCCCTGGTGGGCGGGGCAGAACCGCCGGGGGTCGAAGGCCTCCGGGTTCTCCCAGACGGCGGCGTTGTGGTGGGCCGCGTAGACCGGGACGAGGACGGTGCTCCCGGCGGGCACGTGGTAGCCGCCGATCTCGTCGTCCTCCACGGTGTCCCGGGGGAACAGCCAGATCGGCGGGTACATCCGCAGCGACTCGTCCACGACCTGCCGCAGGTAGGGCAGGTCCGGCAGGTCGGCGGCGGTCGGAACGCGTCCGCCGAGGACCCGCTTCAGCTCCTCGTCGAGTTCGTCCCGGACGTTCCGGTGCTGGGCGATGGCGTAGAGCGTCCAGGTCAGGGCGCAGCCGGTGGTCTCGTGCCCGGCGAGGAACAGTGTCTTGAGCTCGGCCCTGATCTGCGTCTGGGTGAAGGGCTTCCCGGTGACCGCGTGGGTGGCGTCGAGCAGGGCGGCGACGACGCTGTCGGGGCTGCCGCCGCCGTTGCGGTGCAGGTCGATGATCTCGTCCATGACGCCGTTGAGGACCCTCTGGTGGTGCTTGAGCCGGCGCTGGTAGCGGGTGGGCACCCAGCGCGGCAGCATCTGCTTGACCTCGCCGGTGAGGATCATCGCCTTGAGCGAGAAGCGCACGGCCGGCATCAGCCGGTCGGAGTAGTCGCGCAGGTCGACGCCGTAGAGCATGCGGCCGATGACGCCCATCGCCAGCCACATCATGTCGTCGGTGATGTCGACGTCCTCGCCCTTGGCGGCCTTCTCGTCCCAGCGGGCGAGCAGTTCCTCGACCGTCGCGGTGATGGTGTCCGAACTCTCCCGCAGCCGCGTCCTGTTGAAGAAGGGCTGGGTGACGGAGCGCCGGGTGCGCCACTCCGGTCCGTCGGTGGTGAGCATGCCGCGCCCGAAGAACAGGTGGAAGCCGCGGTAGAACCGCCCGCGCACGTAGTTGCGGGAGTTGTCCTGGAGGACGTGCTTGACGTGCTCGGGCTGGGTGACCTGGTGGACCAGGTAGGGGCCCATCTTCATCCGCGCGATGCCGCCGAACTGCCGCTGCAGTTCCACCAGGAGCTTGAGGGTGTCCTTCCGGAAACTGCTGAGGGCGCCGAACAGGACGCTGCCCTCGGGGCCGGGCGCCTGGCGGCGATCCTGCCCCGGCGCGGCCTTCCCGGCGGGCTCGGTGGTCGGCACGGGGATCTCCTTCTTCGGTGTCATCGGCCGTTCGCCCCCACGGGGGCGGTCCGCGGTTCCTGATCGGGCACCGGCCGCTTGTCCGGCGTGTGGAGGGCCCCGGTCACCGCGTCGACGTAGCCGATGACGGTGGCGGAGACGTCCTTCATCTGCAGGACGACCCGGCCGCCGGGGGCCACCGCGACGAAGCGGTTGTCGGGAGCCCGCTCGGTCATGTCGAAGGCGGGCGGCGTCGCGTAGAGGTCCAGCCGTCCGTACTGCGCCGTGAGCCCGAGGTCGTTGCCCGCCGCGTACAGGTCGATCCGGCGGATGGACAGGGGCGCGGCGATCGGCACCAGACGGCCGTCGACCAAGTGCAGGACCCCGGTGCGGGCCAGCCCGTCGAGGAGGATCGACGGCGCGGTGAAGCGGCTGAACGCCGGGTCGTCCGGGGCGAGGTCGAGACGGTACGTGGACCGCTTGCCCAGCGGGTGGAGCCGGGTGTCGTGGGTCGACACGAACGGCCCGGTCAGTGACACCGGCGAGGCCGGCACGTGGTACGGATCGGCGACCGGCCGCTCCCCGGCCGGGTCCCAGGGCTCCCAGCGGGGCGCCGCGCTGTACTCGGCGGCCAGCAGGACCCGGGCGGTGAAGTGGGGCCGGTCCTCGACGAGCAGCACGCCGCCGGGCGAGCGCACGTCGGTGGTGATCCGGATCTCCACCGCGGTCAGCTCCGCGGTGCGGGCCACGACCTTCGCCGCGATCCGCTTGGGCGTGGACGCCGTGTCCTCGTACACCCGCAGGAAGTGGTGGAACACCAGGTCCTCGAAGGCCACGACCTTCAGCCCCGGCACCAGTTCCCGGGCCGCCTCCGCGGCGATCTCGGTGACGAAGGTGCCCGGCAGGGTGGGCACGCCGCGCACCCGGTGATGGCGGAGGTAGCCGTCGACGGCCAGGTCGAACACGCACTCGTGCACCGCCTCGTCCGGCCCCGACGACACCTTGCGGCGCAGATAGAACCAGTCGCCGCCGGACGGGCGCGGGGCGTCGAGGTAGCCCGGGTAGAAGCGCTCCACGGTGGCCCGCTCGGCGGCTCCGAGGTGCACCACCGACGGCTCGTCGCGGCCCGTCGCCAGCTCCCGCACGAAGTGGTCGACGCCCTCGGCCACCGGCATGTGGCTGTAGGAGCCGGCCCGCTTGAAGTACGCCTTGGTCAGCTCGTTGGCGCCCATCCCGACCCCGTCCCACAGGGTCCAGCCGACGGTGAACTCCTCGGCGCCGCGCGCCCGGCTGCCCCAGGTCGCGGCCGAGGCGAGGAAGTCGTTGCCGGAGGCGTAGTCCGGCTCGCCGAGCTGGCCGAAGTAGCCCAGCAGCGAGCCGAAGTTGCACCAGCTCCGCGGCGGGCGCGCGGCGAAGGCGCGCCGCAGGTTGCGGTAGCTGCGCAGCTTGAGGTCGCGGATCGAGGTGAACTCCGCGAACGACTTGTCCTTGATGAGCGCGGAGCGCTGGCGCCCCGCCGCGTTGATCAGCAGGTCCACGCCGCCCGGCTGTTCGGCGAGGACCCGGCCGACCGCGGCCCCGACGGCGTCGGCGTCCTGGACGTCGCAGCTCAGATAGGTGACCCGGCCCGGCCCGCAGTGCTCCTCCATGGCGCGGATGTTCGCGCGGGCCGCGCGGGCGTCGGTCATCCGGTCGAACTCCCGGTTGATCCGCGCCACGTTGCCGCCCCCGCCGACCAGCCGCCTGCGGATGTAGGACTGCCGGGTGGCGGCGAACGCCTCGTCCTCGCCCTCGAAGACCTCCGCCGGATAGCTGTCCAGCGGGTTGCTGCCGATCAGGTAGACGCGCGGCCTGTGGCGGGCGGCGAGGCCCTTGACGACCTCGGCGGTGATGCCGCGGGCCCCGCCCACGGCGAGCACCACCGCGTCCGGGCCCAGCAGGGCGGGACCGGCGGCGGGCCCGGGGGCCGCCTCGGCGAGGGTGTGGCCGAGGCGCCGGCCGCCGTCGAGGAGGACGACGGGGAACAGGCGGGTCGCGGTGGACTCGCGCTCCGCGGCCAGGGCGGCGCCGCGCAGGCCGCGCTCACCGGTGGCCAGGGCGAAGACCAGGCAGTCCGCCAGCTCCAGATGGGCGCACTTGACGAGCCCGGTGAACAGGCCCGTGAAGGGGTGCGGCACCCCGTTGTCGAGGGCGCCGGTCAGCAGGGTCACGAAGGAGGAGCCGGCCGTGCCCAGGCCGTCGTAGGCGTGCCGCAGCGTCAGGTACGCCGCGTCGTGCAGCGCGATCAGGGAGGCGGCCCCGCCCTCCAGGGACGCGGGCAGCGGCGCGGTGCGCGCCAGGTCGGTGACGACCCGCAGGTGCCGGACCGGCCCCCGGTGCTCGGCGAGCGCGGCGCCCACCGCCTCCTCGGTCACCTCCGGCAGATGGCGCCAGCCGGGCCTGGTGACGTCGGCGGGCGCGGTGGACAGGACGGTGGCGTCGGCCGGCAGGTGGCGCAGGCTGGCGCCCAGGTCCGGCAGGTCGGTGAGGACCACGACGCCCGGCGGGAGGAACGGGACGCGGTCCACCGAGCCGGTGGTGTCGGCGAGTTCGGTCAGCCGTGGCACATGGCGGACGACGGTGTGCTCCGGGGAGCCGCCCGGACCGGCGGGGGCGGGTCCGTCCGGCGCCCCGGGACCCTGGTGCGCTCCGCGTCCACCCCCCGTCCCCGGGACTCCGGCGGGCACGGCCGGCCCGGCGGATTCGGCGGGTTCGGCGGGTTCGGCGGCGCGCTGCGCCGAGGGCTTCCCGGCCGCCGCGGGGACAGCGGCCCCGGCGGGCCGTGCGGATACGGCCGCCTCCGTCACCTCCGCCGCGGGCTCCGGGGCCAGCGCGCCGGTGACCGTGAGCGTGAGGTGGGTGGCGGGGAGCCCGGGGTCGGGCGCGCAGGTCACGGTGACCCGCCCGGCGGGGCGGTGCAGCGCCTCCAGGACGGCGAGGCCGCCCGCCGCGCCCAGGTAGTGGGAGCGCCCCGGGCCGTCGGCGGACGGCATGACGTCGATGCGCCCGGCGTCCCGGGGAGCCTCGCCGCCGACGGTCAGCTCGTCGACGTAGCCCAGGATGTCGAGGCCCGCCGCCCGTGCCGTCTCCTCGGTGGTCAGGGTGAACAGGAAGGAGCCCTCCGCGAGCGGCGGCCGTCCCGGTCCGCGCCCGCACACGCCGTCGAGCAGCGCGTCGTACTCGGGCAGCGAGTTGCCGTTGATGCCGCCGGCGAGCGCGAACTCCAGCTCGCCCGTGCGCAGATAGCGGCAGGCGGTCTCGATCGCGGCGAGCGCGGAGGCGGGGCCCGCGTCGAGCGTGATGTTGGGGCCCTTGAGGTCGAAGTGGTTGGCGACGCGCGCCGAGATGATGTTGGGCATCATCCCGGGGAACGAGTCCTCGTTCGAGGCCGGGATCTGGCCGCGCACCCGCTCCCGCACCCCGGCCAGGAGCGCGTCCAGACCGGGCAGCGCGGCGGTGGCGGCGTCCGTGGTCAGCGCCTTCTCGACGTCGTCGAGGAAGCAGCGGTTGGCGAAGAGCATGGCGGCCCGGGTCGGGCCCATGTTGCCGACGAAGACACCGGCCGACGTGGTGTTCGCGTCCCAGAAGCCGGTGAGCCGCCCGCGCAGGTCGTGGGCGCACTCCAGGATCATCAACTGGCAGCGGTCGATGGTGCGCACGGTCGCCGGGGGCATCCGGACCTTCTGGAACGGCGGCGGCGGATACGTCTCGCCGAAGCTGTCCCCGGGCCGGCCGCTCCCGCGGGTGACCCACTCGGTGACCCCGTCCCGGTCGAGCCCGGGCACGTGCGCGGACCAGGCCACCACCGCGACGCGACGCGAGGCGGCGGCGGCGGACGGCCGCCGCGGAGCGGGCAGGTCCGGACGGTCCTCCTGCACGATGAGGTGGGCGTTGGTGCCGCCGAAGCCGAACCCGGAGACCGCGGCGGTGCGCGGACGCCCGGACCCGGCGGGCCACGGCACCGGCTCCTTCGGTATCTCCAGCCGTGTGGTGCCGAGGTCGAAGTCGGGCTGCGGCGAGGAGTAGCGGAACTGGCGCGGGATCGTCCCGTGCTCCATCGCGAGCAGCGCCTCGATCACCGAGACCACCCCGGCCGCCCAGCCGGTGTGCCCGATCAGGGACTTGTTCGAGGTGACGTACCCGGTGCGGTCCCGGCCGAAGTGGGAGCGCAGCGTCGTGAACTCGGCGAGGTCGCCCGCCGGGGTGCCGGTGGCGTGCGCGATGATCCAGTCGACGTCGGACGCGCCGACGTCGCCGTCGAGCGCCGCCCGTACCGCCAGGTCCTGGCCCGCCGAGTTGGGCGCGTAGATCGCCTTGCCCTTGCCGTCGGAGGAGGCGCCGAACTCCTTCAGGACGCCGAGGACCCGGTCCCCGTCGCGCCGGGCGTCCCGCAGCCGCTTCAGCACGACGACGCCCGCGCCGTCCGCGAAGATGACGCCGTCGGCCTTGGCGTCGAGGGAGTGCACGGCGCCGCGCTTGGACAGGCCCTGCAGCTTGGAGAAGAGCACGGTGCCGCGCGGCGCGAGGGCGAACGCCCCGCCGCAGACGGCGATGTCGTGCTTGCCCGTCTGCAGCCCCTTGACACCGATGTCCACGGCGTACAGGGAGGAGGAGCAGGCGGTGTCCACCATCTGCAGCTCGGTGGAGCGGGGCAGGATGCCGTCCATCGCCAACTGGCCCACGTGGTGCGGGAGGAAGCGGGCCGGGTCCTGGGCGCCGCGCCAGTAGCGGCGGGCGAGCGTGTCGTGCACCGTGCCGAGCAGCCGCTCGCGGTCCCGGTCGCCGAGCCCCAGCCCGTCGGCCACCTCGCGGGCCCGGTCGCCGATGCCGGCCAGCACCCCCGCCTCCTCCAGGTGCTGGCTGCCGTCAGGGGTGTACCCGACGAGGAACGCGTAGCGCGAGTCGTCGTCCCGGTGCACCCCGTCGAGGGCCTGGACCAGGCTGTGCCGCAGCCAGGTGGTGGTCAGCTCGTGGTCGGCCGCGTCCCCCATCGTGTCGACGGAGCCGCGCACCGGCTCGAAGTCCGTGATGAACACACAGGTGTCCTGGTACGACTTGTCCTCGGCCGCGGTGTCCGAGGAGTGGAAGGTGCCCCGCTCCCAGCGGTCCTCCGGTACGGGGACGAAGAGTTCGGCGCCCTTGGTGCGCAACTCCCAGAACTCCTGGGGGCCGTTGGCCCCGGCGACCGCCAGGCCCATGCCGACCACGGCGATCTCGTCGGCGTCGGCGTCGTCCTCGGCGTCGGATACGTGCTCGGTGTCCGGTACGGCCTCGGGACCCGGTACGGCCACGGCGTGTGGTACGGCCTCCGGGGCGGGAGCGGGAGCGGGAGCGGGAGCGGGGGCGGGCACGGCTCCGGGCGTTCCGCCTGTGGCCGCTGCGGCTGCTTCGGCCGCTTCGGCAGCGGCGGCCGTCGGGGCGGCGGGTGAGGACGCGGCTCCGGGTACGGCCGCGGGTAAGGCTTCGGGGGCGGACGCCGTGGCCGGGACCGAGGATTCGGCGGACCCGGTGCCGGGGGCCGCCCCCTCCGCCGCGGGCCCGCCGGTTCCGGCGGCGGCCCCGGGCGCCGGGTCGGCGCCGGCCCGCGGTCGCGGCGACATCAGCGCCGCGCCCAGGCTCAGCCCGCCGTCCGCGAGCACCACCTGGCCCGTGATCCAGCTCGCGTCGTCCGAGGCGAGGAAGGCCACCACGGCGGCGAACTCCTCGGGGCGTCCGAGGCGGCCGAACGGGGTGGACTCGGTGATGGTGCGCTGCATCTCGGCGGCCTGCGGGAACTGATCCGCGACCTCGCTCACCAGCATGGCCGCCGACGCCGTGTTCACCCGGATGCCGAGCGGCGCGAACTCCACCGCGAGATAGCGGGTGGCGGCCTCGGCGGCGGCCTTGGCGGGGGCGCAGGCCAGGTAGTTGGCCATGACCATCTGCGAACTGCCCAGTGCCGAGAGCTGGATGATGGAGCCGCCCCCGCGCCGTGCCATCAGCGGGGCGGCGGCGCGGGCGCAGCGCAGTCCCCCCTTGTAGTTGGTGTCGAGCGCCCGGTCGAGGTGGGCGTCGGTGATCTCGTCGAGCGGGACCAGCGCGCCGTTGGCCGCGTTGTTCACCAGGATGTCGAGGTACCCGAACCGCTCGTCGATCTCGGCGAACATCCGGTCCACCTGGTCCTGGCGGGCCACCGAGCCGCGCACGAGGTCGACCTCGGCGCCGAGCGCGCGCAGTTCGTCGCGCAGGGTCTGCGCCTCCGCGTGCGAGTGGAAGTAGTTCACCAGGACGTGGGCGCCCCGCAGGGCGAGTTCCCTGGCCACGGCGCGCCCGACGTTTCTGGCCCCTCCGGTGACCAACGCCAGCTTGCCCTTGAGTTGTCGCATGGATCGCTAACCCCTTCCGGCTGTCCTGTTCGCGTACGCGGCGCACGGCGGCCCTGCGGGTGGCTCAGCCGGTGAGGGTCCCGCCCTTCAGGTTGGTGTGGACGAGGTCGACGACCTTGCCGAAGGTGTCGTACGTGGCGAGCCGGAACCCGGCCTCGCGCGGTGGCAGCCCGTAGTGCCGGGTGACCCGGGCGAGGAGCTCGACCTGCTTGACGGAGTCGACGCCTAGTTCCGCCTCCAGGAGCACGTCCTCGGTGAAGACCTCCTCCGGGTACTCCAGGGCCGTGGCGTAGGTGGTGCGCACGAGCGCCGCCACCTCCTCGGTGGACGGGACACCGGGGGCGGCGTGCGCCTCGGTGGGTCCGGCGGCCGGTGCGGCGGGCTGTTCGACGGCCGTCGCGGGGGCCGTTGTGGAGGCCGTCGCGGCGGGGGGCGCGGCCGGTCCTCCGTCGAGCTCCGCCCGGACCAGCTCGACCAGGCGGGGACCGAAGGCCTCCCAGAATTCCTCGATGGTGGGCACGCTGCCGCCTTCCAGTCCGTTCAGGAGTGCGTCCAGGGACAGCCCGCCCTCCGCGTCGAGGGCGAGTGACGACCTGACGGTCGTCCCGGCCGGGGGGAGATTGCGCCGGACGAGCTTTCCGAGTGCCCCCAGGGCGCCGGACTCGACGAATACGGAGAAGCCCTCGGCGTTCAGCCTCCGCATGGCCCCGGTGAACCTGACCGGGAGCACGAAGTGGCGGGAAAGGCATTCCGTCAGCACGTCGGAATCCGTGTAATGGCGCTCGAGGATCGGCGAGTAGACCGGGACCTCCAGGGGGCGCTGGGGGAGTCCGGCGATGCGCCGGGCGAAGACCGGCACCAGTGGTGCCAGGACCGGGTTGTGGAACGGGAACGGGGAGTTGAGCTCGACGGCGCCCACGTCGATGTGCCCGGCGATGCCGACGACGCGGGCCAGGGCCCCGGCCGGCCCGCTGATCACGGTCTGCGTCGGGTGGTTCTCGCTGGCCACCGCGAGGAGTTCGTCGCCGACCAGGTCGATGACCTTGCGCACCTGTTCGGCGGGCATGGACAGCGCGGTCATCCGGCCGGTGCCGAGCCCGGCCTCCATGATGACGCGGGCCCGTTCGGCGGTGATCCGCGCGCCGTCCGCGACGCTGAACGCCCCGGCGGCCACCAGCGCGGCGATCTCGCCGAGGCTGTGGCCGACGTGGACGCCCGCCCGTACGCCGTGGGCGTCGAGCACGCTGAACGCGGCCATGTCGCTCGCGTAGATGGCGAGCTGGGACACCCAGGCGGGGTGGCGCAGAATCGACGCCGCGTCGAGGGGCTCCCCCTCCAGCAGCAGCTCCGATACGCCCCGGCCGAAGAGTTCCTCGGCCACGGTGTCGACTTCCTTGAGGACGAGTTCCACCTGCGGGTGCCGGGAGTGGGCGAGCCGCAATGCCGCTCCGTCGAAAGCACCTTGACCGGGGAAGAGGAAAACTGTCTTCTCGTTCGGCTTCATCGGTCGAAACCTTCCATAGACGCCTCGATCGAGTGAACCATCTCCATGGCGCCCGGGAAATTGGACCTAAGTACACGCAACAGTTCGACGGTTGCGGAACTGACGGGGCCCGGACGCCGGTACGGCGCACGGGCCCGGTGGCGCGTGGTCCGGTCGGGGTGACCGGTGCCGGCGCGGTCAGTGCAGCAGACCGTCCAGCAACTGCGTGATGTGTTCGAGCTGGGCCCTGACCTGCTGGGGACCGCCCGCGGTCACCGGCATCAGGATGCGGGTGACGCCGACCGCCGCGTAGTCGGGGATCTGCTCGGGGGTGTGCAGTCCGCCGTACAGGGTGATGGGCAGCGGGGCCCGCCCGGCCGCGCGCGCGAGCACCCGCAACTCCTCCGCCTGGCGGACGAGCTGGCCGAAGTGCGTGGCGAGCGGGAACCAGCCGTCCCCGTACTCCACCACGCGGCGCAGCACGTGCCGCCCGTTGCCGCCGACCAGGACCGGCGGATGCGGCTGGCGCGACGGCTTGGGCCAGGACCAGATGCGGTCGAAGTCGACGTACTTGCCGTGGAAGGTGGCCTCGTCCTGGGTCCAGATCGCCTTGACCGCCCGGACGTGCTCGCCCATCCGCTCGAAGCGGGTGGCCGGGTCGACGCCGTGGTTGCGCATCTCCTCCATGTTCCAGCCCGGCCCGACGCCGAGCACCAGGCGCTCCCGGGAGAGCTGGTCGAGGCTCGCGGTCTCCTTGGCCAGGATGATCGGGTCGCGCTGGTTGACCAGGCAGATTCCGGTGCCCAGCAGGATCCGCTCGGTGACGGAGGCCGCGGCGGTCAGCGCGATGAAGGGGTCGAGATTGCGGTAGTAGCGGGAGGGCAGTTCCCCTCCGGTGGGGGAGGGGGACTCGCGCGAGGCGGGGATGTGGGTGTGCTCCGTGAAGAACAGCGACTCGAACCCCAGGTCCTCGACCATGCGGGCCAGTTCCGTGACCGCGATCCCGTCGAACACCGGGAAGGTCACCACTCCGAATTTCACACTCATGCCTTCTGCTCGGCCCTCTGTTCCGTCGGCCGCCCCGAGCGGGCCGCCGGGATCCCGGCCAGCTCGCGCCGGAGCACCTTGCCCGCGCCGGAGCGCGGGAGCGCGTCGACGATCCGCACCTCGCGGATCTTCTTGTACGGCGCGACCCGCGCGGCGACGTACTCCATCAGCTCGCTCTCCACGGCCCCCGGCGGACGCGGCCCGGACTCCGGGGCGAGGACCACGTACGCCCTCGGGTACTCCTCCCCGTACTCGTCCACGGCGCCCGCCACGCCCGCGTCGGCGACCAGCGGATGGCCGAGGAGGCAGTCCTCCAGCTCACCGGGGGCTATCTGGTAGCCCTTGTACTTGATGAGGTCCTTGACCCGGTCGCGCAACTGGATCCAGCCGTCGTCGTCGACGAGGCCCACGTCGCCGGTGCGCAGCCATCCCCCGGTGTCCGGGGCCCGCTCCCCGGGCTCACCGGAGCCGGGCGCGTACCCCTTCATCATCTGGGGCCCGCGCACCCACAGTTCGCCCTCCTCGCCGGGTCCGAGGGGCCGGCCGTCGGCCACGGAGACCACCCGCAGCTCGGTCATCGGCAGCAGCCGGCCCACGGAGCCGGGCGGCGGCGTCTCGCCCTCGGGCGGCACCGTGATGCCCGGTGACATCTCCGTCATGCCGTACGCCTGCACCACCGGGACCCCGGTCCGGCGCTCCACCCCGGCGGCCACGTCGCTCTTGAGCGGGGCGGCCGAGCACAGGATCTGCCGGACGGTGGCGAAGGCCGCCGGGTCGACCGCCGGGTGCTTGAGCAGGGCCACGGCGATGGGCGGGGCGATCAGGGCGTGGGTGACACGGTGCTCGGCGAGCGTGTCGAGGAACGTCTCGAAGCGGAACCGGGGCACGACCACCAGCGTGGCGCCGTTGCGGAGGCTGAGCCCGATCAGCGTGGAGAAGCCGTAGGCGTGGAAGAAGGGGAGCACCGCGAGGACCCGGTGGCCGGGGCCGACCCGCATGGCGTGGCTCATCTGCGCGATGTTCGCGGTGAGGCCGGCGTGGGTGAGCAGGACGCCCTTGGGGGTGCCCGAGGTGCCGCTGGAGTACGGCAGCAGGGCCACGTCGGCGGCCGGGTCCACGGGGTGCCGCGGCGGTCCCGCGTCCGGGGCGGCGGTGCTCAGGTCCGCGAGGTCGCGCAGGCCCGTGGTGTCCCCGGCCTCCTTCTCCATCAGGACGACCTCGTCGACGGCCCCGGCGGCGCGGGCGGCGAGGGCGAGCGGCGCGAACGCGGCCGCGCTGACCACGGTGCGCGCCCCGCTGCTCGTCAGCTGGCGGATCAGCTCGGCCCCGGTGGCGAGCGCGCTGACCGGTGTGACCACGGCGCCCGCGCGCAGCGCGGCGAGGCAGGCCACCGGGTACAGCGGGGAGTTGGGGGCGTGCACGGCCACCACGTCGCCGGGCCCGATCCCCGCGTGCGACAGTCCGGCCGCCACCGAGTCGACGAGGTCGGCGAGGCGTCCGTAGGTCAGCGTGCGTCCGGTGACGGAGTCGACGAGCGCCGGGCGCTCGCCGTGCTCGCGCGCGTGCTCCAGTACGTACGACACCACGTCGTCGTGGGGCAGGTCGATGGCCGGGAACCGACTGGGATGGATCATGTTTCCTCTCCCGGGAAGAGGCACGCCCCTCCGGACGCGCCGGAGGGGCCTGCCGGAGGGTGCGGTTCTCAGGTGCGGGGTGACGGCTCCGCCACCGGGGCGGCCTGTGGCGCGCCGTCGGAGGAGGGCTTGCCGCGCCGGGCGATGAGGCTCCGGGCGATCTCGGCGGTGCCCAGGCCCAGGACGATGAACACGGCGCCGACCAGGCCCAGGTTGTACGCGCCGAAGAGGGAGATGCCGGCCGCGCCGGTGCCGCCGGAGGCGGAGACGCCGAGGTAGAGGGCCGCCGCGTTGAGCGCGATGCTCAGCGGGGCGCCGGCCGGGTTGATCTGGATGAGGCGGTGCTGCTGCGGCACGAGCACGCCCCAGCCGCACAGGCCCCACACCACGAGCGCGAGGGCGGCGGTCACGGTGTTCCTGCTGCTGAGCGGGAGCAGCAGGAAGTTCAGGGCGGCGATGACGATGGCGCTGTTGATGACGACCCGGCTGCCCAGCTTGTCGGTGAGCGAGCCGCCGCCCAGGTTGCCGAGCGTGGCGGCGATGCCCCAGATGAACAGCAGCACGGCGAGGGTCGTGCCGTTGCCGTCGGTCGCGCGGTCGAAGGAGATGGCGATGTAGGTGTAGACGGTGTAGAGGCCCATGAGCACCAGCACCGTGGTGAGCAGGGTGAACACGATGCGTGTGTCGCGCAGCGGCGTGAGCCGCTGGCTCAGCTTGACCGGCGGCAGCGACGGGACCGCCGGCAGCATGGTCATCACGCCCACGGCCGCGACCAGGGCCAGCGCCGCCACGAACCACATCGTGGTGCGCCAGTCGGACTGGCTGCCGATCACGGTGCCGATGGGCGCGCCGAGCGCGGTGGCACCGCTGAGGCCGGCCATCACGATGGCGAGGGCCTTGCCCCGCTTCTCCGGCGGCGCCAGGGTCGAGGCGGTCACGCTGGCGGTCGGGGTGAACATCGCGGCGCCGAGTCCCGCGACCACCCGCGAGGCGACGACCAGGCCGAACGTGGGGAGCACGGCGGTCAGCACGTTGCCCAGGGCGAGTACGAGGAGGCCGCTGATCAGCAGTTGCTTGCGGGGCCAGTGCGCGGTCGCCGCCGCCATTACGGGGGAGAGCACCGCATACGAGAGCGCGAATACGGTGACGAGCTGCCCGGCGGCGCTGTTGCTGACGTTGAGGTCATCCGCGACATTGGGCAGGATTCCCGCCACGACAAAGCTGTCGGTACCGATTGCGAATGTCCCGAGAGCTAATACTAGGAGGCGGCTGTACATGCCTTGACTCCACTTCGAATACCAAAGGTTCGATGAGCTTCATACTATGACGCGCCTCACGTTGGGTGTCAAGATAACTCGCTGACCTGCGGCAATGGCGAAGCCTCGCCTCGGCGTCAGTGGGGGATACGCCGGGGCGAGGCTCGGTGGAGGCGGGTGAGCGGCAGGGAAAGGGGGGGCGGGATCGCGCCGTTATCCCGCGGCTAGCCCCCTGTCCGACTGGCGGTGGGAGAGCGATACGAGGCCGACCTGGAGTCGGGACTCGAGCCCCAGTTTCTCCATGATGCGGGCCACGTGTGCCTTGACCGTGCGTTCGGTCACGCGCATGCGTGCTGAAATGGCGCGATTCGAGAGGCCGGAGCCGAGGAGGTGGAACACCTCGGACTCGCGGCAGGAAAGGAGGCGGACTCTCTCGAGGGAGCCCGACCAGTCGGGGTCGATGTCCCGGTCGGCCCGGAAGCGATGGGAGACATCCCGCAGCACAGGTCGTTCCGTAGTCCCGTGGGGGGAGGTCCTCGGATGTCGATTTTCAAGATTCACAGAGTCCATCAATGGATCCTTAAACCAACCTCGATGACCGTTTGGTTGTGATGTTACATCGGGGACTGTCTTTGCACTCAAGATCAAGATTCGCCCGTTCGACCGGAATCCAACCGTTGGTTCCATGGGGTAAAAGGTGCGTTCAGGGCATTTTTCCGCGAATCAATCGACAAGATTCGAACCATCCCGCTCAAAAATATAGCCCTGGATTCACGTATGCATTGGCATTGAGGGCGATTTCAGGGCAGCTTTTGTCGAAAATTGACCAGAGTGATATTTGTCACGTATGGAGACTGTATGAATATGGCACCCGGTGACATCGGACTCCCCCGGTCGTTCGGGGAGGGCGTCCTGGGTCCACCGAGAGCGGCGGAGAAGGCCCTGGTGGGCGGGGTTCCGCCCGGAGGCACTCCGTGTCGACGGGGGTGTCGTGTGCCCGGCCGTCCGGTGCCGGGCGTCGATCCCGGCAGTTGGCGCCGGCGACGTCCTGGGCCCGCGCGATGGGGGAGGCCGGGGCGGGGGCGCGGTGCGGCGGGGTGCCGGGCGCGCGTCGCACGGCCGGAGGCCGGGGCCGGGCGGTGCGGGCGGCCTTGCGACGGGTGTCCGCGCGGGCCGACGCGGAGGGGGCCGCCGCGTCCCAGGTGGGAGGCGCCGACGGCACGGGCCTCGGCCTGTCGGGCGCCCGGCGGTCCGGACGGTGGAGGCGGTGGCGCGGCGGCCGCCGGGCCCGTCCGTCGGACGGGGAGCGGCGGCGTTCCGCGCGGCCGTCCGATGCCGCGTGGACCCCGCCCGTGCGCGGAGGGGCCCCGGGCCGTCCGCTTACCGGGGCCGGTGTCGCCCGCTCCTCGGTGTGTCCCAACCGGGGGCGGGAAAAGGCCCATTGTGCAGTAACGAGTGCCCGGCGTCGAGTTCTGCCGAGTTAAATTGGTTGACACATATGATGCGGCTTGGAGGGATGAATGATCGACTCTGCCGTCGCTCTACCTCAGGGACGCCGTCAGCGCAATAAGGCCAGAGTGCAGGAACGCCTCTTCGAGGCAGCCGTGGAGCTGATCGCGCGACACGGCTACGACAACACCTCGATCGACGAGATCGCGGCACGTGCCGATGTGGCCCGGGGTACCTTCTTCAACTACTACCCGCGCAAGGACGACCTGATCTCGGAGTGGAGCGCCCGCCGCGGCACCGAGTTGCGCCGCTCGCTCGTCACGGAGGCCGGCGGGCTGGAGCCCGGGGACACGGTCAGCCGCTTCCACCGCTGCCTCGCCGCCCTCGTCGAACTGAACGAGGACCGACAGGAGGTCAACCGCTCCATGGTCACCGCCGCGGTGAGAGCCGGCTGCCTGGGGGCCCGGGAGTCGGCCACCGCCGAGTTGTTCACCGCCATCCTCACGGACGGACAGGCCCGGGGGGAGCTCAGCGAGGGCTTCGACCCCGACCGGCTGGGGCTGCTGCTCCGCGACGCCTATCTCGGTGTCCTGACCCGCTGGGCGGTGGGCGCCGAACAGGACCATGCCTCGCTCTACCGGGAGTTGCACGAGGTCTTCAAGGTCTTCCTGGTCGGCGCGCTGCCCCGCACCGCCCATCGCGACTGCTGCCCACACACCGCCTGACGCCCCGCCGGAAGCCCTCCGCCCGCCCGTACGTCCGTGCTCGCGCACGGCCGCGTCCCCCCGCGCGCGGGTGTGCACGGCGCCTGTCGCCGATTTCGCGGAGGGCCGTCCGGCGGCGTACCGGCTGAGCGGTGCTGCCGGTCGTCTCGTGGATGTGCCCCGTCGGCCGACCGGTGCCGCCGGCACGGGAACCGCCGGAGGGCGTCATGGACCTCCCTCCGCGCCGCCGGAACGCCCGTCGGCCCTCCGCGCGGACGGGGGAACCCGGGACCAGCGGCCCCGGATCCGCCGCCAACCCGTGTCGATGACGCTGCGGTTGGCGCTCCCGTGGCCCCGAAGGGCCCGTCGCCGTGGGGCGTTCGTGCCGGGTCGGCCCGCGCCGTCCCGGGCCGTGACTGCGGTCGGCGTCGGTGAACCCTGGGCTCGGGTCGGAGATCCCCGTTCCCGAGCGCGCGTTCCCGGCACGGCACGGTTCCGGACTCAGGTGCTGTCCTGTGCCTCCCAGACGAGCGCCTCGACCGTCGCACCCGTGAAGAGGTCACCCATGTCGGTGATCGTCAGGGTGGCGACGCGTCCGGTCTGCGTCCTGAGGCACAGCACGCTCTCCCGCGCCACCGCGGCCGTGTACGACCCGTGCGTCGCGAGCCGCTCCAGGCACTCCTTCCTGCCGGGCGTTCCCGGGCCCGGCCACGGCGCCACGTCGGGACCGCCGGACTGACTGCCGAACAGCGCGCCGCTGTTGGTGAACAGCGCGGCGTCGTAGGACGCGTCGGTGCTCTGCTCCGGTGGGACGGAGTCGAGGTCCACCCCCGCCATTCCGATGTGGATCTCTCCCCGCCACCGAACGGGACTGGCACCGCCCCGGGGCGTCGTCGAGGCCGTCGGCGCCGTCCGTGCGGTCGGCGGGGTGTCGTCAGCGGGGTCGGACGGAGGGGTCTGCTCGGGAGTGGCGGCGGGGTCCTGGCTCATGACGGAGCCCGGTGGCGGTGCGGCGCCCCGCTCGGTCTCCCCCCAGGGGCCGTACGACCTGACCGCGTACGCGGTCCCCCCGATCAGCGCGGCGAGGCAGACCGCCGCCAGGAGGAAGCCCGCCCCGTTCCACACGGCCGCCCCTGCCCTGGCACCGGGGGTCGGAGTGGGGGGGAGGAGGGTACGGAGGGGGCGGCGGCGGACTGGGGGCCTGGTAGACGTTCACCTGATGGCCGTTCCGCCCGATCTGCAGAGCGGCGTCCCCGTCGAACCTGTTGTGGGACCCCTGGCCGGTGGCTTCGGGATCAGGCGCGGGTCCCGTCACCTCGACCCGCCGAAGCTGTTGAACTGGGAGGAGTTGTCCCCGATCTGGAGGGCCGTGGGGCCGTGGAAGACGTTGTGTCCCACGGCGGGCCCGCCCCGCTCGTCCCGTCCGGGCCGGGACGCGTACTGGGCCAGGGCGTCCCGGAGCAGTTCGGCGAAGGCGGCGTCGCGGTCGATCGCGTCCTTGAGGGCGAACTGCAGCCACTGCCGGGTCTCGGGCGTCGGCTCGGTGCGTCCGGCCGAGGCCTCCTCGTCCAGACGGGCCAGGGCGGTCTCCTGCCCGAGCTTTTCGCTGACCACCGTGTGCACCCGGTCCATCGCCGCGTCCAGGGCGCGGTCCACCTCCTGGTCGGCCTGCTCTCCCACCCGGCGCACCTTGCGGGCCGCCCATGCGAACAGACAGCCGATCGCGATCTCCACGCCTGTCATCCTGGTCCCCCCTGCAGCACCAACTGACGGTCGATCAGACGGTACCCCGGTGGGGGGCGCGGACACAGACGTCGGAAGGAAATCGCCCCAGCGGCCCGTACCCGCGGCGAGGTGGGCGATCGGGCGGGGCGCGCCGGAACACGGCGGGACTCCGACGGCCCGCGACGGACAGCGGCGGGATTCCGTGAACAACTCGGGTCGGAGTGTTCAGGGGCGCATCGCCCCGACGGTGTCCGCGGCGACGGCGAGGGGATCGGTGGGAGGCCGGCCGAGCAGCCGCACGAGGTCGGTGCCGGTACCGCCGAGGAACCCGTGCCGGACACTCGTGGCGATCGAGACGAACATCGGTGCCTGGAACGGCAGCAGGGTGTCATCGGCGAGCAGCCGGGCACGGTACTCGCCGAGCCCGATCGTCCGGTGGGTGACGGCGAGGCGTTCGGCGACGTCGTCGGCGGTGATCCGTTCGCCGACCAGATCGTACGTCCGGCCGGCATGCGGTGCCGGGTCGGCGGCGACGAGGGCTGCGGCGGCGGCCAGGTCCGCCCGCGCCACCGCGGAGAGCGCGCCGTCACCGAACGCCGACTCCAGGCCGTCCGGCGTCCAGGACAGCAGGGCGCCGAACAACTCGGCGTACAGCCCGTTGCGCAGGATCGTCCACCTCGGGCCGCTGTCCCGGATCATCCGCTCGGTGGCCCTGTGCGCGAGCGCGAACCCGAGGTGGTCCCCGGCGCCCGTCAGGCTGGTGTAGATCACGTGGCCGACGCCGTCGCGGAGCGCGGCGTCGAGGACGGCCCGGTGGCGGGCGAGGACGCGGTCGTCCTCGGCGTATCCCGCGGAGACGAGGACCAAGGTCGAGACACCGGTCAGGTCCGGGCCCGTGGGGTCGTCGAAGTCGACGCGCCGCTGACCGTCGGCGGGTGTCCTGCTGCTGCCCAGGGCGGGCACCTCGCGCTCGGCCAGTTCCCGGAGCGTGAGGGAGGCCAGCCGTCCGCCGGCGCCGGTCACCATGATCATGAGGGTTCGGTCTCCTGCCGTGGTTCTCTTCGGTAACTACGGTGAGATCCTGAACCGGCCATGACCGGCGTACAAGGAGGCAGTCTCGTGTCAGTGACGCACACCGGGGTAACCACCGGAGCCGCCGAGCTCGAACCGTGCGGGCTGCCGGAGCATCCCGACTGCGGGATCCGCGACGTCCTCGACCGGGTCGGGGACAAGTGGTCGGTTCTGGTCGTCGTCGAGCTGGCCGGGGGACCGCGGCGCTTCCGGCAGCTCCAGCGCGCCGTGGAGGGAATCTCGCAGCGCATGCTGACCCTCACGGTGCGCCGGCTGGAGCGGGACGGCCTGGTACTGCGGACGGTGTACCCGACCGTGCCCGCGCAGGTCGACTACCGCCTCACCGGGACCGGTGCGAGCCTCACCCATCTGGTGAAGGCGCTCGCGGACTGGTCGCTGGAGCACCGGGACACCATCGCCCACGCCCGCCGGGCCTACGACCGCGAGCACCCCGACAACGAGATCCGGTGAACCGGTGGAACGCCGACAGCCGCCCGACCCGCGACACCCCGTCCGTGTGGTGCGCATGACGCACGACGGAGGTCGGCGCGTACCGGTCGAAAGGCCCCTCGTGGCCGACCCCGGGCTCAAGCACGCCCTGCGCCACCTCCGCTCCGTGAAGTCGCGGAGACCGTCCGACGGGAACCCCGGGGCGTTCGCCGGCTGGCGGGAGGGGATCGCCGAGGCCCTGGACGCGGTGGCGCGTGTGCTCCTCTTCGAGGAGGACCGGGCCCGGGCCGCGGCCGAGGCGGCGGCGGCCCGGGAACAGGCCGCGGAGGTCCGACGCCGAGGCTCGATCCGGGCGAACGGGGGGTGACACCTCCGGGCGGCCCTCCGGTTGGTGGCCGCGCCGCGCGACACGGGGACCGGCGCGCACCTCTGCGTGTTCCCCCGCCCCCGCTCCGACGCCTCCCTCTCCTGCCCCCGGCACACAGGGGACCCCGCTCGGCTACCCTTCTGGCGCTCGGCTCCCGTATGCGGCCACACCCGTCGGACACGGCTCAGGTCACTGGCTCGGCCGGACCGCCAACCGGTCCAGTGCCTCCAGGAGCCCGGGAAGCTCGGGCCCCCGGCCCACGGGGAGTATGTGCCCGGGTTCCTCGTCCAGCAGGACGAAGGCGATGTCATCGGTCCGTGCCACGAGGGACCAGCCGGGACCGTCGGCCCGCACGGTCCTGGCGCCGTCGGTCGCGAACGAGGACCGCACCCGGCCGGGCGGCGGAGGCGCGGTGACATAGGCACGGGCCTCGGCGAGCACCCGCCGTACCCCCGCGTGTCCGCCCGCCCCGGACCGGCCGCCGGTGTCCGCCCCGTTCCGTACGGCCTCCGCCCCCGCCTCCGTCGGGGCCCCGGGCGCCGTCCCGCTGCCCGCGCCCGGTGCCATGAAGTCCGCGTCGTCGACCTGGCTCCGCCACCGCGCCCACTGCACGGCGATCTCGTCGGCGCCCAGCCGCCGCTGTGCGGGCCCCCAGACCTCGACGTCCGGCGGTGACAGCGCGGGATGGCCGCTCACCCACGGATCGGGGTCGTGCGGCGCGGGGACGCCGGGAGCCGCCACCGCGACGGCAAGGGGCCAGCCCGGGAGCGAGGCCACCACAGCGCGCTCGTCCGGCGACAGGTCGTACTCCAGGCCGCAGTCCCAGGACGCCACGGCCACGGCGACCAAGGACACGTCATCGACGACGACCGTCCACCGCGCCCCTTCGCCGTCCTGGCCCAGCACCAGCCCGTATCCCTCGCCCGTCGGGGCCAGGTCCAGCGCGCCGCACGCCTCCGGGTAGTCGTCGCCCAGCACACCCGGGAACTGCGCGGGCGTCAGCAGCACCGCGGTGAGCACGTACAGCGCGTCGTCCGCCCCCGCGTGGGAGTCCAGGGGTTCCTCTTCGGGCCCGGCCATCCCAGCCTCCCCATCGGTTGTCCAACGGCGCGCACCCTAGTGCCCCCGGAACACCCTTGTCACGGCCTTCGCACCGGCCCGAACCGGGTCCGGACCGCCGCTGATCCGACGGGACGAGGACCGGGTGGGCCCGGCCCCGGTGACATGCCGCCCCTCACCACCCGGCCCCGTGGCCCACCACCGGGTGCGCCCCGGCGAGCGCGCGTGCCCCCTCGTGTTCCGCCCCCGCCCGGGTACGGACCGAGGGATCCGGCACGCCGTGCGCGATCACCGGTGGGTGACCGGACGGCCTGTCATCTACCGTAATCCACTATGGAGTTACTGCTTCGACGGCGGAAGGGAACGGCGACCGTGAAGCGATATGAACGGCTGCGACAGATCCGACGGATGGACCCGCGGCGCGACGCGTCCGAGATCTACCGGCTCACCTCGGCGTACGAGTTCCCCTGGGACTTCACCCGGGCCCTGGAACTCGCCCTCTACCGCACCTACGCCGTCCCCAGCATCGGCCGCCTGCTGGCAGAGACAGCGGAACTCACGGACCGCACCCAGAAGCGCTACGACGACACCACCCTGCTCCTCGACGCCGTCGTCGAGCACGGCTTCGGCAGCGAGCAGGGCCGCACGGCGATCCGCCGCATCAACCAGATGCACCGCAGCTACGACATCACCAACGACGACATGCGCTATGTGCTCTGCACCTTCGTCGTGACCCCCAAACGTTGGATCGACGCCTTCGGATGGCGGAGGCTCTCCCGCCACGAGACCACCGCCTGCGCCATTTACTATGGCACCCTCGGTCGGCACATGGGTATCAGGGACATCCCCGAGACCTACGACGACTTCGAGACGTGCCTCGACGCCTGCGAGGAGGCCCACTTCGGCTGGGACGAGGGCGCCCGAAAGGTGTCGGACGCCACCCTCGACCTCATGGCCTCCTGGTATCCGCGCCCCCTGGCCCCCGTGCTGCGCACCGGTACGCTCGCCCTGCTCGACGACCACCTGCTGCGCGCCTTCCGCTACACCCCGCCGAGCCCCGCCGTCCGCGCGGCCGTGCGTGGTGCGGTACGGCTGCGCGGACGCGCCGTCCGGCTGCTGCCACCGCGCCGGACTCCCCACCACGCCCGGCAGAACTGGGAGGTCAAGGGCTATCCGAACGGCTACCGACTGGCCGATCTCGGTACCCGCCCGGTCCCGGGAACGGGCGGCTGCCCCGTGCGGCACCTCGACACGTCGGCCACCGAGTAGAGGGCGGTCCCGACACGTCGCCCGCTGGGCCGAAGGCGGTGCCGTGCCTCCTCACCGATCCCGCCCGGCGGGGGAGTCCGAGGAGCCACGGACCGGCACGGTGGGCGCTCCCGCGCGCGGGGAACCGCCTCACGGCCGGGTACGGCGCGTGGCGTGGCGCGGCACACCGCCCGGACGGGCGGGCCCGGTGTCAGCCGTCCCGGGAGGCCAGCACCAGAAAGCGTGCCTCCTCGTCCGTGTACGACGTCATCCGCCACCCGGAACGCTCCAGCAGGGGACGCAGAACCGGTTCGGCGCGCAGATCGTCCGGCGCGAGCCGCCGACCGTGCCGGGCCGCGAGCGCCGCCCGGCCGATGGGGTGGAACAGCGCCAGCACTCCACCGGGACGGGTGACCCGGGCGAGTTCCCGCAGCCCCTCGGCGGGGTCCGACAGGTGCGAGAGCAGCCCCGCGGCGAACACGGCGTCGAACACCCCCGACCGCAGCGGCAGCGCCGCGACGTCGGCCGGCAGCAGGTGCCCCTCACGGTCCCGACCGGCGCGCGCCGCTTCCCGGAGCATGGCGCACGTGAGATCGGCTCCCACGACCACTCCGGACGGCCCCACCGCCGACCGCAGCGGCGGCAGTGCCCGGCCCGTGCCGCAGCCCGCGTCGAGTACCCAGCCCCCTCTCCTCAACTCCAACCGGTCGATCGCGGCGGCGTAGGAGAGGCCATCGTCGGGGAACCGGCGCTCCCAGCCGGCGGCACGGACGCCGAAGAACTCCCGGACACGTGTGCGGTCGTCGCTCATGCCCGCATGATCGCTCACCGGTGCCGACACCGGCGACCGAAGGAACGAGGGGCGAGGGGAAGGCCCTCGTCGTCACCGCCCTGCGACACGCCCATGACCGGCCGGATCACGTCCCTCCACCGCGTTCCCCGCCCCGCCGGACTATCGCCCGCCCGCCCAACGGGAGGACGACAAGGGCCGGTTGAGGCCGTTGCCGGCGCGGACTGCCGTCGGTCCCGCGCCGTGGACGCCGTGGGGGACCGTCGCCCGCCATTCCCCGTCGGTCAACTTCCGTGCCGGAGTCCCGTCCTCCTTGCTCGTGGGCCGGGTGTGGTGAAGGCTTGCGTACAGATCCCCCGGCCCGGGGGAGACGCCGCATATGGGGACAACAGGGGGAGACCGGAAGATGGCGCAGAACCAGGGACTCGGCTGGCTGCTGGACGACCTGACGGAGCGCGTGGAACACGTGCGGCATGCCCTGGTCCTGTCCAACGACGGCCTGGTGACCGGGGCGAGCACCGGTCTGCGACGGGAGGACGCCGAGCATCTCGCCGCCGTCTCCTCCGGGCTGCACAGCCTGGCCAAGGGCTCGGGGCGTCACTTCGGGGCGGGCCAGGTGCGGCAGACCATGGTCGAGTTCGACGACGCGGTGCTGTTCGTCACCGCCGCCGGCACCGGCAGTTGCCTGTGCGTCCTCAGCGGTGCCGAGGCCGACTTCGGCCAGATCGCCTATGAGATGACGCTGCTGGTGAACAGAGTCGGAGAGCACCTCGACGTGGACGCGCGACAGCCCGGGAGGATCTCCTCCACAGGCCTGTGACCTGTGCCTTCGCTGTTCCTGCGGGATGGGTTCGGAGTTTTCCACAGGCTCACCACGGATCTCCCGCCAGCCGCTACGGTCTTTTCCGGGCGGGCGCAATCGGCGCCGGCCGCACACTCCACGGGGGAGAAGACCATGCACGGAAACCTCGTCGCGCCCTGGACCACGACCGGCGCCGGGCCGAACACCCGCGCCCGCTCCGCCTTCCCGGTCCGGCGTCGCGCGGTACGGGCTCCCGGAGCCGTGGCCGGTGGACCCGGCCCGGCCGAGGCCCCACGCGGCATCCACGCGCCGCCCGAGCACGGGGGCGGCGGCCCCGCCCTCGCCGGCACCGAGGCGGTGGGCCCGCGAGCAGTGGCGGACGGCCGCGGGGAACCGCACGAGGGCGCCACCACGGTCGGTACGGCGGAGGGCGCAACCCTCATGCGAGTGGCGAAGGACCGCTTCACACGGCTCGCCCGGCTCGGCCTCCTGGTGCCCGTGGCCTTCTACGTCAACCGCTACCGGACCGTCGTCTGGCTGTACTCGGCCACCGAACTGCGCCGGTTCGCCGCCGACGAGTCCCACACCCGGGTACTGAAGGGGCGCATGTCCGAAGGCCCGCGCGACCAGTTGGCGCGGGGACTCGACCTGCGCCCCCGCAACTGGCGGGGCCGACATCTGGAGCACCTGCTCCGTGAGGCCGGGCATCCGTGGGGGCGCGCGGCGGCCCTGGCCGCGTTCCTCGATCCGGCCGACGTCGCGGACGTCGTGAGTGACCCGTACGAACAGGCCCGCCTCCGCCCCTTCCTCCCACCACCACCGCACCAGGGCGCGCCCGGGTCCGCCTCGGCGCGGACCGCCCGGGAGATCATGACGGCGGCGGACCCGGACGAGGTCGAACGGCTCCGGAGGGACCTGCGCCGCGCCGTGGACGCCGCGCGCGGCCGGCCCCCGGCACCACGGCCCGGCCGACCGGCGGTGGAGCAAGGGCCCGGAACACACCATGAACCCACCCGCCGTACCCACCGGTCGACCCCTCATCGGACACCGGCGGACCACCATCACCCGGCCCTTGACACCCGAACCAGGCTGTCCCCGGTGACGCCGCGACCGAGCCGTGGAGCCCTCCACCCGGTGCCGGACACCCCCGCCCTCCCCTCGGCGCTCACCCTTGCTCCGGCCCCCGGCCCGGCTCCGGCACTTGGCCGGGGCCAAGCGGTCCGGACGGTCGCGGACGCCGGGGCATCCCTCTCGCCGAGGCCGTCCGGGCGGCTTCGTGCCCTGCTGGGGCGCCTACGCCGTTCCCCCGCCTGATCCCGGAGAACGGGAAGGCGCGGCACCATGCCGGTCGCCGGGGAGTGCCGCCGCCCGTCAACGGGAGGGTGATCGAAGGCACTCGGCCGAGGGCTGGATCGGAGGGGCTCCTCGGCGGGCGGCACAGGGGCGCCGTGGCCGGGTTGGTGACCTGCTCCGAGGAACCGGTGGCACACGTCGTGTCCTGCCGTCGGCCCGGCACCTCGAGGAAGAGGGATCAGGGCCGGGCCGTGGTGCTCGAAACGTTGTCGCATCGCGTGCAACCGGACACGGTCCTCCGCTGTCACACCTTCCGTCGTGGGAGCGGACCGTCGGCGGACGCGTCCGCGTGTCCGGTCCGGGCCGAACGGAAGAGGAAGGGCGCGGAGGATGGGGAAGACGCGGTGGAGAGCGGAGGCCGGTCCGGTGTGCCCCGACGCACGACAGACGTCACCGTGGCGGCAGGAGGGCGGTCACCGAGGGGACCGCCTGCCCAGGGACAGGGGCAGACGATGCCTCTCCGGCATGGGCCGCCCCGCGCCCCGGCCACCCGGTTCGCCGCCGGCACGGCGGGGCCGCAATACCGAGGGCCGTGACACCGAGGCGAGGCTGTCTCCCCGACGAGCCCGGTCGATGTACGCCACCCGGGTAGTACCTCCGCCGGACAGCCCGGTTCGAGTGTCGGTCGACCATCAAGAGGGAGTGGTTCGGATGGCCTTCGGCTATCTGGTGACTGTGCTGCTGACCGCGTTGATCGCGGTGTTCTGCCTGGTGCGCATCCGCGGACCGAAGCCGCTCTTCTACTTCAGCTACCGGCTCGGTCTGGTCTTCAACGAGGTGCCGGTCCTCGTCCTCTACGCGCTGGCCGCGGCGACGGCGCTGGCCTTCGCACAGGGCGACATCGTCACGGCCGTCGACCGTGCGACCGTGGCCCTGGCACTGGTCGTGGCCGCCGGAATGGTGGTGGTCGCCCGGCGCGGGGCGAGAGCGGCGCCCGTGATCAGGCAGGCACTGGACGAGGCGCTCGGCGCCGGTGCGGCTACCCGCCGACGGCCGCCGCTGGCACGCATTCTGCTCAGGCCCGTCCTCCGCCGTCGCCGCGACGTCCGACGGGTGGGCGATCTCCGCTACGGGGACGCCGGACGCCGCAACCTCCTGGACGTCTACCATCACCGCTCGCGCCCCGAGGGCGGGCCCGTGCTGATCCACTTCCACGGAGGCCATTACGACCAGGGACGGAAGAACACGCAGTCGCTCCCCCTGCTCTACCGGCTCGCGAGCCGGGGCTGGGTCTGTGTCAGCGCCAACTACCGTCTGCGGCCCGCCTTCTCGCACCCGCACCATCTGATCGACGCGAAGAAGGTCATCGCCTGGGTCCGGGAGCACGCCGGGGAGTACGGGGCCGACCCCGCGGCGGGGGTGTTCGTGTCGGGCAGTTCCGCGGGCAGGCACATGGCGGCGCTCGCCGCCCTCACCCCTCATGAGCCGGTCTACCAGCCGGGGTTCGAGGAGGCGGACACCTCCGTGACGGCCGCCATCGCACTCAACGGCTATCTCGGCACGTACTTCGACGGCGATCCGGCGACCTCGCCGGTGAACCTGGTCCACGCGGACGCGCCACCGTTCCTCATCGCCCACGGTGACCTGGACGAGCTGGTGGAGACCGGGAATCCCCGTGCCCTCGTCACCGCCCTGAGGTCCGTCTCGACGTCGCCGGTGGTGTACGCCGAACTCCCGGGCGGACACCACGCCTTCGACCTCTTCCACTCCTTCCGCTTCGAGGCGCTCATCGACGGCGTGGAGGACTTCGCCGCATGGGTGAGGGCGCGGGAGAAGGGCAGCTAGGAGGTGCCGAGGCGAGATCGGGACTCGGCGGCCCACCGCCGTGGCATCCGGCCCGCGGAGCGTCGCACGACGCGGCGCGGGCCGGTGGACAGGAGGTCAGCCCACCTTGCGGAACAGACCCTCCTGCACGACGGACACGATCAGCTCCCCTTGGAGGTTGTAGATGCGGCCGCGGGCCAGGCCCCGCCCGCCCACCGCGATCGGTGACTCCTGGTCGTACAGGAACCACTCGTCCGCGCGGAAGGGCCGGTGGAACCACATGGCGTGGTCCAGCGACGCCATGTCGAAGCCGCGCGGGCCCCACAGGGGCTCGACGGGGATGCGCACGGCGTCGAGGAGGGTCATGTCGCTGGCGTAGGTGAGCGCGCAGGTGTGGACCAGGGGATCGTCCCCGAGCGGTCCGACCGCGCGCATCCACACCGCGCTGCGCGCTTCGGCGCCCGCGATCTCCTCGTGGGTCCAGCGCAGCCGGTCGACGTAGCGGATGTCGAAGGGCTGGCGACGGGCCATCCGCTCCAGCTGCTCGGGCAGGGCGCCCAGGTGCTCCCGGATCTCGGCCGCGACCGTCGGCAGCGTGTCGGGATGGGGGAACTCGCGGGCGGGCGGTGCCTGGTGCTCGAAGCCGGCCTCCTCGGGCTTGTGGAAGGAGGCGGTGAGGTTGAAGATCGTGCGGCCCTGCTGGACGGCGGTGACCCGGCGGGTCGTGAACGACCGACCGTCCCGCACCCGTTCGACCTGGTACACGATGGGCACGCCGGGCCGGCCGGGGCGCAGGAAGTACGCGTGCAGCGAGTGCACGGGACGGTCGCCCTCGGTGGTGCGTCCCGCGGCGACCAGTGCCTGGCCGGCCACCTGGCCCCCGAACACCCGTTGCAGGGACTCCTCGGGGCTGCGGCCCCGGAAGATGTCGACCTCGATCCGCTCCAGGTCGAGCAGTGCCACCAGGCTCTCTGCCGGATTCGTCATGGGTGGAGTGCTCCCGTGCTCAGAGCTGGCCGACATCGGTGACCTTGATGACCGCCCGGCCCTCCGCGTCGGAGGCCGTGAGGTCGACCTCGGCGCTGATGCCCCAGTCGTGGTCGTCGTCGGGGTCGTCGAAGATCTGCCGCACCCGCCACAGGCCGTTGCGCGGCTCCTCCTCGATCACCAGCAGCTTGGGGCCGCGGGCGTCGGGGCCGGTGCCGAGTTCGTCGTACTCGTCCCAGTACTTGTCCATGGCCTCGCCCCAGGCGTCCGCGTCCCACCCGGCGTCGGCGTCCATCTCGCCCAGCTCCTCGACCCGGTCGAGGGCGGCGAGTTCGACCCGGCGGAACAGGGCGTTGCGGACGAGGACGCGGAAGGCGCGCGCGTTGGTGGTGACCGGGCGCACCTGATCGGCCTTCTCCCGCGCCTCCTCGGCGGTCATCTCCTCCGGGTTCGCGAGCTGTTCCCACTCGTCCAGCAGGCTGGAGTCGACCTGGCGCACCGTCTCGCCGAGCCACTCGATCAGGTCCTGGAGGTCCTCGGACTTCAGGTCGTCGGGGATGGTGTGGTCGAGCGCCTTGTAGGCGCTCGCGAGATAGCGCAGCACGATGCCCTCGGTGCGGGCCAGCTCGTAGTGCGAGACCAGCTCCGTGAAGGTCATCGCGCGCTCGTACATGTCGCGGATGACCGACTTCGGCGACAGCGGGTGGTCGCCGACCCAGGGGTGGCTGCGGCGGTAGGTGTCGTAGGCGTGGAAGAGGAGTTCCTCCAGCGGCTTGGGGTAGGTCACGTCCTGGAGGCGCTCCATGCGCTCCTCGTACTCGACCCCGTCGGCCTTCATGGCGGCCACGGCCTCGCCGCGCGCCTTGTTCTGCTGGGCGGCGAGGATCTGCCGGGGGTCGTCCAGGGTGGACTCCACGACGGACACCATGTCGAGCGCGTACGACGGCGACTCCGGGTCCAGCAGTTCGAACGCGGCGAGCGCGAAGGTGGAGAGCGGCTGGTTCAGCGCGAAGTCCTGCTGGAGGTCCACGGTCAGCCGGACGATGCGGCCCTCGGCGTCCGGCCGGTCCAGCTTCTCGACGATGCCGCCGTCCAGCAGCGAGCGGTAGATCGCGATGGCCCGGCGGATGTGCCGCAGCTGCTGCTTGCGCGGCTCGTGGTTGTCCTCCAGCAGGTGGCGCATGGCGGCGAAGGCGTCGCCCGGCCGGGCGATCACGGACAGCAGCATGGTGTGCGTCACCCGGAAGCGGGACGTCAGCGGCTCCGGCTCGGAACCGATGAGCTTGTCGAAGGTGCTCTCCGACCAGGCGACGAAGCCCTCGGGCGCCTTCTTGCGGACGACCTTGCGGCGCTTCTTCGGATCGTCACCGGCCTTGGCGAGTGCCTTCTCGTTCTCGATGACGTGCTCGGGCGCCTGGGCGACCACGAAGCCCTCGGTGTCGAAGCCCGCGCGCCCGGCGCGGCCCGCGATCTGGTGGAACTCCCGGGCGCGCAGGGTGCGCACCCGGCTTCCGTCGTACTTGGTCAGGGCGGTGAACAGCACGGTGCGGATGGGCACGTTGACGCCCACGCCGAGGGTGTCGGTGCCGCAGATGACCTTCAGCAGCCCGGCCTGGGCGAGCTTCTCCACCAGGCGCCGGTACTTGGGCAGCATGCCGGCGTGGTGCACCCCGATGCCGTGCCGGACGTAGCGGGAGAGATTGCGGCCGAACTTCGTGGTGAAGCGGAAGTTGCCGATCAGGTCGGCGATCCGGTCCTTCTCCTCGCGGGTGCACATGTTGATGCTCATCAGCGCCTGCGCCCGCTCCACGGCCTGCGCCTGCGTGAAGTGCACGATGTAGACGGGGGCCTGCCGGGCCTCCAGCAGATCGGTGAGCGTCTCGGTGAGCGGTGTGTAGCGGTACTCGTAGGAGAGGGGCACCGGGCGGGTGGCCGAGCGGACCACGGCGGTGGGCCGGCCGGTGCGCCGCGTGAGGTCCTTCTCGAAGAACGCGACGTCCCCCAGCGTCGCCGACATCAGCACGAACTGGGCCTGCGGGAGCTCCAGCAGCGGGATCTGCCAGGCCCAGCCCCGGTCGGGCTCGGCGTAGAAGTGGAACTCGTCCATGACGACCTGGCCGACGTCGGCCCGCCTGCCGTCCCGCAGGGCGATCGACGCCAGCACCTCGGCGGTGCAGCAGATGACGGGGGCGTCCGCGTTCACGGAGGCGTCGCCGGTCAGCATGCCCACGTTCTCGGTGCCGAACAGCTTGCACAGCTCGAAGAACTTCTCCGACACCAGGGCCTTGATCGGCGCCGTGTAGAAGGTGACCTCGTCCCGGGCGAGGGCGGCGAAGTGGGCGGCCGCCGCGATCATGCTCTTGCCGGACCCGGTGGGCGTCGACACGATCACGTTCGCGCCGGAGACCACCTCGATCAGCGCCTCCTCCTGGTGCGGGTAGAGGGTGAGACCGCGTTCCCCGGCCCACGACTCGAAGGCTTCGTACAGGGCGTCGGGGTCGGCGGTCGGCGGCAGCTGATCGATGAGGGTCACGGACCCATCTTGCCCGCCCGGGGCCGCTATGCGGGAATCGGTTGCCGCCACGAAGATCGCGAACGCTAGGCTGGGCCGCCGGGGGCGCGTCACCGGGACCGGCCAACTGAACAGCGACAGACGACGAATGGGGCGGGCAGCGGCGATGATGGGACCAGCACACTCACTGTCGGGCGCCGCCGCCTGGCTCGGCGTCGGGGCGGCCACGGCCGCCGCGGGGCGCCCCATGCCCTGGCCGGTGCTGCTCGTCGGGGCCCTGATCTGCGCCGGAGCCGCCCTCGCCCCGGACCTCGACCACAAGGCGGCGACCATCTCGCGGGCCTTCGGGCCGGTCTCGCGGACCCTGTGCGAGATCGTCGACAAGCTGTCGTACTCCGTGTACAGGGCGACGAGGAAGCAGGGCGACCCGCGTCGTTCCGGCGGCCACCGCACCCTGACGCACACCTGGCTCTGGGCGGTCCTGATCGGCGGGGGCGCCTCCGCCCTGGCCGTCATGGGGGGCCGCTGGGCGGTGCTGGCCATCCTCTTCGTGCACATGGTGCTCGCCATCGAGGGACTGCTGTGGCGGGCGACGCGCGGATCGGGCAGTGACGTGCTGGTCTGGCTGCTGGCCGCGACCAGCGCGTGGATACTCGCCGGGATACTGGACAGGTCGGACGGCGGCGCGGGCTGGCTGTTCACCGACCCCGGCCAGGAGTACCTGTGGCTGGGCCTGCCCATCGTGCTGGGCGCGCTGGTGCACGACATCGGGGACGCCCTGACCGTCTCGGGCTGCCCGATCCTGTGGCCGATACCCGTGGGCCGCAGGCGCTGGTACCCCATCGGACCCCCGAAGGGCATGCGGTTCCGGGCGGGGAGCTGGGTGGAGCTGAAGGTGCTGATGCCCGCGTTCATGCTGCTCGGCGGCGTGGGATGCGCGGCGGCACTCAACCTCATCTGAGGCGTCCGGAGGACGCCGCCGTCCGTCGGACACGGCCGGCCGGGAGCGCGGTGGGCGCTCAGCCCGTGCCGCCGGAGCCCTGTCCCTCCCCGCCGTAGCGCCGCTCGAAGCGGGCGACACGTCCCTCCGAGTCCACCGTGCGGGCCTTGCCCGTGTAGAAGGGATGGCTCTCCGAGGAGATCTCCACGTCCACCACCGGGTAGGTCTCGCCGTCGTCCCAGACGATGGTCCGGTCACTGGTCGCGGTCGACCGGGTGAGGAAGGCGTAGCCGGCCGAGCGGTCGCGGAAGACGACGGGCCGGTACTCGGGGTGCTTGTCCTGCTGCATGCCAGCTCCTTGTGCGAGAGGGCGAAGTGCGCGGGTCGTGCGCGCCGCGCGGAGGATGTGCGCCGTGTGGGGGCGCGGTCCGTACGCCGGTTGTCCGGCGCGCCGCCGGCGCCGTGGCGCGGGGACACGCCGCGACGGGTGGGCTCATCGGGGCAGGGAGTCCTCGTCGACGATGTGCACGGCGGCCTCCTCGGCGGACGCGGCCGCCCCGTCGATGCCGACGTCGGCGGCGACCAGCGCGGGCTCCTCGTCCTCGTGGGCGCCCTCGTCGGGGGCCACGAGACGGCCGGAGCGCTCCGCGCCGACCTCGTCGTCCAGCAGTTCGCCGTCGGTGCCGTCGGAGTCGCCCATCCCGTCGCTGTCGGGGACGGAGAGGTCGGGCCGTTCCTCGGCGAGCCGCTGGTCCAGGGTCTCGCCCCGACGTCGCTCGCTCGCCGTCACACCGGTGTGCTCCACCGCCCAGGGGCGTTCGGGCGGGGACCAGCCGCGGTCGAGGGGGTCGTCGACACCGTCGTGCTCCAGCGTGTCCTCGGCGTCGAGCAGTCCGTTGTCCTCCCGCTGCTCGGATCCGTCGGGCTGGTAGACGTCATCTCCCCATCCGTCGGCGCTGTTCACGGGTACCTCCAGGGGGTGGGTGCGGACCCCTGCCCGCCGTGTCCGGCGGTGGGCCGCCACTGCACGCGGCGCGGGCCTCACCCCCGGGCGAACCGCACGGTCCCCGGGTGCTTCCCGAACCGGTGCCTCCCACCAGCCTTCCACCCTCGCTCGGGACCGCGCAACGGCAGGGACCGGGCCGGGCACCCGCCGGTCGGCGCCCGGTGCCCCGCCTACCGCTCACGGGCCGGTGACGTCGGTGTTCCGCCCCGTTCCGCGAGGGGCACGGGCCGTCGGCCATCCGGCGGGGAGGGGCGGACCACCGGGCCGGGCGTGGTCGTACGGCGACGGCCGGGTACGCGGGCGCCCCCGGCGTCCGTCCCGCCCGCCCGGGGGCGATCCCCTCCGCCGGCCCGCCCGCGCACCGGGCAGGGATCCCACCACCGGTCCGTCCGCGCGTCCGGCGGACGGCACGCGGCGAACCGCCGTGACCGGAGAACGCCCGGCCGTGACCGGAGCCCACCGGTAGTGAGCAGAGCCTGTCCGCGCCCCCGGGAGCAGCGGGCCCGCCCCCCCCCGGGGCGCGGCAGGCCCCATCCGGGGCACGCCGCGCCCCGCCCGGCCCCCGGTCCTTGCGCCGCTGCCCCGCCGGAGGCCCGTCACCCGTGCCAGGAACGCCACAGCGCCGCGTACGCGCCGTCCGCCGCGACCAGTTCGTCGTGGCTGCCCAGTTCGCTGATCCGCCCGCTCTCGACCACGGCGATGAGATCCGCGTCATGGGCGGTGTGCAGCCGGTGGGCGATGGCGATCACCGTGCGGCCGTCCAGGACACGTGCCAGGGAGCGTTCGAGACGACGCGCGGCCCGGGGGTCGAGCAGGGAGGTCGCCTCGTCCAGCACCAGGGTGTGCGGATCGGCCAGCACCAGCCGGGCCAGCGCGATCTGCTGGGCCTGGGCCGGGGTGAGGGCGAAGCCTCCCGAGCCGACCTCGGTGTCCAGCCCGCCGTCGAGGGCCCGGGCCCAGTCGTCGGCCCCGACCGCGCCCAGCGCGTTCCACAGCTCGGTGTCGTCGGCGCCGGTCCGGGCGAGCCGGAGGTTGTCGCGCAGGGAGCCGACGAAGACGTGGTGCTCCTGGTTGACCAGGGCCACGTGCGAGCGGACCCGCTCGGCGGCCATCCGGGACAGCTCGGCCCCGCCCAGGGTGATCCGGCCGTCCCGGGGACCGTAGATCCCGGCGAGCAGGCGGCCCAGTGTGGACTTGCCGGCGCCCGAGGGGCCCACCAGGGCCATCCGTGTACCGGGGGCGACCTCCAGCGACACCTCGCGCAGGACGTCCACGCCCTCCAGATAGCCGAAGCGCACCCGCTCGGCGCGGACCCGCCGTCCCTCCGGGGCCAGCGAGGGGTCACCGGCCTCCGGCTCGATGTCGCGCACCCCGACCAGCCTGGCCAGGGACACCTGCGCCACCTGCAGTTCGTCGTACCAGCGCAGGATCAGGCCGACCGGGTCGACGAGCATCTGCGCGATCAGGGCCGCCGTCGTGAGCTGGCCGATGCCGATCCAGCCCTGGAGGACGAACACCCCGCCGATCAGCAGGACGGAGGCCAGCACCGTCACATGGGTGACGCTGACGACCGGGAAGAGGACGGAGCGCAGCCAGAGCGTGTAGCGCTCCCACGCGGTCCACTCCCGCACGCGCCGGTCGGACAGCTCCACGCGCCGGGCGGCGAGGCGGTGGACCTCGACGGTGCGGCCCGCGTCCACGGTCTCCGCGAGCGCGGCGGCCACGGCGGCGTACCCGGCGGCCTCCGACCGGTAGGCCGACGGCGCCCGGCGGAAGTACCAGCGGCAGCCGATCACCAGCAGCGGCACCGCCAGCAGCACGACGGGCGCCAGCGTCGGCGCGGTGACCACGAGGCCCCCGAGCAGCAGCACGACCCAGACCACACCGATGGCGAGCTGCGGCACGGCCTCGCGCATGGCGTTGGCGAGCCGGTCGATGTCCGTGGTGATGCGGGAGAGGAGGTCACCGGTGCCGGCCCGTTCCAGGACCCCCGGCGGCAGCCCGACGGAGCGGACGAGGAAGTCCTCGCGCAGGTCCGCCAGCATGCGTTCGCCGAGCACCGCACCGCGCAGCCGCACCTGCTGCACGAAGGCGGCCTGGACGACGAGCGCGGCGACGAACAGCGCGACGGTCGGGGCGAGACGCAGCTCCCGCGTGCCGTCCGAGACCCGCTCCACCAGCCCGCCCAGCAGATGGGGCCCGGCCATGGAGGCCACGACGGCGGCGGTGTTCACGACGACGAGCAGCACGAACGCGCTCCGGTGCCGGCGCAGCAGCTCGGCCACGTAGCCGCGCACCGTGGCGGGTGCGCCGACGGGCAGGGTGCTCGCCGAGGTCGGGGCCGCCGGGTCGTACGACGGGGGCGCGACGCCGATCATGCCGTCTCCTGGGTCTCTCGCAGTCGGTGCGGTGCGTCGGGGCGCGCGACGCCCGCGGCGAGCGCGCCGTCGGGGGTCCGCTCCGCGGGGGCCGGGGTGCCGCCGCCGGACGCGGTGGCCTCCGCCTCGGCGTCGCGGGTCACCACGGCCCGGTACCGGGGCTCGGCCCGCAGCATCTCCCGGTGCGTGCCCGCGGCGGCCACCCGGCCGCCGTGGAGGAACACGACCCGGTCCGCGCGCTCCAGCAGCAGCGGCGACGAGGTGAACACGACGGTGGTGCGCCCGGCGCGCAGACCCCGTACGCCCTCCGCGATCCGCGCCTCGGTGTGCGAGTCCACGGCGGACGTCGGCTCGTCCAGGACGAGCACCTCCGGGTCGGTGATCAGGGACCGGGCCAGGGCGAGGCGCTGGCGCTGGCCGCCCGAGAGCGAACGGCCCCGCTCGGTGACGCGGGCGTCCATCGGGTCCTCGGCGCCGGACGAGCCCTGCGCCAGCGCGGCGAGCACGTCCTCGCACTGGGCCGCCGCCAGCGCCGCGCCGGCCTCGACCTTCCCCGAGGCGGGCACGTCGAGCAGTTCGCGCAGGGTGCCGGAGAGCAGGACCGGGTCCTTGTCCTGGACCAGGACCGCGCTGCGCGCGCTGGCCAGCGGCAGCTCGTCCAGCGGCACGCCGCCCAGCAGCGCCGAGGCGCCGTCCCGCGCGGAATGCCCGCCGAGCCGGTCCGCCAGCCGCCCGGCGGCGTCCGGGTCGCCGCACACCACGGCCGTCAGCAGGCCGGAGGGGGCGAGCAGGCCGGTCCCGGGGTCGCGCAGGTCCCCGGCGGGAACCTCGGCGGCCCTGGACCCGGCGGTGTCCGTGGCCCGCTCCAGCGACAGCACCCGCGCGGCCCGCCTGGCCGAGGGGCGCGAGGAGGCGTAGGCCATCGCGATCTCCTCGAAGTGCCGCAGCGGATAGGTGAGGATCATGACGGAGCTGTAGACGGTGACCAGTCCGCCGACGTCGATGCGGCCGTCCCGGGCGAGGTTCACCCCGTGCCAGACGACGGCGATCAGCAGCAGACCGGGCAGCAGGACCTGGATCGCCGCGATCAGGGACCACATCCGGGCGCTGCGCACGGCGGCGCGGCGCACCTGCTGGGAGGCGTCGCGGTAGCGGTCGAGGAACAGCTCCTCGCCGCCGATGCCGCGCAGCACGCGCAGGCCGGCGACGGTGTCGGCGGCCAGTTCGGTGGCGCGCCCCGCCTTCTCGCGCTGGACGTCGGCCCGCCGGGTCGCGGGCGGCAGCAGCGGCAGCACGGCGAGGGCCAGCACCGGGAGGCCCACCGCCACGACGACGCCGAGGGCGGGCTGGTAGACGACCAGTCCGACGCAGACCAGGAGGACGGCGACGGCCGCCGCGGTGAAACGGGAGACGGCCTCCACGAACCAGCCGATCTTCTCCACGTCACCGGTGGAGACCGCGACGACCTCCCCGGCCGCGACCCGCCGGGTCAGCGCGGAGCCCAGCATCGCCGTTCTCCGGGCGAGGAGTTGCTGGACGCGGGCGGCGGCGGTGATCCAGTTGGTGACGGCGGCGCGGTGCAGGAAGGTGTCGCCGACCGCGTTGCCCGCGCAGCACAGCGCCAGCAGCCCGCCCGCGAGGGCGAGCCGGCCGCCGGAGCGGTCCGCCACGGCCTGGACGGCGAGCCCGACGCAGAACGGCAGGGCGGCGACCGAGGTGAAGTGCAGCAGTCCCCAGGCCAGCGCGGCGGCCTGGCCGCGCAGTTGGTTCCGGAACAGCCACCACAGGAGTCGGGGACCCGAACGCGCGTCCGGCACGCCGGGGTCGGAGTAGGGGAGGTCTTGGATCCGCATCGTGTCCCAGTGCTCGTGTCGGTGCGTGCCGGGTGGCAGCGGCGTCAGGAGGCCGCAAACCGTGAAAGGTTCGCGTCGAAAGGGCACGGAAGCAAGCGATTTTCCCGGCCCGGAGCGGGGCCGCGCGGGGGCCTCGGGGCGCAGCGGTGGGCGTCGCGCGCGAACTCCCGGGCGGACGCGGCGCGATGGCCCCCGCGAGGGTGGGACCATGGGCGGATGCGAAGCGGTGGTGCACGGCGGAAGACGGTCGCGACGGCGGCCCTGGGACTGCTCCTGGTCACCCTGACCGCCTGCGGAGGCGGCCCGCCCCGGAGCGGCACCGCCCCCGGGGACCGGGCCGCTGGGGGCGGCGGCGCCGGGCCCGCGCGGGAGAGCGCCGACCCGACCCGTGTGCCCGGCATCGGCGACCGCTTCCAGAAGCTCATCCCCGCCGCCTCCCGCCAGGTCGTCGCGGTCTACGGCGACGGCCCGGACTCCGCCGACTCCACGGTCGTGCTCTACACGAAGGAGGGCACGGCCTGGCACCGGGTGCGCGACTGGGCGGCGCACAACGGCAAGAAGGGATGGGCGACCGAGCACCGCGAGGACGACAAGCGCAGCCCGGTCGGGGTGTTCACGCTCAGCGACGCGGGCGGCGTGCTGCCCGACCCGTCCCCGGGCGGGCTGCCGTACACCCGGTCGGAGTCCTTCGCCGCGCCGCGCTGGTGGGCGAAGCCGTACTGGCACGACTTCGACTACGTGATCGCCATCGACTACAACCGGGTCAAGGGCACCCCGCCGAACGACCCGACCCGTCCGCAGGGCGCTGCCAGGGGCGGGAGCATCTGGCTGCACATGGACCACGGCAGCGGCACCTCGGCCTGCGTCAGTCTGTCCCGGGCGGGCATGGAGTACCTGCTGCGCACCCTGGACCCGGGGAAGCGTCCCGTGGTGGTGATGGGGGACCGGGCCGAACTGGCGGCGTAGCCGGGCCGGGGCTTCTGCCCGGCGGTGGCGCTCCCGCCGCGGCGGTCGGCCCCCGCCCGGCCCCCGTCGACGGCCGTGGCACGCCCGCGCCCGGCCCCGGCCCCGGGCCGGGCGCGGCCCCATGGGCTCCCATCCCGTGAGGACTCAGCCGGTGAGGACTCAGCCCGTGCCGGGCGACCCGTCGACCAGCGTGTCCAGCAGCCCGCCGAGCAGCGCGCGCTGCTCTGCGGTGAGCGGGGCGAGGATCTCCTCGGCGGCGCGACGGCGCGCGGCGCGCAGTTCGCGCAGGGTCGCGCGCCCCTCGTCGGTCAGTTCGATCCGGACGACCCGCCGGTTGGACGGGTCCGGCGCACGGCGCACCTCGCCCGCTCGCTCCAGCCCGTCCACCAGGGAGGTCACCGCGCGGGGCACCACCTCCAGGCGCGCCGCCAGGTCGGCCATGCGCGGCGGCGACCCGTAGTGCGCCAGGGTGCGGAGCAGGCGGCCCTGGGCCGGGGTGATGCCCAGCTCGCGCGACTCCAGGTGGCGCTTCTGGATGCGGTGCACCCGGCGGGTGAGCCGCAGCAACTGCTCGGCGAGGAGGCCGTCGGGATCGGGGGCGGTCATGCCGGGAACATTATCAGGACGACATTCATTATGAAGTGAGGTAACAATGAGGGTGATCCGCCGGGCCGTCCGGCGTCGCCACCGACCCCCGTAGGAGCCCATGCGTCCCGACCGTGAACCCGCCTGGACCCCGCCCGCCGACGCGGGAGGGCAGCCCCGGCAGATGCGCCGCATCCTCGGACTCTTCCGCCCCTACCGGGGGCGTCTGGCCGTCGTGGGGCTGCTCGTCGGCGCCGCGTCACTGGTCTCCGTCACCACACCGTTCCTGCTCAGGGAGATCCTCGACGTCGCGATCCCGCGGGGCCGCACCGGGCTGCTGAGCCTGCTCGCCCTGGGCATGATCGCCGGTGCCGTCCTGACCAGCGTCTTCGGCGTGCTGCAGACGCTGATCTCCACGACGGTCGGCCAGCGGGTCATGCACGATCTGCGCACCGCCGTCTACGACCGGCTGCAGCGCATGTCGCTCGCCTTCTACACCCGCACCCGCACGGGCGAGGTCCAGTCCCGCATCGCCAACGACATCGGCGGCATGCAGGCCACCGTCACCTCCACGGCGACCTCGCTGGTCTCCAACCTCACCGCCGTCGTCGCCACCGTCGTGGCCATGCTGGTCCTCGACTGGCGGCTGACCGCGGTCTCCCTGCTCCTGCTGCCGGTGTTCGTGTGGATCAGCCGGCGGGTGGGCCGGGAGCGCCGCAGGATCACCACCCGGCGGCAGAAGCAGATGGCCGCCATGGCCGCCACGGTCACCGAGTCCCTCTCCGTCAGCGGGATCCTGCTCGGCCGCACCATGGGCCGATCCGACTCGCTGACCCGCTCCTTCGCCGACGAGTCCGAGCAACTGGTCGACCTGGAGGTGCGCGCCAGCATGGCCGGCCGCTGGCGCATGGCGGTCATCACCATCGTCATGTCCGCCATGCCGGCCGTCATCTACTGGACCGCGGGCATCGCGCTCCGGCTCGGCGGCCCGGAGGTCTCCCTCGGCACCGTCGTCGCCTTCGTCTCGCTCCAGCAGGGGCTGTTCCGCCCGGCCGTGAGCCTGCTCTCCACCGGTGTGCAGATCCAGACGTCGCTCGCGCTCTTCCAGCGCATCTTCGAGTACCTCGACCTGCCGGCCGACATCACCGAACGGCCGGACGCGGCCCGTCTCGACCGGGTCAGGGGCGAGATCCGGTTCGAGGGCGTCGAGTTCCGCTACGAGGCCCACGGCCGCCCGGTCCTGGACGGCGTCGACGTCACCGTCCCCGCGGGCGGCAGCCTCGCCGTGGTGGGCCCGACCGGGGCCGGCAAGTCCACCCTCGGCCACATGGTGCCGCGCCTGTACGACGTCACGGGCGGCCGGGTCACACTCGACGGCGTCGACGTGCGCGACCTCGACTTCGACACCCTGGCCCGCGCGGTCGGCGTCGTCTCCCAGGAGACGTACCTCTTCCACGCCTCGGTCGCCGACAACCTGCGCTTCGCCAAGCCCGACGCCACCGACGGGGAGCTGGAGGAGGCGGCGCGGGCGGCGCAGATCCACGACCACATAGCCGCCCTCCCCGACGGCTACGACACGGTCGTCGGCGAGCGCGGACACCGCTTCTCCGGAGGGGAGAAGCAGCGCCTCGCCATCGCCCGCACGATTCTGCGGGACCCGCCCGTCCTCATCCTCGACGAGGCGACCAGCGCCCTGGACACGCGCACCGAGGCCGCCGTGCAGACCGCCATCGACGCCCTGTCCGCCAACCGGACCACCCTCACCATCGCCCACCGGCTGTCCACCGTCCGGGACGCCGACCAGATCGTGGTCCTGGACTCCGGGCGCCTGGTGGAACGGGGGACGCACGAGGAACTGCTGGAACGGGACGGGCGCTACGCGGCGCTGGTGCGCGGGGAGGCCGTGGGGGAACCGGCGGCCGTCCCGGGCCCGGAGCCGGTGGGGCTCGCCGTGGTGCCCGTCCCGGAGCCGGTGGTGTTCCCGGAGTCCGCCGGCCCGGACCCCTCGGGGTCCTCCCCGGGGTCCGCCCTCGAACCGACGCGCTCCTGACCCGGCTCCCGGCCGGTTCCCTGATCGGTGACCACGGTCGGGGTCACGATCCGGGACCGCGGACCGGGCCCGGAGCCGGGTGCCGAGGCGGGAACGGACCCGGCCCGGAGCTGGGTCAGGAGCCGAGTGGCGGGTCCAGCGGCGGGGCCGCGACCGGGGTCGACAAGATGAAGATATGCCGGGTTTCTCCCGCTGCCGGGGTTACCGTGCCCGCATGCACAAGAACACTCCGTCACGGGGCGCAAGGGGCACGGGGAGCGAGTGGAGCGCGGAGCGCGCCGGGGGCGCGGCGGACGCGCGCGGCGGTTCCGGGACCCGGCGAGCGGGCGGCGCACACGGCGCGCGCACCCGTGGACGAAGCGCCCGGGACTCCCGCTACCCGCGCACGGCACGCACCACCCGGGCCGCGCGCGCCGCGCGCCGCACCCGGCCCGGGGTCCGGCTGACGCGCCGGGGCCGCGTCGCCCTGGTCGCCGCCGGGATCGTGGTGGCCGTGACCGCCGCGGCGGTGCCACTGCTCGCCCTGGGCGGCGGCGGTGACACGGAACCGGCCTCCCTGGTCGTCCCCGAGGGGCGGCGCGCCGCCCAGGTCTACGAGAGCATCGACGAGGCCCTGGACCTGGCGCCCGGCACCACCGGCAAGTCCGTCGCGGCGGCGGAGCTGGAACTGCCCGAGGAGGCCGACGGCAACCCCGAGGGCTATCTCTTCCCCGGCACCTATCCGCTCGGCGGGAAGCCGACCCCGGAGAAGATGCTGACGGCCATGGTCGGCCGGGCGAACAAGGCGTTCCACGGCGCGCCGGTGGCCGCCGGGGCCCAGCGCAACGCCCTCGACGTCTACCAGGCCGTGACCATCGCCAGCATCGTGCAGACCGAGGCCGCCACCAAGGACGACATGGGCAAGGTGGCCCGGGTGATCCTCAACCGGCTGGAGCGCGGCATGCCCCTCCAGATGGACTCCACCCTCAACTACGCGCTGGGCCGCCCCGCGCTCGCCCCCACCACCGAGGACACCGGCAAGGACAGCCCCTACGACTCGTACCGGCGCATGGGGCTGCCGCCGACCCCGATCGCCGGCCCCGGCGCCGACGCGATGCGCGCCGCCGTCGAGCCGGCCCCGGGCGACTGGCTGTACTTCGTCACCGTCCGGCCGGGCGACACCCGGTTCACCGCCGACCTCGCCCGGCACCGGCGCGATCTGGAGGAGGCCGACCGGGCGCGGCGGAGCGCGTCGCCGGAGGAGAGGGCCGCGGCCGGGTGACCGGACGCGGCCGCGCGCGGCGGCGTTCTCACGCGGCGGCCGGTTCCGGTGCGGACAGCAGCCGCCTGATGTCCCGTACGGCCGCGCGCCCGGCCCGGTTGGCGCCGATGGTGCTGGCGGAGGGGCCGTAGCCGACGAGATGGACGCGCGGGTCGGCGGCGGCGCGCGTCCCCTCCAGCCGGATGCCACCGCCCGCCGCGCGCAGCCGCAGCGGGCGCAGATGGCCGAGGGCGGCCCGGAAGCCCGTCGCCCAGAGGATCACGTCGGCCTCGATCCGCCGCCCGTCGCCCCACTCCACCCCGTCGGGGGTGACGCGCTCGAACATGGGCAGCCGGTCCAGCACGCCCGACCGCAGTCCCTCCCGGATCGCGTCGTTGAGCGGCAGTCCGGTCACCGACACCACGCTCATCGGCGGCAGCCCCCGGCGCACCCGCTCCTCCACCAGCGCGACCGCCGCCCGCCCCGCCTCCTCGTCGAACGGTCCCTCGCGGAACACGGGCGGACGCCTGGTGACCCAGGTGGTGGCCGCCGCGTGCGGAGCGGTCTCCAGGAGGTGCTGGGTGGCGGAGGCGCCCCCGCCGACCACGACGACCCGCAGCCCGGCGAACTCCCCGGGCCCCTTGTACCCGGCGGTGTGCAGCTGACGTCCGCGGAAGGTCTCCTGGCCGGGGACGCGCGGCCAGAACGGCCGGTCCCAGGTGCCGGTGGCGTTGATCAGCGCCCGGGTCGACCACACCCCGTCCGACGTCTCGACCCGCAGTCTCCCGTCGCCGCCCTCCCGCACCGCTTCCACGTCGACGGGCCGGCGCACGCGCAGGTCGAAGGCGCGCTCGTAGGCCGCGAAGTACGCGGGGACGACCTCGGCGGACGGGCGCGCGGGATCGGCGCCGGTCAGCTCCATGCCCGGCAGGGCGTGCATCCCGTGCACCTTGCCGTACGTCAGCGACGGCCAGCGGAACTGCCAGGCGCCGCCGGGGCCGGGGGAGTGGTCCAGCACCACGAAGTCGCGCTCCGGCTCGAACCCGGTGCGCCGCAGGTGGTAGGCGCCGGCCAGCCCCGCCTGCCCGGCACCGATGACGACGACCTCAACCTCACGCACATCGTTCACGCTTCTACCAACCGCCCGATCGTCGCGGATCTTCCCCTGGGGTGGCGGGGGTGGTGGCGGGGGCGCGGGCGGACCGGGCGTGGGCCGACGACCGGGTTCGCGCACCGCGCCGGGCTTCCGAACGGGCCGCGCCGCCACCGGACGGGCGCGGCCCGGTGCGCCCCGGGCGGGGCGGAGGCGCATGCGCCAGGATGGGGGCCATGCCCGATGCCTTCACCACCCGAGTCCTCGACCTCACCACCGGCTCCGCCGAGCGGGTCGCCGACATCACCGGCGACTGCGAGTCCTTCCTGCGCGAGGCGGCGGCGGGCCGCGACGGCCTGCTCAACGTCTTCGTGCCGCACGCCACCGCCGGGGTCGCGATCATCGAGACCGGCGCCGGCAGCGACGACGACCTGCTGACCGCCCTGCACACGCTGCTCCCCGCCGACGACCGCTGGCAGCACCGCCACGGTGCCCCCGGCCACGGCCGTGACCACGTCCTGCCCGCCCTCGTCCCCCCGCACGCCACCCTCCCGGTGGTCGACGGCCGCCTCCAACTCGGCACCTGGCAGTCGGTGTGCCTGGTGGACACCAACACCGACAACCCCGAGCGTCAGGTGCGTCTGTCGTTCCTGGGCGCGTGAGGTCCGGCTCACCTCGCGGTCGGCCCGGGCCCGTCCCGCGGACGATGTCCGGTTCGGGGCCCGCGCCGGCGTCGTCGTCGGACCGGCCGGACCACCGGCTGGAGGGGGGCACGTGAGCCGGGAGACCGGTGCCGTGCTCGATCGCGGGGCTTCCCTGTCCCGCGCGAGCCGCGACGGAAACGGCCGACGGGCCGAATCCCCTCGCAGGTCACCTGAGGACCGGGTCGCCCGTCGACACGGACGGCCCGGCGCGGCGTCACCATGCCAGGTCTAGGCCAGGTCGAGGAAGCTCCATCGTGCCTCGGGCCGGGCGCCGCTGAGCCACACTCCGCAGCTCTGGAGCACCACCGGACCCGCGGTGATGTGCTGGGTCCCGGTGTTGAGATCGCGCAGGAAGCGGTCGATCGGGCCGCGGCGGATCGCCGCCGAGCCCGCCCAGCGGTGGACCGTGCCGCCCACGTCCCGCGCGGTCGACGTCACGTGGCTGAGGACGAGGCGCAGCAGCGTCTCCTGGTCCGTGGTGAGCGGGTCGCCCGAGTCGAGAGCGGCTTCGACGTCGTGCCACACCTCCGCCGCCCACGCGCGGGCGGCCCGGAGCCGGGCCTCCGCGGTCGCGTACTCCGCGTGGAACTGGGAGGTGTCGACGGCGGCACCGCGCGTTCCGGCGCGGGCCCGGGCAACCCCCTTCAGCTCGTCCAGCAGCCGCCGTCCGACGCCGAGTGCCCAGCCGGTGTGCCCGATCGCGGCCAAGTCGACCAGACCGAGGCGGTAGACGGCGCCACCGTTGACCGGGGTGGTCGTGGTGGCGGGGTAGGTGTACTCGTGCGGGACGTACGCGTCGTGGCAGTGGTAGTCGACGCTGTGCGTGGCGCGCAGCCCGAGCACGTCCCAGTTGCCGTCGAGCGAGACCTGCGACTTCGGCATGACGAGGACCCGCATCTCCCCGGTGTCCTCGACCTGGATCAGGCTGTGGACGTGGGTGGCGTGCGCCATTCCGGAGGCGAACTGCCAGTTGCCGCTGACCAGATAGCCGTCCTTCACCGGAACGGCCCGGCCGGGCCGGGCGCCGTGCCCGGCGACCAGCGCGTACTCCCCGCCGGCGACGTCGGGGAACAGGTCTGCCGCCGCCGCGTCCCCGATGTAGGCCGCCGTGGAGCCGGTCACCAGTTGCAGTGCGAACATCGTCCAGCCGGCCGCCGCGTCGTGGTAGCTGAGCCGCTCGACCGTCTCGATCAGTTGCAGAGGGGCGAACTCGTGTCCGCCGAGACTCTCCGGCAACTCCGCCCGGACGATTCCCGTGTCCAGAAGGGCCCGCGCGCTGTGCTCGGGGAGTCTGCCGAGGTCCTCCGCGGCGTCGGCGTCCGCGTCGAGCGATCTGCCCACGGTGTCGATCCGGTCCAGCAGAGCGGGCAGTTCCGGGCTGAGATGCAGTCGAGCCGTGGGCGTCATGCCGAACCTCACTTCACCGTTGCCGATGAGACGTCATGTTCCATGTCATGTGCGGGAGTTCGTTCGTCCGGGTCCGATCGACCCGCCGAGCGCGATCGTCTCACGCGGGTGGTCCGTCGCATGCCGAACAGCCGCAAGGCGGGGCGGGGAACAGGTGCCCCGCTCGCCGAGCCGACCGTCGAGCCGCTCCGGCCCATCCGCGAGCCGGTGGACACCGGCACCGACAACCCCGACGGCTCCGAGCGGCCGCTTCTCCCGGGCTGAGCGCGAACACCCCGGGCTCCGGGGCGTGTTCCGGGTTCCGGTGAGGTCCCCCCCCCGCGCCGTGCGGTGCCGCCGCCCGCGGGAGCCCTCCCGCCTGGGCGGGGGCCGGGCGAAGGGCGGGCGGGGCCGGGGCGGGGCATTCCCCCGGCCTCCCGGTGCTGGTTCGGTGGGAGCAGCCATCGGACGGGGGGTGCGGTGATGGACGTCGACGGCTCGGGGGCGCTGGTCGTGGCGGTCGTCGGGGTGATCGGGACCCTGCTGTCGGCCCTGCTCACCCAGCGCGCGGCCGAGCGCAGCCGACGGCGCGAGCAGGAGCGGGCCGAGCGGGCGCGGGAGCGCGCGCGGGAGGTCGGGGAGCGGCGCGACTGCTACGTCGCCCTCAACGCCGCCTCCCGGCAGTATCTGGCCGCCCTCACCGACCAGTTGCACGCGATCGGCCGCCCGGAGGACACCGATGCGGTGCGTCCGCGCCTCACCGGGGCCCGGGACCTGCACCGGGACGCGTACGCCGAGGCGCAGATGCGGCTGCCCGACCCCGTGCTCGCCCCGGCCGGGGAGGTCGCGCACGCGCTCGGCGCGCTCTACGGCAAGCTGCGGCGGCTGGACGACGGCACGCCCCGGCCCGGCGACGCGCTCGACGCCGTACCGGGGGAGATCGACGCCCTGTGGGAGGCGCTGCGTGAGCTGCGGCGCGCGATGCGCGGGGACCTGGGGGCACCGGGGGAGCCGGGGGCACCGGGAACGGGGCGCGCGGGGCCGGGCGCGTGCCGCCGGGGGACCGGTCCCGGCGCCACCGGGGCGGGCTCCGCACGGTGACCGGGCGTCGGCCGGGAGGCACCCGAAGGGGCCGCCGCCATCGCTGCCCCCTCGCCTCACGGGACCGGACGGCGGCGGTCCGTGAGGCGTGGGGAGCGGCAGTGGAGGAGGACGAGGAGAGCGACAGGGACCGGGCGCCCCGGGACCGCTCCGTCCGGGGCGCCCGGGAACCCGCGCGCCGCTGATCCGGGATACCTGGGCCGCGCCGGAGCCCGGCTCCCGGGACGCCTCGGCCGGTGCCCCGGGTGCGCCTTCCCCGTGCGGGCCGCCCGTCGGCTTGTCCCGGCGCGGCGTCCGGTGCCATGGTGGTCGGCATGGCACCGCCGTCCCTTGAACACGCCTCGGTACTCGCGGAATTACAGGTGGTCCGGAGGGCGGGGCCGCTGCGGCTGCGCGGCCGCGACGACCTGCCCCTCCTCGAAGCGGCCGCGGCCGGGCTCACGGCCACCCGGCCCCGCGAGGGCGCCGTGGAGGCGCTGCTCCGCCGCGCGGTGGAACGGCTCGACCCGGGCACCCTGCGCACCGCCGCCGAGTACACCCTCGGTCTCGCCCAGGGCACCCGGGACTGGCCGGCCTCCTCCCGGCGGGCCCGCGCGGCCGAGGTGTACCGGGTGAGCGTGGAGCGCTTCCGCAAGCACCACGAGGTCATGGTGCTGGGGCAGGTCGCCGAGCACATCGTGGAACTCGCGGAGGGCGGCGGCGAACCGGACGGGGCCGACCGGGAGGGCGCCACCCACCGGACCCTGGACGTCCTCGCGGGCGACCGCGGCGCACGCCTCACCCTCCACATCCACCCGGTGGACCTGCTGCGGGACCTGGACGTCGTGGTCTCCCCGGTCAACACCCACTTCGCGCTGCCCGAGTCGTACAAGTCCTCGGTCTCCGCATCGCTGCGCCGGGCCGCCTCGGTGCGCGGTGTCACCGGCGACCTGCTGGACGACCCGGTCCACGACGAACTGCGCACCTGGGCCGCTCGGCACGCCACCGGTGGCCGCCCGGTGCTCCCGGGAACCGTGGCGGCGACCGGGTCCGGTGCCCTGGCCGGAGCCGGTGTGCGCCGGATCTACCACGCGGCGGTGGCCGTGCCCCGGGCCGGCACCAACGACTACGACGTGCTGCCCGCCGACGTCACCCGCGCCACCTCGCGCGCCCTGGCCCTGCTGGCCGAGGAGCACACCCGGTACGCCCCGCCGCTGCGCTCGGTCTGCTTCCCCCTGCTCGGCTCCGGCCGGGGCGGGCTGCCGTACCGGGTGAGCGCCGCCGCCGTGTGGAGTGCCGTCGAGGCCGAACTCGCTCGCGGGGCGCGGTGGGACGTGCACTTCGTCGGGCACACTCCGGAGGCGGCCCGTGCGGTGGAGCGGATCGCAACCGGAAACCGCCCCGGCCGCGCCCGGCCCGCGCCCGGCCGCTCCGGTTGACCGGGAGTACGGGCCGCTCGGCGGAGCGCGCACCCCGGGGAAGCCCGTCCTCCCCGGGCGGCCCGCCCGGCACAACCCACCCTCGAAGTAAGGGCGTTGGCCCGAAGGAGGCCGGCGTCGCGAAACGCCTCCGGGTGTTCGGCCGACCGGGCTCGCACGACCGCCCCAACGGGCCGCGACCGTCCCCGACATGCCGCGCGGCACGCCGGGTGACGACCGCAGGACGCCTGCCGGGTGCCCCGCCCGCGTCCGTCCCCGGCGCCGATGGACGGACCCACCGCCTCGTGCGTGGTCGTGGACACCGACTCCAGCGGTGTCTCCCGCCGTCGCGGGCGCCGAGGGAATCACGTGGGCCCGGCCCCGGAAGCGGAGGGGCGGGACCGGAGGGCACGGCGCCCCATCCACCCGACCCCGGCCGCCTTGTCCCGCCTCCCGGCCGCCCCTTCCCGCCCCCCGGCCGAGGGGACCCTGTCGGCGTGCCCCCGGCCCGACCGGCCCTCGCGTGCCGGGTCCGGGTGCCCGGTCCAGGTGGCCGACCGCGCCCGCGCGGCTAGCATCGGGAGTGCCCCGGCGCAGGCGCGCGGGCGGCCCGCACGGGGTCCGGGACGCCGGCCGGTGCGACGGCCGTCCGGCCCGGCCGACGGGACCGTTCGGTCAGGTACCGGGCCGGGGTGGGGCGGCCGGACGCGACGGCGGGACCCACAGGCCGCCGACACCGGACGCCGGACGTCGGAAGGACCGGGACAGCGCGCCCGGCGGTGCCGGAAGAGGGAGAGCAGGAAACATGACGGAGCCCGTCCGGAACGTGCTGGTCCTCTCCCTCGGCGGGACCATCGCCATAACCACCGACCCCGCCACCGGCGGCGTCGTCCCCGCGCTCCCGGCCCGTGAACTCCTCGCCGCCGTACCCGCCCTGGCCGCCAGTGGCATCGGTGTCCGGGCGCGGGACGTCCGGCGGCTGCCCGGGGCCTCGCTGACCTTCGACGACCTCGCCGAACTGTCGGCCGTCATCGAGGCGGAGCTGGACGGCGGCGGCACCGACGGCGTGGTCGTCACCCAGGGCACCGACACCATCGAGGAGACCGCCTTCCTCCTCGGCCTCCGCCACGGTCACGAACAGCCGGTCGTCGTCACCGGAGCGATGCGCAACCCCACTCTGCCCGGCGCCGACGGCCCGGCCAACCTGCACGCCTCGGTGCTCGCCGCCGCCGCGCCCGCCCTCAGGGGCGCCGGCTGCCTCGTGGTCCTCGGGGACGAGGTGCACGCGGCGCGCGCCGTCCGCAAGTCCCACACCACCAGCCCCGCCGCCTTCACCTCCCCGTCCTGCGGACCCGTCGCCCGGATCGTGGAGAACCGGGTGCGCCTCCTGGGCGGCCTCCCGCCGCGCGGCGTCCTGATCGGACCGCCCGTCCGCGAGGCCCGCGTCGGGCTGTACACCGTGACCCTGGGCGACGACGGTGTGCTGCTGGACTCCTGGCAGGGGGCCTGCGACGGCCTCGTGGTGGGGGCGCTCGGGGCCGGGCACGTCCCGGAGCGCCTCGTCGGGCCGCTCTCCCGGCTCGCGTCCCGCGTCCCCGTGGTCCTGGCCTCCCGCATCGGCAACGGGCCGGTCCTGTCCGGCACCTACGGCTTCCCCGGCTCCGAGAAGGACCTCCTCGAACGGGGACTGATCGGCGCCGGTGACCTCGGGCCCCACCAGGCGCGGCTCCTGCTCCACGCCCTCCTCGCCCACGGCTCCGACGGACCCGCCGTCCGCGAGGCGTTCGCGGCCGCCGGGGGCTGAGCGGGGCGGGCGGCGACGGGGCCGCGCCGCTCAGCGCGGCGGCGGTGCCGCGGGCGCGGGCATCCCCACGGGGGCGTAGGGCGAACTCTTCGGCGGGTCCAGCGGCGGCCGGTACAGCTCCCGCTCCCCGTCGTCGAAGGGCCCGTGGGCGAAGGCGGCCACGGAGCCGATCGTCCCTCCCCGCTCCAGGACGTCCGCGACGGCACCGAGATACGCGGACAGCGAGGGCAGGCTGCGGCTGAAGCCACCCGAGCCGTCGTGCCACTGCCTGCCGATCCGCCCCTGGTGCGGTCCCTCCCGCGTGTCGATGATCCGCGCGTCCCCGTTGCCGTGTGCCCGGGGAATCCACCGCGGATGCCACCACGGCTCCTCGCCGTCCTCGGGCAACACCGGTACGCCCGGGTCCCGTTCCTCCTCCTGGAGTATCCCCATGGGCATCTGCCAGAACCCGACGATCCCGGTCACGCCCCGGGGAGTCCTCTCCGGGAGGTCATGTCCTCGTACCGCATCCCGTCGTGGCACGCCGGGGACTCCAGCAACGCCTCGGGGAGCCGCAGGCCAAGGATCTCCCGCGCCCGCTCGACCTCCCGCGGACCGACGCGCCCCGTCCGGGCCTCTCGGCCCCTGCCGTCCCCCACGGCCCCGGTTCCCCACGGCTTCCGGACTTCACGGGGAGAGTGCCCCCGGCCCTCGGGCACTCTCCGCCCCTTGCGGCCCCAGAGCCTGCTACGGGCCCGAGGTCCCCCAAGGGTCCGCCCGCCCCTACGGGTCCCGGGTCCTCTACGGGGTTCTCGGGTCCTCTGCGGGGTCTCGGGTCCCCTACGGGTCTGCCCGCCTCCGCCCCCTACGAGCCCACGCCTCCCCCCAGCGCCCCGCCCCCCGTGCGGTCCGGTCGGCCGGTCACCCCCTCACGGGTCCCGCCCGGAGCGGCCGCGCGGGGCCCGGCGGACCGTCTTCCGTCAACCCGTGTTCGCCCAGGGAGCCCACCGTCAGGCCGGCCGAGCGGCAGTCGGACACGATGTCCGGGAGGGCGCCCAGGGCCGCCCGCCAGCTCCCGGCGGCGGAGGCGTGGTCCGTGTCGTGCAGCAGCAGCGTTCCGCCGTCGCGCAGACCGGCGGCGGCCGTCGACCGCACCGACTCCGGCGTGGCGTCCCGCCGCCAGTCCTCGCCCCACGCGGTCCACAGCACCGTACGGAGCCCGGCCCGGCGGGCGGCGGCCCAGCGTCCGGAGGTGAGGATGCCGTAGGGCGGGCGGTACCAGCGCGGCGCGCTCCCGGTGGCCCGGCCCAGCGCGTCGGCCGCACGCCGTACCTCCTCGGCGTCCCGCCGGGGTGACGGACGCCACGGGCGGCTGTGCGTCCAGCCGTGCACGGCGGCTTCGTGCCCGCGCAGCACCAGCTCGCGGGTGAGGGCGGGATGCCGTACTACGTTCTCGCCGAGGACGAAGAAGGTGGCCCTGACACCGAGCGTGTCCAGGACGTCCAGGAAGCGCGGGGTGGACGCGGGATCGGGGCCGTCGTCGAAGGTCAGCGCGACGTGCCCGGGGCTGCCCTGCCCGGCCAGCCCGGGGAACCAGCGCCGCCGCACACCCGGCAGCCAGGTGCCCGCCGTCCCGATGTGCGCCAGCCCGGCCGCCACCGGCACGGCGGCGTACCGCACCGCCCGTCCGGAGCGCCCCCGATTCCATGCTCCAGCCGCCCCGGTCACCGCACGCGTGCCGCTCACCATGCCTCCCGTCTCCGGCGTCGCACCCCGCACCCCCGAACCTGGGCCCGAAGCCCTCCTGTCCCTGCCCCCTGCCGCCCTGCCCCGCTCCGCATACCGCCCGGCCGGCCGTGACCTCCCGCCCCGTCGGCCCTCGCCCCCTCCGTCACCCGTCCTCCCGCTTCCGGCCCCGCCGTCCCGGCGCGGGGCCCGCGCGGACCGGCGGGGCAGTGTCCCAGGCACCGTGCACCGATGGGGCGCCGGCCAGGCCGATGCTGCCCAGACCCATCAGGGCCGCGCCGGTGAGCTCCGGGAGCACCCGCACGCCGAGCGCGATCTGCTCGCCGAACAGGGCCCAGCCGAGGGCGACGCTGGTCAGCGCGTCCCCGAGGGTGAGCGTCGGCTGGGAGGCGGCCAGGGTCCCGGCCCGCAGCGCGCTCTGCAGCAACAGGAAACTGAGCATCCCCAGCCCGGCCGTGGCGTAGGGCGGCCACTGGGTGAGCACCGCGCCCGCCCCCTGCGGAAGCCGCCCGGTTACCTCCTTCATCAGCCCCGCCGTTCCGCCGAAGCCCACCGCCGACGCCGACCCGAACAGGGCCGCCCGGGGGGCGCCCCGCACCAGTCGCCCCACGGCCGTGAACCCGGCCATCGCGCCGAACAGCGCCAGGCCCGCCCAGCCCCACCGTCCCGGAACCGCCGTGTCCCGGCCCGGCGAGGGCGCGGCCGCGCCGAGGAACAGCGCCAGCCCCACCGCCAGGGCCGCGAACGCCAGCCAGGTCCGCCGGTCCGGGCGACGGTGGAAGACCGCGCTGCCCACGGCCAGTGTGAACAGCAGTTCGGTCGCCATCAGCGGCTGCACCACGGACAGGCTGCCCACCGCCAGCGCCGCCGACTGGAGCACCGCCGTCACCGCGAGCAGCGCCGCGCCGCCCAGCCAGTACCGGTCGCGGACCAGCCGCAGCAGTGAGCGCACCACGGTGTGGGCGGCCCCGGCCCGCTCCTCGTCCTGGGCCGCCGCCCGGCGCTGGAGCACCGAGGCCGCCGCGTTGCACAGGGCCGCGAGCAGCGCGAGGACGACGGTGGGAACGGTCACCGGCGCGCACTCCCCGAGTCCCGCGGTCCTTCCCGGCCCGCTCCCCGCCACCCCGCGCGGCCCGTGCCCCGGCCCGGCCCCCGGCCCCCCGTCGGTCCCGCTCCCCGGTCCCTCGCCCGGTATGTCATCCGAACCGCGTGGCCAGCCGCCGGTACAGCCCCGGCACTGTGCCCCGGACCCGGCACGGCAGCCGCAGCCAGCCCGGCACGTACACGTCGTCGCGGCCCCGGACGGCCGCGTCGCGCACCGCGTCGGCCACCCGCTCGGCGGGCACCGGACGGGGCCGGGAGCGCCGGTAGGGCGCCCCGCGGCGCTCGAAGAACGGTGTGTCCACGACCCCCGGCACCACATGGGTGACGCCCACCCCGGTGCCTCGCAGTTCGTAGCGGAGCGAGTCCGCGAAGGTGCCGAGCGCGGCCTTGGCGGCCGAGTACACGGCCTCGCCGCGCACCCCGACCGCCCCCGCGAGGGAGCCGATGAGCACCACCCGCCCCGAGCCCGCCTCCACCATCCCCGGCAGCAGCAGCCGCACCAGCCGCAGGGTGGCCAGGACGTCGATGCCGAAGACCTCGTCGATGGCGTGCGGGGGCATGTCGTGGAACTTCCCCGCCCAGCCGATCCCGGCGCCGGCCACCAGCAGGTCCACCGGGCCGACCGTGGCCTGGGTGAAGTCGGTGAGCAGCCGGTCGGCGCCCGGCAGGGTGAGGTCGGTGGCGAAGGCGGTGGCCCGCGCCTCCTCGGCCACGTCGCGCAGCCGGTCGGGATCGCGCCCGCTGAGCACCAGCCGCCAGCCGCCGTCGTCCCCGAGCCTGCGGGCCACCGCCGCGCCGATGCCCGAGGACGCCCCCGTCACCAGGGCCGTGCGGGTGCGGATGCCGGGACCGCCGTCCGGACCCCGGGGCCGGGCGCGGCCGGCGTCGGGCGCGGCGGCCCGTCCCGGCCGGGGGCCGGGCCGGGTGCGGGAGAACGCGTGGACCATGGCACCCACCTTGGCCGCGGACCGGGCATCGCGCGAGCCGGCGACCGTGCCCCGGGGCCTCCCGGACCGCTCCCCGCGTGGCCCCGACGGGCCGTCGGACCCGACCGGCGGGCCACCGAGCATGCCCGGAGACGGAGACGGAGACGGAGACGGAGACGGAGACGGAGACGGGGCCGGGGCCGGGGCCGGGGCCGGGGACGGAGACGGGAGCAGGTGCCGGGGCCGGGGACGGGAGCAGGTGCCGGGGCGGGACCCGGCGGGGCGTGACCGGATCACCCGCTCCCGTCATGGTTTGACCGCATCGTTCCGGGCTACCTGACGCACCGTGCATCCTCCCAGCTCACCGGCGTCCGGGACGGGGCCCGCGGCGCCCGCGCGGCGCCCCGGCCGCCTGCTGGTGGTCAGCGCGAGCATGGGCGCCGGGCACGACACGGTCGCCGCCGAGGTGGCCCGCCGGGCCCGGGAGGGCGGTGGTGACGCGCTGGTCACCGATGTCCTCGCGCTCCTGCCGTTCGGGCTCGGCCGCGCCCTGCGCTTCCTCTACCGGGGCTCGGTCCGGCACGCTCCCTGGGCCTACGGCGCGGTGTACCGCCTGTTCCTGCGCCCCGGGCCGGGCCGACGCCCCGGCGGCACGCCGCTGGCCCGGCTGGCGGGCGGGCGGCTGCGGCGGCTGGCCGCGGCGTGGGAGGCGGACGCGGTGGTGCCGGTCTTCCACCTCGGCGCCCAGCTCACCGGCCATCTGCGGGCCCGCGGACTGCTGCCGGTGCCCAGCGTGGTCCTGGTCGTCGACTTCGCCGTGCACCGCCAGTGGCTGCACCCCGGCAACGACCACTACCTGTGCCTGACGCCGGACGCGGCCCGCGAGGTGCGGCGCGCCACCGGCGCACCGGCCACCGTCTGCGGTCCGGTGGTGGCCCCCGGGTTCCTGACGCCCGACGCCGGGGCGGGGGCACCGGCGGCCTCCACCGGGCCCGCCCTCGCCCTGGTCGCGGCGCCGGACGCGCCGGACGCGCCGGACGCACCGGACGCACCGGACGCGCCGGGCGCCGGCGGCAGCGACGGCGGAAGTCCGCCCGGCACCGGGCGGTCCGCCGGTCCGACAGCGGGTACCGGCGGCGGCCCCGGTTCCGGCGGGCCGGGCGACACCTGGCGGCTGTTCCTCGCGCGGCACGGCCCCGGCCGGGTGCCCGTCGTGCTGTCCGCCGGGGCCTGGGGGGTCGGTTCGCGCCTGGACGCCACGGTCCGGCTGCTGGCCGCGCACGGCTATCTGGCGGTGGTGCTCTGCGGGGCCAACGACCGGCTGCGGGGCGAGCTGTCGGGCACCCCGGGTGTGCTCGCGCTGGGCTGGGTCGGCGACATGCCCGGCCTGCTGCGGGCCGCCCGCGCGCTGATCGACAACGCCGCCGGGCAGACCGCCGTGCAGGCCCTCGCCGCCGGGCTGCCGGTCATCGGCCACCGCCCGATACCGGGGCACGGAGCGGACGGCGTACGGCGGATGGCGGACCTGGGCGTCTCCGACCTCGCCGGCAACGGCGCGGCCCTGCTCGCCTCCCTGCGGCGGCTCACGGCGCCGGGTCCGGAGCGCGAGGCGCGGACCGCCGCCGGACGCGCGCTGTTCCGGGACGACCCGGTGCCGCTGATGACCGCGTACGCCCGCGCCCGGCGGGGGGCGGGCACCGGCGGGTGAGACCGGGGCGCCCGCCGGACGCGCCGGTCAGTCGCCCGAGGCGCGCTCGGCGCGCTCCTCGTGGAGCTTCCTCACCCGCGCGGCCTCCTTGCGGACGTCGGCCTGCACTGTCCGCTCCCGCTCCAGCCACTCGGGGCGCTCCCGCTTCAGCTCCTCGATCCGTTCCGTGGTGAGCGCCTCGTCCACGCCGCCGCGCCGCAGGCCCGCGATGGACACACCGAGCTTCGCCGCCACCACCGGCCGGGGGTGGGGGCCCTCGCTCCGCAGCTTCCGCAGCCACTCGGGCGGGTCGGCCTGGAGCGCGCTCAGCTCGGAACGCGAGACGACACCCTCACGGAACTCGGCGGGGGTGGCCTCAAGGTAGACACCCAGCTTCTTCGCCGCGGTCGCGGGCTTCATGGTCTGGGTGTTCTGGTGCGACGTCATGGGGTCCAGGGTATCCAGTGGCCACCGGGCCGCCGACCACACCCGGCGGCCCTCCCGCCGGCCCCGGCCCGCCCCGGTGGTCGGGCCGGGGCCACCGCGCCCGGTAGCCTGGACGGGTGACAGGCTCGGAAGAACCCCCCGCGTTCCGGCTCGCCTACGTCCCGGGGGTGATGCCCGACAAATGGGTGCGCATCTGGAACGAGCGGCTGCCGGACGTCCCGCTGTCCCTGACCCAGGTCTCCCCGGACGAAACGGACAGCGTCCTGCGGGAGGGCGGGGCCGACGCCGGACTCGTCCGGCTGCCCGTCGACCGCGCGGTGTTCAGCGCGATCCCCCTGTACACCGAGACCACGGTCGTCGTGGTGCCCAAGGACCACCTGGTCACCGCGGCCGACGAGGTGACCCTGGCGGACCTGGCCGACGAGATCGTGCTGCACCCCCTGGACGACGTGCTCGGCTGGCAGACCCCGCCCGGCCGTCCCGCCCTGGAACGCCCGGCCACCACCGCGGACGCGGTCGAGCTGGTCGCCGCGGGCATCGGCGTCCTCGTCGTCCCCCTGTCCCTGGCCCGGCTGCACCACCGCAAGGACCTCGCGCACCGCACGGTCACCGACGCCCCCGGTTCCGGTGTGGCGCTCTCCTGGCGCGAGGACGCGCACACGGACCTGGTGGAGGAGTTCATCGGCATCGTCCGGGGCCGCACCGTCAACAGCACCCGGGGCCGCCCCCGGGCCGAGCCGGCGGCGGAACGGAAGACCGGGCGCGGGGACGCCGCGCGGCGCAAGCCGACGCCCGGCAAGTCCTCCGGCGGCGCCCGGCGCGGCTCGGGCACGGCGCGAGGTTCGGGCGGCGTCCGGGGCGCGGGCGGCTCCCGGAGCGGGCGGCGCGGCAGACCCGGCCACCGCTGACCGAGCCGCCACCCCGACCGATCCGCACCCCGGCCGAGGATCACCCCCGCCATGGCCGACGGCCGGCAGCTCGCACCGGCCGTCGGTCCCCGCTGCCCACCGGGCCCTACCCGCCGGGCTCTACGCCCCGGCCTCCCCCGCCGTGTTCCGTTCCGGTCCCCCTCGGGCGCGCCGGGCCGAGCGCTCCAGCCAGTCGAGGGCGCCCCGCGCCGTGAACTCCCGCTGCCCGCCGCGCAGCAGCAGGTCCGCCGTGGCGAAACCGGGGTCGCCGGCCGTCTCCGGGAGGTAGGGCACGGCGATGCAGCGCATCCCTGCCGCGTGGGCCGCCTCGGCGCCCGGGACCGCGTCCTCGACGACCACGCAGTCCGCCGGGTCCGCCCCCAGCCGCCGGGCCGCCTCCAGGAAGACGTCGGGGGCCGGCTTGCCCCGCGCGACCTCGTCGGCCGAGACGGCGGTCCGCAGCCGGGCGTCCAGCCCCGTGCCGGACAGCACCGCCGCGATGGCCTCCGCCGAGGAGCCCGAGGCCACGGCCATCGGGACGTCCGCCCGGGCCAGCAGCTCCACGAAGGCGCGCATCTCCGGGTAGGCGCGGGTGCCGCCGCGGGCCAGCTCCAGATAGTGCCGGTTCTTCGCCGCGAGCAGGTCGTCCACCGGAGCCTCCAGGCCGTACCGGTGCTTCCAGCCGATGACGGTCTCCCGGGTGCTGATGCCCACGGAGCGTTCCTGGTCGGCCCAGGTGAAGTCCGGCACCCCGTGCTCGGCGAGCAGGCGGCGGCTCGCCTCGTAGTAGTTCGGCTCGCTGTCCACGAGCGTTCCGTCCAGGTCGAAGAGGACCGCGATGCCCCCCGGAGTGCTCATCCGACCAGCATGCCGTAGCCACGGTCCGCCCGGGGCGGGATTCGGCGGCCCGGGAGCCCGCGCGGGAACACCGACCGGGGGAGCGCTCCCCGTGGGCCGGTCCGCCGGTCCGCGACGGGGCCGGACGCGGCGGCGCGGCCCGCAGGTGGGGCGCGACCGTGAGCGGGTCCCTGGAGCGGGGCCCGGAGCGGACCCACGGCACGGGGACCGCGCCGCACCCCCGTACCGCGCACTCACCCCCGCACCGCACCCCGTACACCGCGCCCGGCACCGGCCACGCGCTCTCACCCCCGCGCCGCGCGGCCGATCGACTCCACCAGCGGCAGCAGCCGGTACGGCACCCGTTCCCGCAGCGCGACCTCGCTGCGGGTGCGCACCACCCCGGGCAGGCTGATGAGCTTCTGCACCACGTCCTCCAGATGCGCGTTGTCCCGCGCCACGACCCGGGTCATCAGATCCCCGCCGCCGGTGATGGAGAAGGCCTCCACGATCTCCGGGACGGCGGCCAGCGCCTCGCCCACCTCGTCCAGACGCCCCTGGGTGACCTCGATGTGCACGAACGCCAGCACCGGGTGGCCGAGCGCCGCGGGGGAGAGCGCCGGGGCGGTGCCGGTGATCACGCTCTCCCGCTCCAGCCGGTCCAGCCGGGCCTGGAGGGTGCCGCGGGCGACGCCCAGGAGGCGGGCGTACTCGCGCACGCTGGTGCGCGGCTGCTCCAGCAGCAGCCGCAGGATGCGGGTGTCCAGTTCGTCGACGGCCATGACGCCCGTCCGCTCCCCTCGTCGGCCATTGGTATGCCGGTGGCTGCCGGGACACCGCATCGACTGTACCAATGGCACAGTCGTGAAGCGGCCTGTTGAGCCACTGGCGGAAAGGATGCTCCCATGGGGGTGTCGATGGCGCTGCGGACCCCGCGGCGCCTTTTTCATGCCGGGAACCGCGCGGACGGCGATCCGTGCGGAAAGGGGGCGATACGTGGTGCTGAAGAGGGTGTTCGTGGCTCCGGACCCGGGGCGGGCGCGGCTGCGCTTCGCCGCGCGGGGCGTCCTCGGCATCGGCCTGGCCGTCATGGTCTGCGGGTCGGCCGGGATCTCCCTGGTGGGCGTCGTCGTCGGCGGGCTCGCCGCGCTGCTCGCGCTGTTCACCGTCACCGACCCGGCCGTCCGCGGCCAGGCGGTGACCACCGCGCTGCTCCCCGCCGCCGGACTGCCGGTGCTCGCCCTGGCCGCCGTGCTCCACGACCTCCCGGTCGCCCGCGACCTGGTCTTCCTCGCCGTGGTCGGCGCCGGGGTGTACGCCCGGCGCTGGGGACCGCGCGGGCACAGCCTCGGCGTGTTCGCGTTCATGACCTTCTTCATCGCCCAGTTCCTGCACGCCACCGCGGACCTGCTGCCCGAGATGTTCGCCGCCCTGCTGCTGTCCGTGGCCGCCGCCGGGGCCACGCGCTTCGGCCTGTGGTGCCACGAGCGCCGCACGCCCCCGCCCGCCGCGCCCGCACCGCCCCCCGGCCGGGGGCTGGCCCGCGTCACCACCCGCCAGGCGGTCCAGGCCACCGCCGGCGCCGCCTTCGCGCTGGTCGTGGGGCAACTGGTGTCGGGGGACCGCTGGTACTGGGCGGTCGGCGCCACCTGGTGGGTCTTCGTCAACACCACCTCGCGCGGCGAGACCCTGGTGCGCGGCTTCCGCCGGGTGCTCGGCACCGTCATCGGCATCGGCGCCGGGTTCCTCGTCGCCGTCCCGGTCGCCGGGTCCGGGGTGCCCACCGCCGTCCTCGCCGCCGTCTGCGTCTTCGGGATCTTCTACACGGCCGCCGTGTCCTACACCTGGATGATGCTCTGCGTGACGGTGCTCGCCGAACTGCTCTACGGGCTGCTCGGCGTGCTCGGCCCCGGGCTGCTCGCCCTGCGGCTCGTCGAGACGGGCGTGGGCGCCCTCGGCGCCGCCCTCGCCGTGCTCCTGGTCCTGCCGGTCACCACCCACGCCGTCACCCACGCCCGGATCGAGCGCGCCCTGCGCGGTGTGCGGGCCTGCACGGCCGAGGCCGCCGCCCGGCTCGCCGGGGACGACTCCGCCGACCCGGGGGCGCGGGTCGCCGAGCTGGAGCAGGCGCTCGCCCGGGTACGGCTGTCGGTCGCGCCGCTGGTGCACCCCCTGCACCCGGTGCGGAGCCGCAAGCGGCGCGCCCGCCGGGTGCTCGCCCTGCTCGACGACTGCGCCCGGGAGGTGCGCGGCCTGGCCGCCGTCGCCGCCGACCCGGAGGCCTCGCACGACGCCCGGCTGGCCGCCGCCTGCTGGCGGGTCGAGAGCGCGGTCGAGGCCCTGACCGGCGGCGGGGCCGTCCCCGCCCGCGCGGAGCGCCCGCTCGCCGCCGGACCCGCCCACGCCCATCTGCACGGCCTGGAGGACGCCCTCGCCGAACTCGCGGCTCCGCTGCGCGCCCCGTCCGGCTCGCCCCTGGTGGGCGCCTGAGCACGGGTTCCCCCGCCTCGGCGGTGCCAAGTCCCCCCTTTGGTCTAGACCGCACGTGATCGACTGCTACGGTCGCCCGGAGCACGCATCGGACGAGGCACCCCGCCGGGGCGCGGGGCAGAGAGGGGCCAGCGGTGGCAGACGGCGGGAGACGACAGCGGCGGGCGTTCATCGGGTCGTTCACGGCGGCCGGCGGACCCGGGATCGTGACGGCGGCCGTCGACCCGGACAGCGGCGCCCTCACCGCCCTCGGCGCGGACGGCACCCTGCCCGACCCCTCCTACCTGGCCCTCGCCCCCGGGGGGGAGACGCTCTACGCGGTCAGCGAGACCGCGCCGGGCGCGGTGGCCGCGTACCGGGTGGCCGGGGACCGGACCGAACCTGCGGGCCGCCCGGTGCCGGTCGACGGCGACGGGCCCACCCACCTCGGCCTGCACGCGGGGCACGTCCTCACCGCCAACTACGGCTCGGGCAGCGTCAGCGCCGTACCGGTCCGCTCCGACGGCACCCTGGCGCGCGGCGCCTCCGGGGTCCTGCGGCACACCGGTTCCGGCCCGCACACCCAGCGCCAGCAGGCACCCCACGCCCACCAGGTCCGGTCCGACCCGAGCGGGCGCTGGGCGGTCAGCGTGGACCTCGGCACCGACTCGGTGCGCGTCTGCGCCCTGGCGGACGGCGCCCTCACCGTGCACCGGGAGATCGCCCTGCGCCCCGGCTCGGGCCCCCGCCACCTGGCCTTCCACCCGGACGGCGGGCACGCCTACGTGGTCAACGAACTCGCGCCGACCGTGACCGTCTGCCGCTGGGACGCCGCCGAGGGGGTGCTGCGGCCGCTCACCGAGGTGCGGCTGCTGGCCGGGCCCGCCGCGGGCGACGCCTATCCGTCCGGCATCGTCGTCTCGCCCGACGGCCGCTTCGTGTGGACCGCCACGCGGGGCGAGGACGTGGTCTCGGTGCTGGCCGTCGAGGGGGACGCCCTGCGGCTGCTCGCCACCGTCTCCTGCGGCGGCCGCTGGCCGCGCGACATCGCCCTGTCGGAGGGCCTGCTGTACGTGGCGAACGAGCGCTCCGGGGACGTCACCTGGTTCACCACCGACCCGGACACCGGCCTGCCGGCGCGCGCCGGATCGCTGCCGGTCGCCGCCGCCTCCTGCGTCGTCCTCGGCTGACCCGCCGTACGTCCCTCCCGGGGGACGGCGAAGGGCCCGTCCCTCCGGGGAGCGGGCCCTTCGGCGGTGCGGGGGCGGGTCAGCGGACCGGGGAGCCCTGCGACGGCTGCGGGGCGATGCCCAGCGTCGTCGTGTACTTGGCCAACGCCAGCTTGCCGATCGCCGGGTAGGGGCCGAGCGGGTCGGCCGTGGCGCAGCCCGCCTCCCGGGCGGCCTCCGCCAGCAGGCTGCGCTCGATCTCCGGGCCGATCAGGTACGGGGCCAGCGCGAGCTGCCGGGAACCGGAGGAGCGCAGCCGCTCGGCCACGGTGGCGATCGAACCCTCCTGGTCCAGGGCTGCCGCCATCACCGGCACGGCCAGCCGCGCGGCCAGCAGCATGCCCGTGATCCCGGCCGCCTGCACCGCCTCGTCGCCGCCCACGGAGGCCAGCACGATGCCGTCCGCGGCGGTCGCCACGGTGAACAGCCTCGCCCGGTCGGCGCGGGCCAGACCGGCCTCGGAGAGCCGCACGTGCAGCGCCTCGGCCAGCAGCGGGTGCGGGCCCAGCACATCGGTCAGCTCGGCCGCGACCCTGCTGTCCATCACGGCCTGGCGGACCCTGCGCAGCAGCGCGCTGTCCGGACCGGCGAGCAGCGGCACGACGACGGCGACGGGCCCCTCGGGCTCCTTGGCCTCCAGACCCGCGGCGAGCGCCTGCTCGTAGCGGGCGACGCGCTCCTCGGCGGCGTGCAGCAGGACGACCGGCAGCGACGGGTACTCCACGTCGTCGCCGTCGAGGTAGCCGATGCGGGCGTCGAGGCCCGGCAGTTCGGAGCGGGCGATGCTGATGACCTCTTCGGCGAGGCCGCGGGTGGCGCTACTGGGCGTGCCCGGCACCGCGAGGACCAGCGCGGGCGCGCCCTCGGGGGCCACCAGCGGCTCGGGACGGCGGTGCCGTCCGGGCTGGCGGGGGCGCGGCATTCGTACAGGCAGGCCGGCGGGCCCAGTGGGGGAACTCATGGCGCCGCATGTTACTGGTTTCCGCGCCTTCCGCGTTCGGGGAGGGTGCGGGAGAGTACCATCCGTCCGGTTTTGTCTGGAGCAGGTTGTACGGATCGGACGGCATCGGCACGATTCCCCTTCGCCGACGAGCGGAGTCAGTCCGTTTCCGTCCGTGTCACATGGAGCATCAGCCCGTCCTCGGGCAGACCCGGGGAGCCCGTGGCCAGGACGGTCGCGAGCCGTACCGCGCCGTGCAGCGGATCGCCCTCGGCGGCCGTCCGCCGCGCCCGGGGAAGGCGGCGCGACAGCTCCTCGTCGAGCGGGTCGGTGAGCGGGGCGCCCAGCTTCAGCAGCCCCCCGGTGACCGCGACCAGGGCCCCGTCCCCGGCGGGGCAGACGGCGGCGGCCGAGTCGGCCATGTGGCCGGCGGCGGCCCGCAGGATGCCGGCGGCGACCGGGTCGCCGTCCGCGCAGGCGGCCACGTCGGGCGCGAAGGAGGCGAGCACGGCGGGGCGGTCCGTGCGCGGGTACAGCGCGCCGGGCAGCCCCGTCACCGGCCCGAACCGCTCCCGGGCGCGGGCGAGCAGCGCGGCCGAACCGCCGTCCCGCCCGTCGTGGGCGCGGAGCGCGGCCTCCAGGCCGGCCCGCCCGATCCAGGCCCCGCCCCCGCAGTCGCCCAGCAGGTGTCCCCAGCCGTCCGCCCGCCGCCACCGGACCAGATCGGTGCCGGTGGCGATCAGTCCCGTACCGGCGGCGACCACCGCGCCCGGCCGGGGGCCGAGGGCCCCGGCGTAGGCGGTGACCGCGTCGGCGGCCAGCGCGACCACCCGGGCGCCCAGTTCCCGCGCCAGGGCACCCGGCAGTTCGGCGCGCAGCGCGTCGCCGAGGGTGGCCATCCCGGCGGCGCCGACGGCCACGGTGGTGAGCCGTCCGGTACCGCTCCCGGCGGCCAGCGCGCGGGCCATGGGCACCACCTGCTCCAGGACGTGCCCCGGGTCGATGCCCCGGGGTCCGGTGCGCACGGGTTCCCGGGAGGCGCGCCGCCCCAGCGGGCCGCGCCGCACGGTGCCGACGACGGCCCGCAGTCCGGAGCCGCCGGAGTCCACCGCGAGGAACCCGTCGTCCCCCGCCGCCTCGGCCGCGCCGGTCACGGCAGGCGCCAGTCCACGGACTGCGCGCCCTGCCGCAGCAGCAGGTCGTTGGCCCGGCTGAAGGGCCGGGAGCCGAAGAAGCCCCGGTCGGCCGACATGGGCGAGGGGTGCGCGGACTCCAGGGCGGGCAGCTCACCGAGCAGCGGCCGCAGATTGCGCGCGTCCCGGCCCCAGAGGACGGAGACCAGGGGCTTGCCGCGCGCGGCCAGGGCGCGGATCGCCTGCTCGGTGACCTCCTCCCAGCCCTTGCCCCGGTGGGCGCCGGGCCGGCGCGGGGCGGTGGTCAGCGCCCTGTTGAGCAGCAGCACGCCCTGCCGGGTCCACGGGGTCAGGTCCCCGGTGGTGGGCTGGGGGAGCCCGAGGTCCGCGTTCAGCTCCCGGAAGATGTTGATCAGGCTGCCCGGCAGCGGCCGTACCTCGGGGGCGACGGAGAAGGAGAGTCCGACGGCGTGTCCCGGGGTGGGATAGGGGTCCTGGCCGACGATCAGGACCCGCACGTCGTCGAAGGGCTGCTGGAAGGCCCGCAGGACGTGGGATCCGGCCGGGAGGTAGGTGCGCCCGGCGGCGATCTCGGCGCGGAGGAAGTCGCCCATCGCGGAGATCCGCCCGGCGACCGGTTCCAGGGCCTGCGCCCAGCCCGCTTCGACGATGTCATTCAAGGGTCGTGGTGCCACGGGCGTCACCCTACTGCCGCGCGGGGGCCCCGGATCAACCGGCGGTGCGGCGGCAACCCCCGGCCCCGCCCGGTCCGTTCACCCGACGACCGCCGCGCGGACGCAGAGCACGTCGGGAAGGTGGGAGGCGAGGAGGCGCCAGGAGTCGCCGTCGTCGTCGGAGGCGAACAGCTCCCCGTTGCGGTTGCCGAAGTACACGCCCGCCCGCTCGGCGTCGTCGGTGCGCAGGGCGTCCCGCAGCACCGTCCCGTAGTGGTCCTCCCGGGGCAGGCCCGCCGTCAGCGGCTCCCAGCTCCGCCCGGCGTCCTGGGTGCGGTAGACCCGGCAGCGGTGCCCGGCGGGGACCCGGTCCACGTCGGCGTTGACCGGGAAGACGTAGGCGGTGCCGCCCCGGTGCGGATGGGCGGCCACGGCGAAGCCGAAGGTGGACGGCAGGCCCTGCCCGATGTCCGTCCAGTGGTCGCCCCCGTTGTCGCTGCGGTAGACGCCCCAGTGGTTCTGGAGGTACAGCCGGTCCGGGTCGGCCGCGTCCCGGGCGACCTTGTGCACGCACTGGCCGAACTCGGGGTCGGGATCGGGCAGGTACTCCGCGGAGACGCCGGAGTTGGACGGCCGCCAGCTCGCGCCGCCGTCCTCGGTGCGGAAGACGCCCGCGGCGGAGACGGCGACCGTCACCGAGGCGGGGTCCCTCGGGTCGGTGAGGACGGTGTGCAGCCCCTCGCCGCCGCCGCCCGGCACCCACTGGGAGCGGGTCGGGTGCTCCCACAGGGGGCGGACCAGCCCGAAGCTCTCCCCGCGGTCCTCCGAGCGGTACAGCGCCGCCGGTTCGGTCCCCGCGTACACCACGCCGGGCTCGGCCTCGGCCGGGTGGAGCTGCCACACCCGCTCCAGCGAGGCGCCGGTGTCCCGGGGGAACCGCACGGCGGGCCGCCCCGGCTCCCGCCAGGTGCGGCCCAGGTCGTCGGAGTGGAACACCGACGGGCCCCAGTGCGTGCTGTCGCCCCCGGCGAGCAGCCGCGGGGTGTCCCCGCGCAGGTCGAGGGCGACCGAGTGGACGGCCTGGGCGTTGAAGTGGGGACTTCCGCCGAACTCCCAGGTGCCACCGCGCCGGCGCCCGATGAACAGGCCCTTGCGGGTGCCGACGGCGAGCAGTACCTCGGTCATGCCGATCACCTCCGGGCGTCCTTCTCGACGCCTTCGACTGGGTTGCGACGCCTTCGCCCCCGGCACCGGCCAGTCTGCACCGGGGTGCGGACGGTCACCTCCGGACGGGGCGTCGTCCCAGGTCACGACGGCGGTGTCGGCCCGCACGGCGCCCGCGCCCGCCCCTTCGGCGCGTCCCGCCCGCGCCTCGCCCCGCGCCGCTCCCGAGTCCCTCCCCGGTGCCCCTCAGCCCTCGCCCGGCAGCGCACGCGCCAGGATCGCGCCCAGGTCCGCCCCGTCGGGCAGGGTGCCGAAGGCGTACCCCCGGTCGCCGCCGAGCCGGGACGCGCAGAAGGCGTCCGCGACGGCCGGCGGCGCGTGCCGGACCAGCAGGGAGCCCTGGAGGACCAGGGCCATCAGCTCGACCAGCCGCCGGGCCCCGGTCTCGGACGCCCCGGGCAGATCCGACTCCAGCCGGGCCACGGCGGCGTCCAGCCGGGCGTCGGCGCCGCGCGCCGGGGCCAGCTCCGCGAACAGGGCGTGCCGGGTGGCGGGGGAGCGGTCCAGCGCCCGCAGCACGTCGAGGGCGTTGACGTTCCCCGAGCCCTCCCAGATCGACAGCAGCGGGGCCTCCCGGTAGTGCCGGGGCATGCCCGAGTCCTCCACGTAGCCGTTGCCGCCCAGGCACTCCAGGGCCTCCGCGGTGAACGCCGGGCCCCGCTTGGTCACCCAGTACTTGCCGACGGCGGTGGCGATCCGCCGGAACGCCGCCTCCCCGGCGTCCCCGCGCACCGCGCGGTCGGCCGCGCCCGCCAGCCGCAGGGTGAGCGCGGTCGCCGCCTCCGACTCCAGCGCCAGATCGGCCAGCACGTTGCGCATCAGCGGCTGGTCGGCCAGGCGGGCGCCGAACGCGCTGCGGTGCCGCGTGTGATGGCCCGCCTCCACCAGGGTCCTGCGCATCAGCGTCGCCGAGGACATCACGCAGTCCAGCCGGGTGCAGTTGACCATCTCGATGATGGTTCTGACGCCCTCCCCCTCGGGCCCGACCAGCCAGGCGACGGTCCCGTCGAACTCCGGCTCGGAGGAGGCGTTGGACCGGTTGCCGAGCTTGTCCTTGAGCCGCTGGATGCGGAACGTGTTGCGCCCCCCGTCGGGCAGCACCCTCGGCACCAGGAAGCAGGAGAGCCCGCCGGGCGCCTGGGCCAGCACCAGGAACACGTCGCTCATCGGCGCCGAGGTGAACCACTTGTGCCCGCGCAGCGTGTACACGCCGGGCTCGGCGGTCGGGGCGGCGGCCGTGGTGTTGGTGCGGACGTCGGAGCCGCCCTGCTTCTCGGTCATCCCCATCCCGGCCAGCAGGCCCCGCTTCCGCGTCGGGACGCGCAGCCCGGGATCGTACTCCCGGGCGGTCAGCAGCGGCTCGTAGACCTTCGCCAGGTCCGGCTGGCGGCGCAGCGCCGGGACGGCCGCGTACGTCATCGAGACGGGGCAGCCGTGGCCCGCCTCGGTGTGGCCCCAGACCAGCCCGCCGGCGGTCCGCGCGACATGGGCGCCCGCCCGTCCGTCCGCCCAGGGCGCGCCGGCCAGGCCCTCCCCGACGGCCACCCGCATCAGCCGGTGCCAGCTCGGATGGTGGTCGACCTCGTCGACCCGGTTGCCGTACCGGTCGTGGGTGCGCAGCTCCGGCTCGTGGCGGTTGGCCAGCTCGCCCCACTCCTGCGCCTCGGCGCTGCCCGCCCGCCGTCCGAGCCGCCGCAGCGACTCCTCGGCCCAGCCCGCCCCCTCCCGCCGCACGCCCTCCAGCAGGGCCGCGTCGTCGGAGGCGTCGTAGGGGGCCAGGGGCGGCGGCTGGTTGGTGACGTCGTGCGTGGTGTGCCCTGCGGGGCGGCCGGCCGAACCCTCGTCGGAGTGCTGCGCGCGTGTCGTCATACCACGATGTTGCGGTATTTCCGCGATCGCAGCAATAGTGCAACAGGGTGGCGGCGCACGTACAGTACGTCCGTGTCCGCGCCGACGAACGACCCCGCGCCCCCGGCCGGGGCGGAGCCGCGCCCGCTCTCCGCGCGGTCGGTGGTGCTGAGCCTGCTGCTGGGCACGGACGCCCCGGAGCTCCCGGCGCGGGAACTGGTGCGGCTCGCCGACCGGTTCGGCGTCGGCGGCTCCACCGCGCGGGCCGCGCTCAGCCGCATGGCCTCCGCCGGCGAGCTGCGCCGCACGGAGGGCGGATACCGCCTCGGCGCACGGCTGCTGGACCGCCAGCGCCGCCAGGACGAGGCGGTGCGCCCGCGCACCCGCGCCTGGGACGGGGACTGGGAGCTGGTCGTGGTCACCGCGAGCGGACGCGGCCCCGCCGAACGCGCCGACCTGCGCGCCCGGCTCACCGCGCTGCGGCTGGCCGAACTCCGCGAGGGCGTCTGGCTGCGCCCCGCCAACCTGCGCCGCCCGCTCCCGGCCGACCTGACGCGCGTCGCCGAGCCCGGACGGTGCCGCCCCGACCGCCCGGCGGCGGACCTGGCGGCCCTGCTGTGGCCGCTGGACGCCTGGGCCGACACCGCGCGGGAACTGCTCGGGCACGTCGGCCGGGCGCGGACCCCGGCAGGGCGCCTCGCCGCCTTCGCGGCCGTCGTGCGCCATCTGCTGGCCGACCCCGTGCTGCCCGCGCCGCTCCTGCCGGACGGCTGGCCCGGCCCGGCGCTGCGCGAGGCGTACACGCGCTACCAGCGGGAGCAGTCCCGCCGGCCGGGCGCCGGGGACGCCCCCGCCTGAGCCGCGCCCGAGGGCCGGGCGGGGCGGGCGGGACGGGTGGCCGCCGCTCGTCCGGTGGGGTGCCGCGCGCGTGTTCCGTTCGTATGGAATGTGATCATGCGGTTACGTTGCGTGTGTGCTCGAAGCATCCTTCGTTCATCGTTCCCTCAGGCTGTCCGACCGCTGCCCGGACGAGGGCGAGCTGTCCGTGCGGCACACCTGGACCGTGCGCGGGGGCGGTGCCGCCGTCTCCTGGTTCGACGTCCGCCTCGCGTTCGCCGACGGCGCCGTGGTCGAGACCCTCGCCGTGCTGTCGCCGCACGGCGTCCGCGTCGAGGACGTGCGCGCCGAACCGGCGCTGTCCCTGGACGACCTCGCGGTCCTCGGGCAGTGGCTGGAGGGTCCGCTCCTCGACGCCTGCGTGCCCGCCGCCGCGGGCTGCGCGGCGCCCCGCAGGGCGCGGCCGGAGTGGCCGCGCGGCCGGGAGGGATGCCGGCTGGCGGCACGGGAGTACCGGGCCGCCCAGGAGGCGGGCACCGATCCTGTGCTCGCCGTGATGGGCGCGACCGGGCACAGTCGCCGGGACTCCCTCCGGCTGATCGGCCGGGCGCGCGACGAGGGGTTCCTGGCCCCGCGCCGGGCGCGGCGCGGTTCCCCCGCAGCGCCGCGTGCCCCGCGGCCGGACCAGCGGGACGGGCCCTACAGCGGCTGATCCGGCCCGCCCCGGGCGCCCTGCGCCGGAACGGCGGGGGCCTGGGCCGAGGGCTCGGCCCCCGTCGCGAAGAACCGCGACACATCCGCGCCGCCCTCCGTGTCCGGGGCCTCGGAACCCGGCGGGACCCCCAGCTCCCACGCCAGCCGGTAGCGCTTGAACAGCTCGGCGCGCAACTGCGGAACGGGCATCGGCACCCCCGGCACCAGCGCCGCGAAGACGGCGCCCATCAGCAGGGCCCGCAGCATCGGGTAGTCCCGGTCGACGTCCTGCGAGCCGTGCCGGACCACGGTGTCGCGGAGCAGCTCGGCCAGCCGCCTCTGCTCCGGGCAGATCACGAACCCCTCGGCCTGCAGCAGCCCCGCCATGTGGTGGCGCATCAGCACCGGCCGGTCCCGCGCCAGGCCCAGCAGGGCGTCGATGGCGCGCGCCATCCGCTCGGGCCCCTCGTCGGTGCGCGGCTCGCGCTCCAGGGCCTCCTCCAGGGTGCGGTGCATCAGCCGGTGCACCGCGGACTGCACCAACTGCCGCTTGCCCGGGAAGTAGTACGAGACCAGACCGCGTGCCGAGCCCGCCCGGTCCGCGATCGCGCCGAGGGTGGTCGCCTCGTACCCGTGCTCGTGCACCAGTTCCACGGCGGCCTGCAGCAGGCGCTCCTTGGAGCGTCTTCGCAATTCTTCATTGACCGAGGCGCTGCGCGGGGACATCCTGTAACTCCTGCGTTGACTGGCTGCCAGCCAACTATACTCAGCGCAGCAGGGGCCGCCCCCTTTCCACATGCGGCCCGGCTGCCGCCTGTCTCGGGCGACACGGGGGATCGTCCGAGACGGGCGGCCTGTTCGACGGCCGCTGCGCACCGCGACCGACGGTGCGGAGCCCGGACACCATGCTGAGCGGGCGGCCGCGGGGCAGTGGCCCAGGGCGCTCGCGGGACCGTGGAGCGCGCCCGTGGGAGGTCTGCGGAGGGCCGGTCGGCGGGCCCGGCCCGTCCCCTGTCTGCGCGGGGCCGCGGCGGGCCGCCGGTCTCAGGGCCGCCACCGCCGGTGGGCGAGGACGGCGAGCGCCGCCACCAGAGCGCCCAGCAGCCAGCCCCCGAGGACGTCGGTGGCCCAGTGCACACCCAGCCACACCCGGGTGAAGCCGACGCCCGCCACGGAGAGCGCCGCGAGGGCGACGGCGGTCCGCCGGACGCCCCGGGGCGCCCCGTAGCGGTACAGCAGCCACACCAGCAGGAGGCAGACGAACGTGGCGGTCATGGCGTGCCCCGACGGGAAGGCCGCGTAGCGAGCGGAGTCCACGGGGACGGCCCAGACGGGCCGGGGGCGGTCCACCGCCGCCTTGAGCCCCTGCTGCGCCGCGGCGCCCAGCAGACAGACCGCCGCCAGCCAGACGGCCGTCCACCGGTCCCGGCGCCGCGCCCACAGCCAGACCACCGCCACCGCGCTCAGCAGCCGCATCGTCCACGGGTCCCACACCCAGTCGGTCAGGACGCGCAGGACGTGCGTGACGCCGGGCTCGCCCAGCGCCCAGCGGTGCGTGGTATCCGCGACGGTCCGGTCGAAGCGGACCAGCGGACCCCACTCGACGGCGACCGCCGCGGTCAGCAGGGCGGAGCACAGTACGAGGACCCGGACGGCGCGGACCGCCCCCCGGGACTCCGGCGGCCTGGAGGGACGGGGCGGGGAGGCGGTGCGCGCGGAGGGCATGCCGCGATCCTCCCCGACGGCCGGCCCACGGGGCCACTCCCGCGGCGACCGCCCCGCGCGCGAGGTGGGCCGGGGCGCGTGGGCGGTGCGGAGGGCGTGTGGCGGGTGCGGGCCGGCGGGCGGGGGCGGTCGACCCGGCGGGCGGCCGGCCCGGGGAGCGGCGGGTGCGGGTGCCGGTGCGGCCGGGCGGCGGGCGGCGCTGGCGCCGTTCCCGGTGCCCGCGGGGGTCAGCGCAGGGCGTGCAGGCCCGGGACGAAGGCCAGGAGTACCGGCACCACCGGGACCAGCGCCGCCGCGGCCGTCAGACGCAGCCGCCGTGCCGCGGGCAGCCGGTCCGGCGCGGTGAGCAGCCGGTCCACCCGCTGCGGGACCTGGGCGCGGCCGGTCGGGGCGGGGCCGAACACGCCCCGGTCCTCGTTGAGTTCGACCAGGGCCAGGGCGGTCGTCAGACGGCCGTGACGACGGGAGGCGGCGTCGTCGGCGGCCAACTCGACCAGCCGGTGCATCTCGTCGCGGAACGCCGCGAACACCGGAACCTGCGGGAAGCCGTCCGCCAGCGCCGACGCGCAGTGCAGCAGCCAGTCGTGCCGCGCCCGCGCGTGCCCCCGCTCATGGGCGAGGACCGCGTCCAGCTGCCGGCCCCTCAGACGGTGCAACGCGGCGGTGGTGACGACCAGTTGCGAGGGAGCGCCCGGAAGCCGCCAGGCGTCCGGCCGCTCGCCCTCCAGGACCACGAGCCGGTCGGTGCCGGGGACCTCGCCGGGGAGCAGCGGCGCCCGCTCGCGCAGACCGGCCCGCCGCGCCCGGCGCCGGGCACGGGCCCGCACGACCTCCCGGGCCAGCATCGCCGCGCTCCACAGCCCGCCGCAGGCCAGCGCCACGGCGGTCACGGCCGCCCAGGGACCGGCGGTGCCCGGCGCGTACGCCTCCACCACCGAGCGGGGCGCCGTCGCGAAGACCTGGCCGCCCACCGCGTGCCAGGCCGCCGCCGCGCTGAGCGTCATCGACAGGACGCAGCACATGAGGACGGCCGCCACCACGCACTGCCACACCCACAGCGCGACCACCGGTTCCCGGTCCGGCCAGTCGGCCCGGGCGAGCAGCCGGGGAGCGGCGACGGCGGTCAGGGCACCGAGCAGCAGCAGAGCCGCGGGGAGCAACATGGAGGCAGCTTATGAGCGCGGGGCCCGGACCGGACGGCCCCGGTGGCCGAAGTGACGCAGGCAACGGCCGCGCCGCGCGCCGGCGGAGGGCAGGGGTACGTCCGCCGGACACCGGTGTGTCCGCGTGGTGCCGGGTGCCGGGTGGGCACAGGTGCGTCGGCCGGGCGCGCGGTGAGGCGCCCGTAGCGGCGCGCTTCCGGCGGGGCCGGCGCGCCCGCGTGCGCCCGGCGCCCGCCCCGGCCTCCCGCCTCACATGGCCGGGAGCATCACCAGCATCGCCATCCCCATCGCCAGCCGGCACGCCCGCGACAGCTCCGGACGGTCGCCCCACCCGGGGGCCGGGCCGCCGCCGGGCACCGCCGGTGCGGGGACCAGCCGGACCCCGGCCAGCAGCACGTACCCGGTGAAGTAGAGCATCAGGACCCCGGTCAGCAGCGGCACGCCCGGGGTGCCGTGGCCGTGCGCGTGACCGCCCGCGCTCGCGGGGGCGCCGGCCATGGCCAGCGCCATCCGGACCATCGCCGCCGCCTCGACGACGTGGTGCAGGTGGTGCGGGTCGGACCGGGCCGCCCACAGGGCGCGCAGCCCCGCCGCCCCGAACACCACGGCGTACGCCGTCCATGTCCCGGGGGGCGGGACGAACACCGCCGCCGGGACCGCCATGGCGGCCATCCCGAACCCCGTCAGCGCCTCGCCCCCCGCCGCCCGGCGCTGTTCCTCGACCCGGCTGCGCATGCGCAGCAGGCAGTAGGCGCCGGTCGTCGCGCAGAGCACGACGAGCAGCCAGCCGAAGGCCGTCGGTCCCCCCACGCCCACCTCCCCGCCGGGCCCGGCGGCGCCGGGGCCCCGGTCAAGGGCTGCCCGCGCCGCGCGGCGCCCACGCGGGCGCAAGGGAGCGCGAAGGGGGCACTGCCGGGAGCGCGCGGTGCCCGCCGGGCCCGGTCGGCGCCGCCCGGGACCGTCCGCCGTACCGCCTCCGAGCAGGGCGGACGGGGGAGCGGCAGGGAAGGGCGGCCCGCCCGGGGAGGGTGGGCGAATCCGCCGGGGTCCACCGGACGGGGATGGGCCGGGCGGGGTGCGGTGGGTGTCGCCCGTGTCACGCCGTACGGCGGTCGGCCGTACGACGGCCCGTGCCCAGGCGCGGGCGGGGACCGTCGTGCCCGATCCTGTGCCCCCGGATCTCGGGCCTCCAGGGCAGCTGCGGGCACCCGGAGGGAACCGGCGGACAGACTGATCCCCGACCGCCCGACCGCCCGACCGCCCGACCGCCCGACCGCCCGGCTCCGGAGCGGCGGCGGAAGACGGAGCCGGAGCGGAAGACTTCTCCCGGGCGCGGGCGAGGCGCTCGTCGAGCCGCTCCGTGCCGCCGAGCCCGAAATGATTCACAGGTAAAACACTTGTTAAGCTACTTCCCATGCGCAGCACGCTCCCCACCACCGGCACCCCGCTCGGCCGCCGTCTCTCCCTGGCCGGTGTGCTGCGTCCGCGCCGGCCCTCGGAGATCTGGTTCAAGCCCGCCCTCAGCGCCGTCGTGGCCGCCGCCCCGCCCAATCTGCTGCTGCTCGCCCTCGGCCGCCTCGACCTGGCGATGTACACCATGGCGGGCTCCCTCTGCGCCCTCTACGCGCACCACCGCCCCTACGCGGCCCGGGCCCGCGCCCTCGCCTGGGTCGTGCTCGGCATGCTCGCCGGGGTCGCCGTCGCCCTGGTCACCGCGGCCCTCACCCGCGACGCCGTCGTCCTGGTGGCCGTCGGAGCCCTGCTGGCCGCGGCGCAGAAGGCGGTGTGCGACGCCACCCGGATCGGGCCGCCCGGGCACGTCATCCCCACCTTCGTCAGCTCCGCCGCCCTGTTCCTGCCGCAGACCCCGGCCGGGATACCCGGCCACCTCGCGCTCACGGCCGGGGCCGGGGCCTGGGCCTGGCTCGTCTGCATGGCTCCCGCGCTCGTCCGCCCGCACGGCCCCGAGCGCCGCGCCACCGCCCAGGCCCTGAACGCCGCCGCCGCGTACGCCGGCACCGGCGGCACCGGCGAGGGCCACGCCGAGGCCCGCGCCGCCGGATACACCGCCGTACAGGCCGCCTGGCACGCCCTGCCGGCGGGGCCCGGCTCCGGTGCCCGGGCCACCACCCGGCGGGGGCTGGCACGGCTCCTGGTGCGGGCCGAGGTTGCCCTCGCCGCCCCCGCCGACACCGACCCCGGGACGCTGCGCGCCGCCGCCCGTGCCCTGCGCGGCGGCGGACGCCTCCTCCGGGCCGGGGCCTTGGACACCGCCGACGGCGGACCGCCCGGCGCCGGGGCCGAGGAAGGGCCCGGGGCCGCCGTCCCGCCCGCACCGCCGCGCCCCCGGCTCGGCCCGCTCGTGCCCGTCGCCGCGCGCACCGCCCTCGGCTGCGCCCTGGCCGGCTACGGCTCCCTCGCGCTGGGCATCGGCCGCCCCTACTGGGCGCTGGTCACGGCCGCCGCGCTCTACCAGGCCAACCTGACGCTGACCTGGAGCCGCACCGTGCAGCGCGTCGTCGGCAACCTCGCGGGGGTGCTGCTGTTCGCCGCCATCGCCCCGCTGGTCCACCTCGGGCAGGTGCTGCTCGTGCTGTTCTGCCTGGCCCTGACCTTCGGCGCCGAGGCCCTGATGAGCCGCAACTACTGGCTCGGCACCGTGTGCGTCACCCCGATGGCCCTGCTCATCACCGAGTTCGCCGGCCGCCAGGAGTCCGGCGCGCTGATCGCCGAGCGGATCGTCGACACCCTCGTCGGCGCCCTGCTCGGCCTCCTCGCCGCCGTGCTCGTCACCGACCGGCGCTCCGGCGACCGCGTCGAACGGGCGCTCGCCACCGCCGACCGGGCCCGCGAGCACGCCGCGCGGCTGCTGGCGGAGCCCGCCGCGGCCCCCGCCGCCCTGGACGCCGCCCGCCGCGCGCTCGCCACCGCGCTGACCGAGCTGCGGGCCGCGGCCGACGCCGCCGCGGGCGAATGGCGGCAGCGGGCGGTCCCCGAGGAGAGGGTCGTGCTCGCGGAGCGGTCGGGACACCGTACGCTCGCCGCAACGGTGCGACGCCGGGCGGCGCGTCCGGACCGGGGCACGAGAACGGAGGACGTACGGTCATGACCGCAACCGACGGGGGCTCGGAGACCGACACCAGGGGCGGCGCCAGGGGGGACACGGTCGCCGCGGTGGTACGGCAGTGGCGGACCGTGCATCCGGAACTCGACACCGGGCCCATGGAGATCATCGGCCGCATCAACCGCTGCGCGGCCCTCCTCCAGCAGGCCGAGGACGCCCCGCTGCGCCGGGCCGGGCTCAGCCGCGCCGAGTTCGACCTGCTGGGCGCGCTGCGGCGCACCGGGCACGAGCTGACCCCGGGCGAGCTGGCCCGCGAGACCTTCTCCTCCGGCGCCGCCGTCACCAAGCGGCTCAAGCAGCTCAGCGAACGCGGTCTCGTCGAGCGGCGCGGCGACACCCGGGACCGGCGCGTGGCCCACCTGCGGCTCACCGACGCCGGGCGCGACCTGGTCGACGGGGTCCTGCCCGACCAGCTCGCCTACGAGTCCGCCGTGCTGTCCGGCGTCGAGCCGCCCCGGCGGAACGAGCTCTCCGACCTCCTCGGCGAACTCCTGGGCCAGTTGGAGGGCCGCCTGGACGCGCTGCGGATCTGAAGCCGCCCGGCGCGCCCCGCCCGGCGCGCCCCGCCCGACGCGCCCCGCGCGGCACGGACCGCACGCGGCACGCGGCGGCCCCCGCACCGCGGCCCGGACGCGTCCCGCGCGGGGCCGGAGACGTGCCGGGCCACCGGGTGCGTCCGCCGGGGCTCCCGGCGGCGCGGGCGGCGTTATCCTCTGCGGTGCCCCGCGCCGAGACCGAGATCCGGAGAAGCCCTGCATGGACACCGCCGCCGCACCGCACACCTTCCGCGACGCCACCGAGGCCGACGTGGACGCCCTCGTCGCCCTGATCGAGTCGGCCTACCGGGGGGATTCCAGCCGGGCCGGGTGGACCACCGAGGCGGATCTCCTCGAGGGGCAGCGGACGGACCCCGAGGGTGTCCGGGAGGTCATCGAGGCGTCCGGCAGCCGACTGCTCGCGGTGGAGCGGGACGGCGCGGTCGTGGCCTGCTGCCAGCTCGAACGCCGGGACGGCAACGCCTACTTCGGGATGTTCGCGGTCAGCCCCGGGCTCCAGGGCGCGGGCCTCGGCCGGGCGGTCATGGCGGAGGCGGAGCGGCTGGTCCGCGAGGAGTGGGGCGCGGCGGAGATGCACATGACGGTGATATCGGTGCGCGAGGACCTCATCGCCTGGTACGAGCGCCGGGGCTACCGCCGTACGGGACGGATGAGCCCGTTCCCGTACGGCGACGAGCGCTTCGGCATACCGCAGCGCGACGACCTCCGGTTCGAACTGCTGACCAAGCCGCTGGTCTGACGCCCGGACCCCGGGGCAGCGCCTCCCGTCCGGCCGCGCCCGGCCCGGCCGCGTGACCGGGCCGGGCGGTCGGCCCGTCCCCGCCGACGGGGTTCGCCGGGGCGGGGTGTGACGCCCCCGGGCCTGGCGCCGCCGGGCCTGGCGCCGCCGTCCCGGGACGGCGGCGCGGACGGAGCGGCGCGCGGGCTCAGGCCGTGAAGCGCCCGGTGCGCTTGATGCCGGGGTAGTCGGTCGTGGCGCCGTCCAGCCCGAACGCGCGCACCAGCCGCAGGTGGTCCTGGGTGTTGACCACCCAGGCGCAGACCCGCAGGCCCGCCTTCCGGGCCCGCTCCACGGTCTCCAGCGTGATCCGGTTGATGTCCAGGCAGAGCGTCCCCGCGCCCGCCTCCACGGCCCGGTCGACGACCTCGGGGCCGTAGTACTGGGCGACCAGCGCCGTGCGCACCCCCGGCACCAGCCGGGCGGTCTCCGCGATGGCATCGGCGTGGAACGAGATGACCTCCACCCGGTCCACCAGCGCGCGCCCGAGCAGCACCCCGGCCAGGGTCCGGGCCGCCGCCGTGTCCTTGATCTCGGCCTGCACCGGCAGCGACACCGCGTCCAGCACCTCCTCGAAGACCGGCACCCGTTCCCCGAGCCCCGCGTCCAGGGCGCGCAGCTCGGCCAGGGTCAGGTCGGCGACGGCCCCGCTCCCGTCGGTGGTGCGGTCCACCTCGGCGTCGTGCATCACGACGAGCGCGCCGTCCTTGCTCAGGTGCAGGTCGAGCTCGACCACGTCGAGACCGGCCCGCTCGGCGGCGGTGAAGGACCGCAGGGTGTTCTCGGGCTCGACGCCCATCACTCCGCGGTGACCGATGGTGAGGAGGTTCACGGCTGGACTCGTTTCCGTCGACGGCGGCGGTGGCGGGGCACGGTCCCGAACCTGGCCGGATCGCGACGCGGTGCCCTCGCTGGAACCGTTTCCCCCGGGCCGCTCCGGGTATACGGACACCGCGCCCGACAGGAAAAAATGCGGCGAGAGCCCGGGTGAGGCAGGATAATTTACGGAGTATCCTCTTGATTGGAGAAACCTTGTATGCGTACGGTGGGTTGACGCAAGCTTCTCCCGTGGAGGATGGGACATGACGGAAATTCTTGTGCAGGTGGGCGGGGAGGGGAACATTCCTCCGGTGAGCAGGGTGGTCGAGCACCCCGCGTGGCCCGTGCTCAAGGATGCCGTGGAGCGGATCCGGCCATGGCAGTCCCCGGACGGGGCCATCGACTTCGACGCCGGGGACGCGCCGCGCCGCCGCGACGCCGAGGAGGCCGTCCGGAGCGTCGTGGAGTGCGTGCGCGTCCTGTCCCCGCTGCTGCCGCACGACGCCGCCTACCACGAGGCCCTCGCGGGCGATCTGACCCGTTGGGCCGACGGCGGCTTCGGCGTCCCGGACTTCCTCGACTCCCTGCTGGCCTTCCAGCCCGCCGCCCACCGCGCCGACGGGCTCCAGCACCTCGTCGTCTTCCCGATGTACACGCAGAACGGCAACCCCGACCGCAACCTCGAGGCGGTCGTGCTGCGCATGGTCTGGCCGGACTGGCTGGCCGAGCTGGAGCGCACCCGCTACGACAACCCGCTGTTCTGCGGGATCACCTTCGAGGACTTCACGGCCGGCTACGACACCAACTCCGCCGTCCTGTTCCCCGAGACCATCGCCGTGCGCGAGGCCCCCGAGCGGTTCTCCTGGGGCGGCATCTTCTGCGACCGCGAGGCGGCCCGCTTCCGCCGGGTCACCGAGGCCGCCGTCGAGGTGCTCGGACTGGAGCTGCCCGAGGACGTCGCCGCCCTGGTCCACGACCAGAAGCGCTGCGAGGAGGCGTTCGTCCTCTGGGACATGGTCCACGACCGCACCCACAGCCACGGCGACCTGCCCTTCGACCCGTTCATGATCAAGCAGCGCCAGCCGTTCTGGATGTACGGCCTGGAGGAGCTGCGCTGCGACCTCACCGCCTTCCGCGAGGCCGTGAAGCTCGCGGCGGAGGGCGTCCCGCAGGCCCGTGACGTGCAGTACGCGGTGCTCTTCGACCGCATGTTCCGCTTCCCGGTCACCGGCGAGCGCGTGCGCAACTACGACGGCCTCGGCGGCCAGCTCCTCTTCGCCTACCTGCACCGGCACGACGCCGTCCGCTGGACCGACAACAGGCTGTTCATCGACTGGCAGCGCGCCCCGCAGGTCACCAACGAGCTGTGCGCCGAGATCGAGACGCTCTACCGCGACGGCATCGACCGCCCCAAACTCGTCCACTGGTTCGCCGGGTACGAGCTGGTCGCCCGCTACCTCGCCCCGCACCCCGGCTCCACGTGGGCCAAGGGCCCGGAGGCCCTGGACCTCTCGCTGCCGCCCCGGAAACTCGTCGATGACGTGCTTCCCGACGAGTTTCCGCTCAGCATGTTCTACGAGGCCCTGTCCAAGAAGCTCAGGAAGGTGATCGCCGCCACGAGGGGCATCACCGCGGACGGGGCCGGACGAGCCGCCGCGTGAGCGACGGCACCGGTACACAGGAACCGGCCGGGCGGGCTCGGCCGGACACGAGGGTTCGGGAGGCGAGGACCATGGGGAACGGGGCGCTCGACGGCGCGGTGATCGCGGTGGCGGGAGCGGGTGGGCCCGCGGGGCGGGCCGCCCTGCTGAGGCTGGCCGAGGCGGGCGCGACCGTCGTCGGCGCGGACAACGACCCGGAGCGGCTGGCCGAGGCCGTCGACGCGGCGCGCTACGCGCACGGCGGCGCCACGGTCACCGGCGAGAAGGTCGACCTGCTCGAACTCGGCCCCACCCGCGCGTGGGCCGACCGCATAGAGAAGGACTACGGCCGGATCGACGGGCTGGTCCACCTCGTCGGCGGCTGGCGCGGCAGCCAGACCTTCACCAAGACCAACCTCGACGACTGGGACCTGCTGGAGCACCTGCTCATCCGCACCGTGCAGCACACCTCCCTCGCCTTCCACGAGCCGCTCCAGCGCAGCGACCGCGGGCGCTACGTCCTGATCAGCGCCGCCGGGGCGAGCAGCCCCACGGCGGGCAACGCCGCCTACGGGGCCGCCAAGGCCGCCGCCGAGGCGTGGACGCTGGCCATGGCCGACTACTTCCGCAAGGCGGGGGGCGAGGACGGGCCCACCTCGGCGGCTGCGATCCTGGTGGTCAAGGCGTTGGTGCACGACGCGATGCGCGCCGAACGCCCCCACGCGAAGTTCGCGGGCTTCACGGATGTCGGGGAGCTGGCCCAGGCGGTCGCCGGGATCTGGGACAGGCCCGCCCCGGAAGTGAACGGAAACCGTCTGTGGCTGACCGAGAAGCCGTGAACCCGCCGAGGACCGACGCACGACGCCACCACGACCCCGCGGTGCGCGGCTTCGCCAGCGACAACTACGCGGGCGCCCACCCCGAGGTGCTCGCCGCACTGGCCCTGGCCAACGGCGGGCACCAGGTGGCGTACGGGGAGGACGCGTACACGGAGAACCTCCAGCGGGTGATACGCGGCCACTTCGGACCCACCGCCGAGGCCTACCCGGTGTTCAACGGCACCGGGGCCAACGTCGTCGCGCTCCAGGCGGTCACCGACCGCTGGGGCGCCGTGATCTGCGCCGAGAGCGCGCACATCCACGTCGACGAGTGCGGAGCCCCGGAGCGCGTCGGCGGTCTGAAGCTGCTCACCGTCCCCACCCCCGACGGCAAGCTCACCCCCGAGCTGATCGACCGCCAGGCGTACGGCTGGGACGACGAGCACCGCGCCATGCCCCAGGTCGTCTCGATCACCCAGAGCACCGAACTCGGCACCCTCTACACCCCCGCCGAGATCCGGGCCGTCTGCGACCACGCCCACGCCCACGGCATGACGGTGCACCTGGACGGCTCCCGCCTCGGCAACGCCGCCGCCTCCCTGGACGTGCCCATGCGCACCCTCACCAACGCGGCCGGGGTCGACCTGCTCTCCCTGGGCGGCACCAAGAACGGCGCCCTGTTCGGGGAGGCGGTCGTCGTCCTGAACCCGGACGCGGTGCGCCAGGTGAAGCACCTGCGCAAGCTGTCCATGCAACTGGCCTCCAAGATGCGGTTCGTGTCGGTGCAGCTGGAGGCGCTGCTCGCCAAGGACCTCTGGCTGCGCAACGCCCGGCACGCCAACGAGATGGCCCAGCGCCTCGCCGAGGGCGTGCGCGCCGTGCACGGGGTGGAGATCCTCCATCCGGTGCAGGCCAACGCCGTCTTCGCCCGGCTGCCGTACGCGGCGGGCGAGCGGTTGCGGCAGCGCTTCCGCTTCTACTTCTGGGACGAGGCCGCGGGCGACGTGCGCTGGATGTGCGCCTACGACACCACCGAGGACGACGTGGACGCGTTCGTCGCGGCGCTCAAGGAGGAGATGGCCCGCTGAGACGGGCGCCCGGGGGACCGGGCAGTGATGCATAGATATGCGGTGTACTGAAAATTCATTGACTGCAGGGTCGCCGCGTTCCTATGCTCTGCGCGCATGCGACTGATCCAGCAGAACCCCGACCTGTCCGCCTACTTGGCCGCCGACGAGGCCATCGACCACCATCATCCCCGGGTCAGGGAGGTGGCCCGGAGCCTCGCGAAACGGGCAGAGGACTCGTATGCCTATGCGGAGCTGGCCTTCGAGCATGTGCGCGACACCGTCCCGCACTCCCTGGACTCCGGCGACACGCGCGTCACCTGGCGGGCCTCCGACGTGCTGGAGCGGCGCACCGGGATCTGCTACGCCAAGGCGCACGCCCTGGCCGCGCTGCTGCGCGCCGAGGACATCCCCGCGGCCCTGTGCTACCAGCGCCTCGGCGTGGTGCACGGGCTGGTCGCCGTGCGGTTCAACGGCGCCTGGCACCGGCAGGACCCGAGGGGCAACCGGCCCGGCGTGGACGCCCGGTTCTCCCTGGGGCGCGAACGGCTGGCCTTCGTGCCCGATTCCGCGGCGGGCGAGGCGGACGACCCGGTGCTGTACGCGGCGCCCCACCCGGCCGTCCTGGAGGCGCTGCGGGCCGCCGTCGGCCGGACCCGGCCGTGGGAGGACCTCCCGACGGCCCTGTGACCCGACGGCCCCGGGGCGGCGTACGGCTCAGCGGGCCTCGGCCGTGCGCACCTGCTCGGGCGTCGGGGCGGTGCCCCCGAGGTGGGCCGGCATCCACCAGGTGTCCTCCGGGCCCCTGGGGCGCGTCGGATAGGCGCGCTGGGCGACCTCCAGGAGCTCCTGGACGCGCTCGCGCAGCCGCCGGGTCAGGGCGCCCGCGTACTGCTCCCGGGAGGCCTCCATGGCCTCGCCGACCCGGACGGTGACGGGGATGTGGCTGCGCCGGAAGTTGCGCGGGTGCCCCTTCGTCCACAGCCGCTGCGTGCCCCAGACCGCCATGGGCACCAGCGGCACCCCGGCCTCCTGGGCCAGCCGCACGGCACCCGACTTGAAGCTCTTGAGCGTGAACGACTCGGAGATCGTCGCCTCCGGGAACACCCCGATGACCTGGCCGGAGCGCAGCGAGGCCAGGGCGTGCGCGTAGGCCTTCTCGCCCTGGCCGCGGTCCACCGGGATGTGCTTCATGCCGCGCATCAGCGGTCCGGAGATCCGGTGCCGGAAGACCGACTCCTTCGCCATGAAGCGCACCAGGCGCTTCTGCGGCAGCGCCGCCAGGCCGTTGAAGACGAAGTCCAGGTAGCTGATGTGATTGCTGACCAGTACGGCGCCGCCCGAGCGCGGGATGTTCTCCGAACCGCGGCAGTCGATCCTGAGGTCCCACACCTTGAACATGGTGCGGGTGAGACCGATGACCGGGCGGTAGACGAGATCTGCCATGGGCGGGACGGACCCTTCCTTCTCGGCCTGGGAAAGGGCTCCCAGTCGAAAGTTACGCAGCCGTAGGTTTGCGGCCTGCCGCCGATCGTGCCCCATGAACGGCCGGGGAACCAGCCCGTGCGCCCCCGTGCCGCGAGATCCTCGTCACGTCACCGGCCCCATCCTGGCCGAAACCCGACGCCCGCCCGGGAATCTCCGGTGCCCGCCGGGCGCTGCACCCGCTGACGGGTGAACCGGGGGTGCGGACGCCGTGCCCCCGCGACGGGCCGCGGAGCGGCGGAAACGGGAGGACACGGGTGAGCGGGCGACGCGAGGACGACGGTGCCGGAACCGGATCGGGTGACTCCGGACCGGCCGGTTCCGCACCACCCGCCCCGGGCCCCTCCGGCACCCCCGCACCGCCCGTGCCGGTGTCCGCGCCGGACGCCCCGGCGCCCCCCGGTCGCGCGTCCGAGGTGTCCTCCGGCGTCCCCGTGCCGTCCGGCCCCGGGCCGGGGCGGGCTCCGCGGCTCGACGCGGCGGCCCTCGGTGCCGAGTTGGGCGCCCGCGCCACCCTCCTCCAGTTCTCCACCGCCTTCTGCGCCCCCTGCCGGGCCACCCGCCGGGTGCTCGGCGAGGTCGCCGCGCTGGTCCCCGGCGTCGCCCACGTCGAGATCGACGCCGAGGCGCGCCTGGAACTCGTCCGCGCCCTCGGCGTGCTGCGCACCCCGACCGTGCTCGTCCTCGACGCCGACGGGAGGATCGCGCGCCGCGCGGCCGGCCTGCCCCGCAAGGCGGACGTGATCGCCGCCCTGGGGGCGGTGGTGTGACCACCGCCACGCCCGCCGTGAGGCACACTCCACTGCTTCCTCGTCCCGGGACGTACTTGACTGTGTCCGCCACTGATCGCCAGCCCGCCCAGCCGCCGCTCCCGGCCCCCCGGGGGCGGGTCCCCCGCGGAAGGACATCCCGCATGACGGCCGCGCCCGACCGCGCCGCGCCCCGCCCGGCCACCGCCGACCTCTTCCGGTCGGTGTTCCGACGGCACGCGGCCGGGGTCGCCGTGATCACCGCGCGGGACGGCTCCGGCCGCCCGGCCGGCTTCACCGCCACCTCCCTGGCCTCGGTCTCCGCCGAGCCCCCGATGCTCTCCTTCGGCATCGCCACGGGCTCCTCCACCTGGCCCGCCGTCGCCGCCGCCGGACACGTCGGGGTGCACGTCCTCGCCGAGCACCAGCAGGACCTGGCGGCCACCTTCGCCCGCAGCGGCGCCGACCGCTTCGGGCCCCCGACCGGCTGGCGCGAGGGCCCGGAGGGCGTCCCGCTGCTGGACGGGGTGCTCGCCTGGCTGGTGTGCCGGGTCGTGGGCCGGGTGCCCGCGGGGGACCACCGCATCGTGCTGGCGGAGGTGCGCGCCGGTGATCCCGGGGAGGGCGGCGGCCCCCTCCTCTACCACGCGGGGCGCTACCACGGCCTGCGCGAGTGAGCGGCCCCGCGCCGTGCGCGCCGCCGCCCTCCCGCGGGCGCCCGCGCGGTGCTGCGAGGGTGTCGGGTTCCGGTTACGCTGCGTTGCGAAGGTCACAGTTCAAAGCGCTTGCTCAGCGGGCAGGAACTGAGTGTACTGACGAGTAATATCCGGTCGGGGCGCGGTCGCCCCGACCGGAACGGGCCGCTTGTGGCGCCTATGCTGCCAGCAAGCAGGCAGCACTGAAATGACGATGCAGTAGGAGAGCCGGCGTGAGCTTGAGGATCGTTGTCACCGTGAAGTACGTGCCCGACGCCACCGGCGACCGGGGCTTCGCCGATGACCTGACCGTCGACCGCGACGATGTCGACGGTCTGCTCTCGGAGCTGGACGAGTACGCGGTCGAACAGGCCCTGCAGATCTCGGAGGCCCACCGGGAAGCGGGTGAGGACGTGGAGATCACCGTTCTCACGGTGGGTCCGGAGGACGCCAAGGACGCCCTGCGCAAGGCGCTGTCGATGGGCGCGGACAAGGCGGTCCACGTCGAGGACGACGATCTGCACGGCACCGACGCCCTCGGCACCTCCCTGGTCCTGGCCAGGGCCGTCGAGAAGACGGGCTACGACCTGGTGATCTCCGGCATGGCCTCCACCGACGGCGCCATGGGTGTCGTCCCGGCCCTGGTGGCGGAGCGTCTGGGTGTCCCGCAGGTGACCATGCTCGCCGAGGTGTCCGTCCAGGACGGCATGGTGCGCGGCCGCCGTGACGGTGACGCCGCCTCCGAGCGGCTCGAGGCCGCGCTGCCGGCCGTCGTGTCCGTCACCGACCAGTCGGGTGAGGCGCGTTACCCCTCCTTCAAGGGGATCATGGCGGCCAAGAAGAAGCCGGTCGAGTCCTGGGACCTGTCCGACCTGGACATCGACGCCGACGAGGTCGGCCTGGAGAACGCGGGCACCGCCGTCGACTCCGCGACCGAGCGCCCGGCGCGTACCGCGGGCACGGTCGTCAAGGACGAGGGCGAGGGCGGCAGGCAGCTCGCCGGGTTCCTCGCGGGCCAGAAGTTCATCTGAGCCCCGCCCGGTCGCGCCGACCGCCCCCTTCATACCTCGCGAGCAGGAGAGAAGAAGTCCCATGGCTGAAGTCCTCGTCTACGTCGACCACGTGGACGGTGCCGTCCGCAAGCCCACCCTCGAGCTGCTGACCCTGGCCCGCCGCCTCGGTGACCCCGTAGCCGTCGCCCTGGGCGCCGGTGCCGCCGACACCGCCGCCGTGCTCGCCGGGCACGGCGCGGTGAAGGTGCTGACCCACGAGGCCGCCGAGTACACCGACTACCTCGTCGTCCCCAAGGTCGACGCGCTCCAGGCCGCCGTGAAGGCCGTCTCCCCGGCCGCCGTCCTCGTCCCCTCCTCCGCCGAGGGCAAGGAGATCGCCGCGCGCCTGGCGCTGCGTCTGGGTTCCGGTGTCATCACCGACGCCATCGACGTGGAGGCCGGTGACGGGGGCCCGGTGGCGACGCAGTCCGTCTTCGCCGCCGCCCACACCACCAGGTCCCGGGTGGTGCGGGGGGTCGCGGTGATCACCGTGAAGCCCAACAGCGCCGCCGTGGAGGCCGCCCCGGCCGCCGGCGCGGTGGAGGCCCTAGAGGTGGCCTTCTCCGCCCTGGCGAGCGGCACCAGGGTCACCTCGCGCACGCCGCGCGAGTCCACCGGCCGTCCGGAGCTGACCGAGGCCGCGGTCGTGGTCTCCGGCGGACGCGGTGTCAACGGTGCGGAGAACTTCGCGGTCATCGAGGCCCTCGCCGACTCGCTCGGCGCGGCCGTGGGCGCCTCCCGCGCCGCGGTGGACGCCGGCTGGTACCCGCACACCAGCCAGGTCGGCCAGACCGGCAAGTCCGTCTCCCCGCAGCTCTACATCGCCGCCGGTATCTCCGGCGCGATCCAGCACCGGGCCGGCATGCAGACCTCGAAGACCATCGTGGCCGTCAACAAGGACCCCGAGGCCCCGATCTTCGAGCTCGCCGACTACGGCGTCGTGGGCGACCTCTTCGACGTCCTCCCCCAGCTCACCGACGAGATCAAGGCCCGCAAGGGCTGACCGGTCCCGCACACGACCGGGCTCCCGCGACCGATTGCGGTCGCGGGAGCCCGGTCGTGCGTGGGGGAGCGGCGGGAACGGGCGCGACGGGCCCCGGGACGAGCGGGGACGGCGCGGGGGCCGGACGCGAGCGGGGCGCGGAGCCGACCTCGCCCCGCGCCCCAACTCCCGCTCCCGCACCCGGCGTCCGTGCCCCGCACCCGGCGTCCGGCTCCGGCACCCGCGCTCCGGCTCCAGGGCGGCACCCCGCGACGGGCACCCGGCTCCAGGACCCGCGCCCGGCATCCGCGCCCCGGCTCCGGAGTGGCACCCCGCTCCCGGCCGCCGCGCCCCGCACGCGCCCAGCACTGTGCCGCGGTCCGGGAATCCGGACCGCGGCACTGACGCACTGCCGGCTCAGACCTCGCCGGGGGCGAACCCCTGGAGCGCGACCGGGCGGAGGAACCGCTCCACGGCCCGCCCGCCGACCGAGGTCGCGCGCGCGTCCGTGGTGGCCGGGTAGGGCCCGCCGTGGTGCTGCTCGTCGACCACGGCGAGGCCGGTCGGGGCGCCGTTGAGGACGACGCGGCCGACCAGGCCGGTCAGGGACCGGACGGAGCGCCGCGACAACTCCTCACCCGGCCGGGCGTAGACCGAGGCGGCCAGACAGGGATCGAGCGTGCCGAGCAGGTCCACGATCTCGTCGGCGTCCGCGAACACCAGGACGACCGCCGGGCCGAACACCTCCTCGGTCAGCTCCCGGTGCGAGCGCAGCGTCCCCGGCACGGTGGTGAACACCACCGGGTCGTGCCACCAGCCCGTCTCCCGCGCCGCCCCCGTCGGCACCGTCTCCGCCGGGGCCAGCTTCTCCAGGGCGCCGACCCGCCCGACGAAGCGGTGGCGGATGCGCTCGTCCAGGAAGGGCGAGGCGACGCTCTCCCGCAGCGCCTCCTTGAACGCGTCGGCGAACCCCTCCGCGCCCCGCTCGACCAGGACCAGCCCCGGCTTCGTGCACCGCTGTCCCGCGAAGTCCCCCACCGCGTGGGCGAGTTCGTCCGCGATGGCGCCGCCCCGGTCCGCCACCGCGGCGGCGGTCACCACGACCGGGTTGAGGCTGCCCATCTCGCAGTACGCGGGGACGGGCCGCGGTCGCGAGGCCGCCAGGTCGTACAGGGCCCGGCCGCCGGCCAGCGAACCGGTGAAGGCCACCGCCGCGATGCCGGGGTGCAGCACCAGACGCTCGCCGACGTCGTGGCCGACGCCCTGGAGCAGGGTGAACACACCGTCGTCGAGCACCTCCCGGAGCGCCTCGGCGATCAGTCCGGAGGTCCGCGGGTGCGCCGGATGGGACTTGGCGACGACGGTGCAGCCCGCCGCGAGGGCCGCCGCGGTGTCGGTCCCGCCGACCCCGAAGGCGAGCGGGAAGTTCGACGAGCCGAAGACGGCCACCGGACCGAGGGGCACCAGGACCCGGTGGATGCCCCCAGCGCCGCCGTCCCCGCCCGGGGCCAGGGCCTCGTCGGCGAAGCGCGCGTAGGAGCGGAACTGGGCCACCGTACGGTCGAGTTCACCCCCCAGCCGGGCCGCGGGCAGCCCCGTCTCGCGCGCCGCGGTCCCGGTCACCGGGCCGCGCCGCGCCTCCAGGGCGTCGGCCACGCCGTTCAGGAGGGCCGCCCGCCGGGCGGGGGTGAGGGCGGCGAAGCCGGCGGCCGCGCGCCCCGCCGCCTCGACGGCCTCGTCCACCTCTCGTGGCGAAGCGTCCTGGAACACGGGGCCGATGCTGGACCCGGTCGCCGGGTCGAACGCGGTGAAGCTCATGGAATGCGTCAACTTTCGTGGTTCGTGGGAAACGGCGGCACGGTCAGGAGGGGCGGACGCGGGCGCGTCCCCTGAGATCGGTCACGGAGGCGGCGCCGAGGAGCTGCATCGCGTTGGTGAACTCGTCCCGCAGCAGCGAGAGGACCTTGTCCACGCCCGCCTCCCCGCCGGCCATCAGGCCGTAGAGATAGGCGCGGGCGACGAACACCCCGTCGGCGCCGAGCCCCACGGCGGCGGCCACGTCGTAGCCGCTCAGCACGCCTCCGTCGACGAAGACCGCGCCCCGGTCCCCGGTGGCCGCGACGATCTCCGGCAGCGCCTCGACGGAGCCGGGCACCCGGTCGAGCTGACGGCCGCCGTGGTTCGACACCACGACGCCGTCGGCGCCCGCGTCGAACACCCGCAGCGCGTCCTCGGCCGAGAGGATGCCCTTGACGAGGAGCCGGCCGGGCCACAGTTCGCGGACCTGCCGCAGCCGCGGGATGTCCAGGGCCGGATCGAAGAGGAGGTCGGCGAGGTCCGACGAGGTGCCGTCGAAGGAGCCGAGGGCGGCGAACTCCAGCGGGTCGTGCGTCAGCAGGTCGAACCACCACCGGGGGTGGGTCGACATGTCGGCGAGGGTGGAGAGCCGCAGGTTGGGCGGGATCGTCAGCCCCTGCCGGATGTCGCGCAGCCGCCGGCCGCCGACCGGGGTGTCGACGGTGACGACGAGCACCTCGTACCCGAGCCGGGCGACCTCGGCGATCAGTTCGGCGGTGCGTCCCCGGTCCCGCCACGGGTAGAGCTGGAACCAGTTCTGCCCGGGGGAGGACGCCATGAGGTCCGCCGGCGAGGTGGTGCCCACCGTGGAGAGCGTGTACGGGACGCCCGCCCGCCCGGCGGCGGCGGCCACCGCGCGCTCCCCGGTGTGGTGCATCATCCGGGTGTAGCCGGTCGGGCCGAGCACGACGGGCAGGGTGCTCGACCGCCCGAACCAGGTCGCGGCGGTGTCCACCCGGGAGACGTCGGTCAGCGCGGTCGGCAGCAGCTCGACGCGGTCGAGGGCGTCGCGGTTGCGCCGCCTGCTGATCTCCCGGTCCGCCGCCCCGTCCACGTAGTCGAACACCGAACGCGGTACCCGGCGGCGGGCGGCGGCGCGCAGGTCCGCGACCGAGACCGCGTCGCGCACCCGGCGCGGTCCCGGCTCGCGGGGGCCGCGCGGCGACATGACCAGCGGCTTCACTTCGGACCAGCGTGGGAGCCGACGGCGGCTCGCCCCTGTTCTGGGCGCCATGTCAGGAGGGGACGGCCGCGGCGGCGCTGGGACGGACCACGAGCGACTCGATGATCGCCGACTTCGGGGCGTCCACGCAGAAGCGGACCGCGTCCGCGACCGTCGCCGGGTCCAGGTAGAAGTTCGGGTCGTCCGGGACCCCGTACGCCGACCCGACCGCGTGGCCCATGTCGGTCGCCACGAAGCCCGGGAAGACGCTGCTCACCCGTACGCCCCGGGCGCGCTCCTCCTCGCGGAGGGTGTCCGAGAAGGCGAGCAGGGCGTGCTTGGTGGTCGTGTAGGGCGATCCGCTCGGGTAGGTGACCTTGCCCGACATCGAGTTCATGAAGACGATGTCGCCGCGCGACCGGCGGATCCGGTCCAGCAGGCGGCTGGTGAGGTCGACCGTGCCGAAGAAGTTCACCTCGATCGCGGCGCGCCAGGCGTCCATGTCCACGGCGTCGATGGGCTGTTCGTCGGCGATGGCCGCGTTGTTGACGAGCACGTCCAGGTCGCCGACCGACTCGGCGGCCTCCGCGATCCGCGCGGAGTCGGCGAGGTCGATCAGCACCGTGCGGGCCGAGGGAAGCTGTGCCACGACCTCGTCGGCGGCCTTCCGGTCCCGGCCGCCGACGAGGACGTGGTGGGTCCGGCCGAGCTCGACGGCGATGGCCCGTCCGATGCCGCGTGTCGCGCCGGTGACCAGGGCGACGGGTCGGGTGCGCTGTTCCATGGTGACTCCTGTTCTGGGGGAGGGGGACCGTGCTCCGGCGGGCGCCGGAGCACGGTCCCCCGGGGGGACGGACGTCAGAAGGGCTTCTCGTCCAGGCCGAGGTGGATGCTCAGGTCCTCGTTGTCGATGCGCCAGGCCGGTCCGGCGCCGTGACTCTCGTCGTGGAAGGACCGGAAGCCGAGGATGCCCTGGATCTTCGGCGGCAGCTCGCGCACGATCTCGAGCGGCACCGCGAACGGGTGCGCCTCGATCGGCACCAGGAAACCGGAGTTGAAGACGAGGAGGATGCAGCGGCGCAGGGTGTCCTCGGTGAGGTTGGCGCCGCCGCCGTGGGACACCTTGCCCGACAGGAGCAGGGCGTCCCCGCGCTTGAGCACCGCGGGGATCGTCATGTCGGGCGTCCCGCGGTCCTCGTAGTCCTCCCAGTGGTTGCTGCCCGGGATGATCCGGGTGGCGCCGACCTCCTCGGTGAAGTCGGTCAGCGCGACCAGGATGTTGATCTGGATCTCGGGCGCCTTCGGACCCGCCGCGACCATGAACGGCCAGGTCTCCAGGTCCCGGTGGAGCCGCTGGGCCTCCTGGCCGGGGTGGGTCTGGATGACGTGGGCCTCCCCGAGCCAGTAGGTGTCGGAGGTCGGCAGCAGCAGGGTGTCGGCGATGTCCAGGACCTTCTCGTCCTGGAGCCACTCCTCGCGGAAGGCCTTGCTCTTCGCGGTCATGCCGGTCATCCGCTTGGTGCGGGTGCCGTGGATCATGTCGCCCCGGCCGTCCACGTCGTAGCGGCTGCCGATGGCCACGTCTCCGAGGAGGCCGTCGATGTCGGCGTTGAGGCGGCCGACCTGCTCCTCACTGAACAGGCTCTGGATGATCACACCGCCGTCGCGGTTGACGTGCTCGGCCATCTCGTCGCTCGTCGTCGACCTCTGGACTCTCCGGATGTCGCTCATGAACTCGCTCCTCTCTTCGGCCGCCGCCCGCGCGGGGCGCGTGCGGCTCGTGGGACAGTCAGGCGGATACCTGGCTGAGGGATGTGACGACCGGGACGCCGCGGGTCGCCGCTCCGAGCGGCGACATCACCGACTCCGGCCGCTGGCGCGCCAGGTGTTCCAGGCCGGCCGCGGCGCGCCGTACGCGTTCGACTCCCGTCTGCCGGGTGACGGAGTCGAGGTGCTGTCCGGCGGGGTAGATGCCGGGGGCGTTGCGGAGACCGAACTTCAGGTAGACCGGGGCGGCCACCCGGACGATCTCACCGATGTCGTGGTAGCGCAGGAAGCCGCCCAGTCCGTCCGGGCCCTCGACGTACAGGTCGAGGGCGGCGGCGAACGCGGCGCGGAAGGCGGCCAGTTCCGGGACCGGGGTGTCCCCGGCGACGTTGACGCTGTCGACGCCGTGGTCGACCAGCATGCGCGCGCCGACCGGGTTCGCGATGCCCATGACGGCGGAGGCCTTCACGATCATGTCGTGGGGGATCTCGCCGGTGGCCCGGCCGCCCTCGATCAGGGCGATCAGGCCCTCGTCCGCGACGAGGATGCTGCGGATGCCCAGCGACGCGGCGCGCAGCACGTCGTCGTAGGCGGCCCGCAGCGTGTCGAGGGTCATGTGCCGCCAGCCGAAGTACTTGCCGTCGGGCGTCAGGGCGGAGGCCGAGGCGTTCCAGGGCGCGCGCGGTCCGACGAAGAGGCAGACCTCGATCCGGTGGGCGGCGCCGAGGGCGGCGTACTCGCGGATCTCCTCGTCCAGGAGCATCGACACGCCGCTGCCCTGGGAGACTCGGTGGACGGGGACCTCCATCGACGCGGCGGCGTCGACGATCCTCTGGAAGGCGGCCGGGTTCTCGACGCTCGGGATCTCCACACGGCACTCGCCGCCGTCCTCGAAGCGCAGGCGGGAGTCGCGCGGGTTGCGAGCCGCGTCGATGAGGGCGGCGAGATGCGTCCCGCCAACGGTCTTCGACATTCCTTGTAACCAGCTTTCCTAGTAGCCCGGTCCGGGGTGCGCGTCAGACGGTGATCAGCGGGCCCGGCGGGGTGTGGTGGGTGAGGAGTTCGTGCCCGTCGTCGGTGACAGCCAGGGCGTGGCTGATGACGAGGGGCGTCTTCTGCTCGCTCCACAGTCCGGCGATCAGGTGGAAGGCCATGCCGGGCCGGAGGACGGTCTCGTCGCCGGCCCGGATGGAGGCGGTGTGCTCGCCCCAGTCCGGGGCGTAGGCCAGTCCGATCGGGTAGCCGAGCCGGGAGGACTTCTCGACGCCGTGCCGGGACACGACGCGCCGCCAGGCGGCCTCCAGGTCCGAGCAGGTGTTGCCGGGCCGGACCGCCTCCAGGGCGGCCCCGATCCCGTCGCTCATCACCTCGGCCATCCGCCGGACCTCGGGATCGGGCGGTCCGATGGAGACGGTGCGGGCGAGCGGGGCGTGGTAGCGCCGGACGCAGGCGGAGAGCTCGATGTTGACGAGGTCGCCGTCGGCGTAGCGCCGGTTGACCCAGGACAGGTGGGAGGCGCCGAGCCGCTCGCCCGACAGCATGAACGGGACGGAGGAGGGTATCTCCCCGCACAGGTCGTCCAGGCCGCGGTACTGGGCGCCGACGGCGGCCGCGGCCGCCTCGCACTCCCTGCTCCCGGCCCGGACCCGGTCGACGGCGGCGGCCATCGCCCGTTCGGTGATGCGTCCGGCGACCCGCATGAGGTCGATCTCGTTGGCGGACTTCACGATCCGGCACCAGTTCACGACGTTGGTGATGTCGGTGAAGTCGGCGGCGGGCGCGTGCCGGAGGAGCTGCCGCCAGGCGTGCACCGTCAGGTAGTAGGCGTCGAGTTCGATGCCCACCCGGCCGCGGGCCAGGCCGAGTTGGTCGAGGAGCCGGGCGACCTCGGACATCGGGTGCCGGTCGGTCCGCTGCACCAGGTCCTCGGGATAGGTGAAGAGGTGGTCCTCGCCCATCCAGGTCGTGAGGCGGGCCGAGTGGTAGTCCACCGGTCTGCCGATCCAGTAGGGGGTGTCCCGGTCCACGTGGACGATGACGGCCTGGGGGACGTAGAACGCGTAGCCGTCGTAGCCGGTGAGGTAGTGCATGTTCGCCGGATCGGAGATCACCGCACCGGCGAGGCCCCGTTCGGCGAGTGCGGCCCGGACCGTCCCGAGCCGGCGCCGGTACTCCTCGACCGGGAAGACGGGCCGCGAGTCCTCGGACCTCTTCGCCGCCTTGACGATGTCGAAGCCCGCGGGAGTGTCGGACATCAGGTGGTACCTCCGTACGTGCGCTGGGGGAGGGGAATGGCCGCCGCGCGGCTCACCGGGCGGTGTCGAGCCGGCGTTCCAGGAGGACTCCGGCGCGGCCGACGGCTCCGCAGATCAGGATGAAGAGGACGGCCGCGGTGCCGTACATGAGCAGGGGCTCGCCGATGCTGCTGACCCCGAGCTGGGCCCGGAACATGATGTCCGCGACGCCGATGTAGTAGAGCAGCGCGGTGTTCTTCACCTGTCCGACCACGAAGCTGGTCAGGGGCGGGAGCATCGCGCGGGACGCCTGCGGGACGATGATGCGGGTGAAGGTGGTGGTCCTGCTCAGCCCGAGGGCCGAGGACGCCTCGTACTGGCCCTTGTCGACGTCGACCAGGCCGGCGCGGAAGATCTCGATGGCGTAGCCGGCGCCGTAGGCCGTCAGCCAGATCAACGCGGCGTACCAGGCGGTCAGTTCGATGCCGAACTCGGCCAGTCCGTAGTAGAGCACGAACAGCTGGAGGATCGGGGGCAGGCCGCGGATCAGCTCGACGAAGCAGATGATCAGGGCCCGGACCGGTGCGGGTCCGTGGATGCGCGCCAGCGCTCCGAGGACGCCGAGCACGATCGCGGCGACGGTGGACAGGGCGGCGAGTTCCAGGGTGGTGGTGGCGCCGCGCACGACCTCCGTGACGAAGTGCCAGGTGGAGTCGTTCATCCGAGCACCCGCGGGGGATCGACGGACTGGAGGTTCTCGGCGATGCGCGCCGCCTCGGAGTCGTCCGGGCGGCCCGGAGCGGAGGGCAGCACCCGGGAGAGGAAGGCGCGGGCGCGCTCCGTCCGCGGGTTGGTGAGGACCTCCTTGGCCGGTCCGGACTCGGCGATCCGGCCGTCGGCCATGATGACGACGGTGTCGGCGACATCGCGGGCGAAGGCCATCTCATGGGTGACGAGCATCATGGTCATGCCCGACTGGGCCAGGCCCTGGATCGTGCTGAGCACGTCGCTCACCAGCTCGGGGTCGAGCATGGAGGTCGGCTCGTCGAGGAGCAGGACCTTGGGGTCCATCGCCATCGCGCGGCAGATCGCGACGCGCTGGCGCTCCCCGCCGGAGAGCTGCTGCGGGTAGGCGGTGGCCCGGTGCCGCAGGCCGATGGCCTCCAGCAGCTCGTGCGCCCGCCTGAGGGCGGCCTCCCGGCTGATGCCGCGGACCTTCTCGGGCGCGATGGTGATGTTGCGCTCGACGGTGAGGTGCGGGAAGAGGTTGAACGTCTGGAAGACCATGCCGACCTGCGAGCGGATGTGGCTCTCGGTCTCGCGCTGTTCGCGGCGGGACGCCCGCGCCCCGGGTTCCGCGGTGCCGACGATCTCCCGGCCGCAGAGGGACACCCGGCCGAGTTCGAACTCGGTGAGGTGGTTGACGCAGCGGATGAGGGTGCTCTTGCCGGCACCGCTCGGCCCCACGATCGCCATCACCTCGCTCTCGTGGACCGTGAGCGAGACATCCTCGAAGATGGTGCGGTCGCCAAAGCGCTTCGTCAGATGATCAAGCTGGACTATAACGTCTTTGGACACGGCGTTCCGTCCCTCCGATGATGCATGCGAGCAGTAGGTAGACAGCGAGGTACATGACGCCCGCCAGGGCCAGCGACGACATGGGCTTGTAGGTCTCGGCCGATGCCTGGTAGGCGCGGGTCATCAGGTCGGCGACGCCGATCGTGAGCACCAGCGCGGTGTCCTTGATGATGTTGCTGATCTGGTTGGTCGCCGGGATCAGGAACGAGACCAGGGCCTGCGGGGCGATGATCTTCCGCGCCTTGAGCAGGGTCCCCATGCCGAGCGCCGCGGCGGCCTCGTGCTGGCCCCGGTCGACGTTGGCCCAGCCGGCCCGGAAGATCTGGGCGAACTGCGTCGAGTGGAAGACGGTCATCGCGATGACGGCCGCGACCGGTCCCGACAGGGAGAGCCCGAGCTGCGGCAGCCCGTAGTAGGCGAGGAAGAGCATCACCAGGACGGGGACGGCCTGCACGAGGTCGATGTAGAGCCCCGAGGCGACCCGCAGCGCGGCGAACCGGGAGAGCCGGGCGGCCGTGAGGGCAGCGCCGAGGACCACGGAGAGGGCCGTGCTCCACAGCGTCAGCTCGACGGTGGTCCAGAGCGCCTGGAGGAACTCGGGGAAGTAGCGGCTCCACAGCTCAAACACGGGTGCTGCCTCCGTCCGGCAGGGGGCTGTCCGGGTGCGGTGTCATCAGGACCGGGTCGCCGCGTCGTCGGGGGCCTCGCACAGGCCCTCGGTGTAACTCGCGTCCTTCATGCCGTACTTCTTGTAGATCTTCGCGAGTTCGCCGTTGCAGGTGATCTTCTTCAGGTAGGCGTTCAGCTCCTCGCGCAGCTTCTCGCCCTTCTTGTTCTTGGGCAGGCCGTAGAAGCTGCGGGGCGTGACGCTGGTCAGCTTCTCGGGCACCGGGCCGAGGTTGGCGAGGTCGAGGGACGGGTCGTTGTGGGTCTCCCAGTCCGCGTTCACCGAGGACTGGATGCTGCCGTCGACGCGTCCGGAGGTGACGGCCATGAAGGTGTTCTTGAGTCCGTCGAACTGCTGCACCTTGGCACCCGGCACCCGGGCGGCGATGCGCGCCTCCTCGGTCCCGATGACGACGGCGAGGCTCTTGCCCCGGAGGTCGTCGATGGAGTTCCCGGACAGCCCCGGCTTGCTCTTGCGGGTGACGGCCACGTCGGCGACGTTGTTGATGGGCCGGGAGTAGTTCATCACCTTGCCGCGCTCGGCGGTGTAGTAGATGTCGATGCCGAGGACGTCGGCGCGGCCCGAGGACACCGCCTGGATCGCCGAGGCGAACGGCAGGTTCTCCAGCTTGATCTCCCTGCCGGACTCCTTCGCGAAGCCCTCGAGGATGTCGACGCCGTAGCCGACGTACTTGCCGCTGTCGTCCTGGAAGACGGACGGGGCGTAGGCGGACGCGGCGACGACGATCCGGTCCTTCGCGGCCGGGCCGTCCCCGTCGTCCGATCCGCACGCCGTGAGGCTCACCGCGAGGACGGTGGCCGCGGCGAGGGCGGTCGCGGTGCGGGTCTTCTTCTCAAGAGGCATGGTTCTCTTCCCTGTGTGCGTACTCTCGGCCCGGTCCCGGCTCGGGTGCCGGGTCCGAGATGGAAGACAAGATCTCCCGCACGGCCTGGGTCGCGAGCGCGACGTAGGCGAGCGGAAAGCGTTCGTTGGGGGCGTGCACGTTGGACTCGGGCAGTCCGAATCCGGTGAGCACCGCCGGGATCTCCCGGGCGGCCAGCGCGCTCATGACCGGCACGGTGCCGCCGGTCGGCTGCATCACGGGGGCCCCGCCCATGGCCCGTCCGACCGCGTCCGCGATGCGCCGGGCGACCGGGCTGCCGGGGTCGATCAGGCTTCCGCGCGACGACTCGAGCACGTCGAGACCGATCTCGGCGCCGGGCACGGCGGCCTCGGCGATCAGCCGTTCCAGCTCCGCCCCGACGGTGTCGGGGTCCTGGAGGGGAGCGAGGCGGATGGAGAGATGGGCGTGGGCCCGGGTCGGAATAATCGTTTTTTCACGGTCGGGCTCACCGCCCGCGATGCCGTGGACGTTGATGCTCGGACGGAACCCGGTGCGTTCCACGAACGAGTCGAGCGCGTCCGGCGCCATCGGCCGGCCGCCGGCCGACGCGAGGATCCGCGGCCAGTCGCACGCCGCCTGCCACTCGGCGAGATCCTCGGGCCGGGGCCGGAAGCGCCCCGCCTCCAGGGCCGCGGGCGGCTCGTCGGTCAGCACGCCCAGGATCCGGTTCAGCACGTGCAGCGCGTTGAGTCCGGCACCGCCGAAGATCCCGGAGTGGAGGTCCATCTCCCCGGTGACCACGGTCAGCCGGTAGAAGCGGATTCCCCGGGTGGCGATCTGCACGACCGGCTGCCGGTGGCGGAACATGATGCCGTCGAAGGCCACCGCGAGGTCGGGCGTCTCCGTCAGCCCCTCCACCCATTCCACGGCGGTCTCGCCCGTCGCCTCCTCCTCCGCGTCGGCGAGGATCACGACGTTGACCGGGAGGGCCGACTCGGCGGCGAGGTCCAGCGCACCGCGCATCAGCGCGTAGAGGTGGATCTTGTCGTCGGCCGATCCCCGGGCGTGGATCCAGCCGTCCCGGACCGAGGGGTCGAAGGGGGCCGTGACCCACTCCTCCTCGTCGCCGGGCGGCTGCACGTCGAAGTGCGCGTACAGCAGGACCGTCGGCGCGTCGGCGTACCCCGGGCTGGCGGGGATCCGCCCCACGACGAGGGGGTCGCGCTCGGTGGGCACCAGTTCCGCCGTCCCCCCGTGTTCCTGGAGGTAGCTCCGGATCCATTCGGCGGCGCGGGCGATGTCGGCCGAGTGCTCCGGGTCGCCGCTGACCGAGGGTATGGAGAGGAACGCCATGATGTCGCTCAGCCGCTCGGGCGGCACCGGGTGGCGCTCCGCCAGGGCGACCCAGTCCACGGCGTCGGCCGGCTCCGCCGGGCCCGGGGCGAGCCCCGTGTCGCGGCCGGTCACGACGCCACCGGGCGGGACGCGGCGACCAGGCTGAACAGGTTCTTGGGGTCGTCGGCCTCGGCGACCAGGTCGAGCCCTCCGCGGGCGATGTGGGCGCCCGCCGTCTCCCGGGCGTAGTTCAGGGCGGAGAAGTCGGCCATGGCGAATCCGACCGAGTCGAAGACCGTGATCTGCTCGGCCGAGGTCCGGCCCTTCTCCAGTCCGGCCAGCACCTGCCACAGCTCCACGACCGGGAAGTCCTCGTCGAACTGCTGGATCTCCCCCTCGACGCGGGTCTGCGGGGCGAACTCGACGAAGACGTCGGCGCGGCGCAGGATGGCCGCCTCCAGCTCGGTCTTCCCCGGGCAGTCCCCGCCGATCGCGTTGACGTGCACCCCGGGGACGACGTCCGCGTCCAGCAGGACATGGGCGTTGGCCTTGTCCGCCGTGCAGGTCGTGATGATGTCGGCGCCGCGCACCGCGTCCGCGCCGTCAAGGGCGGCGACGGCCTCGATGCCCGAGCCCGCGAGGTTCGCGATCAGCTTCCGGGTGGCCGCCGGGTCCGTGTCCCAGACGCGGATCCGGTCCACGCCCAGCAGTTCCTTGAAGGCGAGGGCCTGGAACTCTGCCTGGGACCCGGCGCCGATCATCGCCATGGTGCCCGCGTCCTCACGGGCGAGCACCTGCGCGGCGAGCGCGGAGGTGGCCGCCGTGCGCAGCGCGGTCAGGATGGTCATCTCGGAGCAGAACACCGGGTAGCCGGAGGCGACGTCGGCGAGGAAGCCGAAGGCGGTCACCGTCTGCAGTCCGTTGCCCGGGTTCGACGGGTGTCCGTTGACGTACTTGAAGCTGTAGGTCCCGCCGTCGCTCACCGGCATCAGTTCGATGACGCCCTCGCGGGAGTGGGACGCGACCCGGGCCACCTTGTCGAATTCGTTCCACCGCAGGAAGTCGGCGCGCAGGCGGCCGGCGATTCCGCGGACGATCCGCTCGGTGCCCGTCTCACGGACCCAGGCCCGCATCCCCTCGACGCTCAGGATGTCCAACCCGACCCCTCCTCACTTGTGTTCGGTATTTCGAACGCCTATCGTGATTTCGCACAACCTAAGCTCAGGTTTGAAGAGTCGTCAAGGCTGCCTGCGGATTTATTCGAAGACGAGTTTCGTAAGTTGTTCGCTATTCCGAACATGACTCGGAATGCTGTACGGTTCGAGGCCCTGCCGGAGTGAAGGGGGGAATCACCGGTGCCTCACCCATGGGCCTTCCGGCCCGGAACGGCGGCGGGGGGGGACCCGTCCCCGGCGGACGGTTCCCCGCTTCCCCGCGCGGGACGACGGCCCGGCCCCCGGTCCGGTGCCCCGGCCCCGCGGGCCGGGCGTCGGTCCGTCGCGCCTCACGCCGGCGCCCTCCCGGACGCCGGTGTCCCCGGGCCGGGGACACCGGCCGGGGGCCGGTCCCGCACCGGCCCAAGTCGGCCCGTCCGGAGGCCGTTTGGCCCCGGACCCGTCGGCTACGCTCACCCCTTTGTCCCTGCGACCGAAGGAACGTCCGCGATATGGCTCAGAGTTCTGGTTCGTCCCCCCGGTTCGTCCCGGGTCTGATGCGCGCGATCGACATTCTGGAACTCCTGGCGGAGAGCGACCCGATGTCCGCCACCGAGATCTCACAGGCCCTCAAACTGCCGCGCACCACGGCTCATGAGCTGCTGTCGACCCTCGCGGCCCGCGGGCTCGTCGAAACCGACAACAACGGGGTGCGGAAGTTCCGGCTGGGGCCCACCCTGCTCTGGCTCGGCTCCCACTACCGCGCCGACATCGACCTGCCCCGCGCCGCCACCGCGGTGGCGGAGGCGGTCGCGCAGCAGTGCGGCGAGACCGTGCACGTCGGCCGGCTCGTGGGCCGGGAGGTCCTCTACATCGCCAAGGTGGAGAGCACCCACCCGGTGCGCATGGTCTCCCGGTTCGGGGTGCGGCTGCCCGCGCACCTCACCGCCGTGGGCAAGGTGATGCTCGCCCACCTCTCGCGTTCCGAGATCGACGAGCTCTACCCCCAGGGGGCCGTACTGGAGGCGTTCACCCCCAACAGCATCACGTCGCTGACCGTCCTCAAGCGCGAACTGGCGGCCGTCCGCGAACGGGGCGTCGCCACCGAGACCGAGGAGTCCAACCCCGACGTCGGCTGCGTCGCCGCGCCCGTCTTCGACCACAAGGGCAAGATCGTCGCCGGACTGAGCCTGTCCGTGCCCAGCTACCGGCACACGGAGGAACTGCGCACCAAGTGGGCGGAGTTGTCCCGGTGGGGGGCGCGGGAGCTGTCCCACCGGCTGGGGCACCACGCGGACGCCTGACGCCCGCTCCGGCGGTCGCCCCGGTGGTTCCCCTCCGGAGAGTTGCCTCCGGCCCCTGCCGGCCCCCGCGCGGCCCGGCGGTCCCGCCCGGCCGCGCGGGCGGGCGGACCGCCCGGCCCCCGGCCCCCGTGTCGAGGGCGTCCGTCCCCGTCCGTCCCCTCCCGCCGTCCGTTCGTCCCGTCCGTTCCGCCGGCCCCCTTGTTCCCCCGGCGCCGATCCTCCGCCGGACCGTCCGTTTCCCCGGAGTCCTCCGTGCCCGGGTCCGGGGGGCCGGGGCCGGGCACGCACCGCACCCCCGTACCACCACGTACCGCACCCCCGTACCACCACGTACCGCACCACCGCCGTACCACCACCGCACCGCACGCCCGCCGTTGGCGTGGCCGGCGTCCGGGGCCGATGAGCAGGACGCCCGGAGCCGGCCGTGAACCCGGGCGTCCGGAGCCCATGAGAGCGCGAGGAGCACCATGGCCAACCCACCGAAGACGTCCGCCGACGGACCGCCCGTCGAGGAGCTGGCGCGCCGCGTCGGCGCCGCCGGGCTGGTGACCGACCCGGACGTCATCGCCTCCTACTCCCGCGACATGGCGGCGATCCCCGTCTCCGGAGTCCCCGCGGCGGTACTGCGGGCGACCTCGACCGAGGAGGTGTCCGCCGCCATGGCCTGGGCCTCGGAGCACGGTGTCGTGGTCGTCCCGCGCGGCGCCGGTACCGGGCTGTCCGGAGGAGCCAACGCGGTCGACGGCTGCCTGGTCGTGTCCCTGGAGGGGATGAACCGCATCCGCTCCATCGACCACGTCAACCGGGTCGCCGTCGTCGAGGCCGGTGTGGTCAACGCCGACCTCGGCCGGGCGGTCGCCGAGCACGGCCACTTCTACCCGCCGGACCCCGGCAGCTTCGAGGTGTCCACGATCGGCGGCAACCTCGCCACCAACGCGGGCGGGATGCGCTGTGTGAAGTACGGGGTGACCCGCGCGTCGACCCTCGGCCTGGAAGTGGTCCTGGCCGACGGGTCGGTGCTCACCACCGGCGCCCCGACCCGCAAGAACGTGGCGGGTCTCGACCTCACCAGCCTCTTCGTCGGCTCCGAGGGCACGCTCGGCGTCATCACCGCCGGGATCATGCAGCTCCGGCCGGCTCCGCCCCGGCCGCCGGTCACCTTCGTCGCGGCGTTCGACACCCTGGCGCGGGCGGGGGAGGCCATCGGGCTGATCCTGGAGTCACGGGCGGTGCCGAGCGTCCTGGAACTCATCGACCGGGCGACGATCAACGCGATCGAGGACTACCGGTCCATGGGCCTGGAGCGCGGCTGGTCCGCGCTGCTCATCGGCCAGTCCGACGGCGAGAACGCCGACACCGACGTCCTGACGATGGCGGACATCTGCACAGCCGCCGGGGCGGAGTTCGTCGCCCACACCGACGACCCGGCCGAGGGCGACCAGTTCATGCGGGCCCGGCGGCTGGCAGGCACCGCCACCACCGAGGCCGGGCCGTCCATCACCGAGGACGTCGCGGTGCCGCGCGGCTCCCTGGTGGCGATGATCAACGCCGTCGACGAGCTCAGCGCGGAGGCCGGCATCCGGGTGGCGACCGTCGGACATGCCGGGGACGGCAACCTCCACCCCGTGCTCATGCTCGACGGGACCGACGAGGAGACCATGGACCGCGCGCTCCGGCTCGCCGAGCGGATCGCCGCGCGCGCCGTCGAACTGGGCGGCACCGTCACCGGGGAGCACGGCGTGGGGCTGCTCAAGCGGGACTGGGTCCGCGACCAGCTCGGCCCCCGGTCGATCGACGTCCACCGCCGGATCAAGGAGGCCCTCGACCCCGCCGGAATCCTGAACCCCGGCCGCGCCTTCTGACGCCGACGGGATCGGCGGGAGTGCCCGGTGCCGCCGTCGCGGACCGGGCCCCTGCGACGGCGCCCGTCCCCGGTGGGCCGGGGACGGGCACCGTCGCACGTGCGGGCGAAGAGGCATGGGCCCCACCCGGCACGGAGCCGGTCGCGAGGCCCGCTCAGGGGCCCGCCCAGAGGGCGGGCCCCGGTCGCGTCGTGGGACAGCGACGGGCCCCGACGCCGGGTCAGCCCCGGGCGGCCCGTCGACGGCGGACGGCGAACAGGACTCCGCCACCGGCCACGAGGAGGGCCGCGGCGGTGGCCGTGATCACACCGGTGCCACTGCTGCCGGTCTCGGCCATCGGGCCGCCGGGCACGGCCGGGGAGGGGCTGTCCGAGGCGGTGGCAGGGGCCGTGGCGCCGCCGGTGGTGCCGTCGTCCCCGTCACCGGGGGTCGGTGCGGCGGTTGTGCTCGGGCCGGTGGACGGGGTCGTCCCGCCGCCGGTGGTGCCGTCGTCCCCGTCACCGGGGGTCGGTGCGGCGGATGTGCTCGGGCCGGTGGACGGAGTCGTCCCGCCGCCGGTGGTGCCGTCGTCGTCCTCGTCGCCCTGCCACCGCACGACGGCCTCCGCACTCGTCGTCGCCGTGTTCGGCGCCACGAGGATGACGGTCTGGGCGTGGTCCTCCGCGGTGGGGGTGCCGCCGGGCGTGGTGGGAACCGAGACGATACGGCCGGTGAGCGATGACCCCGCGGCCGTCGCCGTGACCGTCGCGCTCCCGGAGCCCTTGATGTCGCGGAGGTCGAGGTACAGCTCCTGGCCGTCGGTGAGCGCGTCCGGGTCGAGGGCGGCACCGTCGGCGTCCGTCACCGTCACCGCGGGGTCGACGGAGACGGCCACCGAGGGCCGGTTCGCGCTCACGACGAAGGGGCCGACGAGGGTTCCGGCCTGCTGGGGGGTGCCGGGCGCGGAGAGCGAGAGTTCGGTCGCCGTGTCCTCCGGCGTCGTGCCGGTGTCCGCGTTCGCGCCGGCGATGAGGTGGCGGTAGGCGGCTTCGGAGTCGGCGGTCTCCCAGCGCCAGGGCGCGTCGAAGTCCAGTTCGGTGTACCGCCAGATCGCGTACTGAGTCGCCTCGATCGCGTCGTCGCGCGCTATGCCCGGTACGCCCGCCGCGGTACCGAACTCCTCCAGGCTCAGGGCGGGATAGCTGTGCGTGAGCACCCAGAGGACCTTGCTCCGGACCGCCGGGTCGGTGAACCGGTTGTCCCCGAGATAGCTCCCGGGACCGCCGACCGTTCCCCGGACGTTGGTCAGGGCGGTCACGTCGTGCTCGATGCAGTAGGCCCACGCGTCCGGCTCGCCGACGCCGGCCGGCTCCCCCGTGCGGACGGGGAAGATGCCGGTGCCCGCGTAGCCCTGGCGCGCACCGATGTGGACCGTGCCGCCCCCCTGCGGGGACGCCTCGGCCGCGGCGGATGCCGCGGCCCCGGGCACGAGGAGAGTGACGCACGCCAGAACACCCGTCATCACCGCACGTGCGGTCCGTCCCGATCGCCGTAGCGTCCTGTTCGCCATTCCCACGCCAGACCTTTCGTTCCACGATGAGCCGCACGGACCCGTGACCGGATCCCGTACCGTCGGCCGCCCCCCCCCGGCCACGGCGTCCGGGGCGCGCGGCCGCACGGCGGACCTCCTCCCGCCGAGGAGGCCGGGGGAGGTCCGTGAACGCGGTCGATGCGCGGGCGTGCGCCGTGACAGGGAAGTCGCCGGCCGGTGCGGAACCCGGAGTCAGAGGGGTCCATGCCATCGGCTCCTGCGACGCACACGATATCGATCGGGCTTCCCGCGCCCGGGTGACCGTCGCGATTCCCGAAATGGGGACGGGTGGCCCCGGTGGGAATTCTCCCACCGGAGAATCCGGTGTCCGGGGGACGGGGAGGCTCTTTCCTCACTCTTCGGCGGGTGTCCCATGACAGACGGCAACAACGTCTGTGACCTGCGCTTTTGTCGGATCGGTCGCGACGGGGAAGGAGGTGGGTCCGCCGTGCGCCGACGCAAGTCGTCCGTGCGCCCGGGGCCGCCCGGCACGTACCCCGTGTCCCGGAAGGGGCCGGAATTCCGTTTTCCGAGATGGTCAGAGCCATGCGTCGGGTCCTTCGAAACACCTAGCACGTTCGCAGGGCGAAAGGAGAACGAGTCGAACGGTCCGGCTTCCCGGCCTCCGCGTTTCCCCGCATTCGGCGAATGCCCGGTCCGCGCGTGCCGCTCCAGCGGTTCCCCGGAGCCGGTGCGACGGGATCCCCGCCCCCGGCGCCCCGGGCCCCGCCGGTCGATGCCGTGCCGCCCCGATCGCGCGGCAGGCGGCGGAGGACCTGCCGGGTCCGGGTACGGGCACGGCGTCCGCGGCGGCGGACGTGACCGGTCGCGTCGACGGGAGGGGGGCACCGGAGCGCCGCACGGGTGCTCCGGACGTGCGTCCACCGGCCGCCAGAGGGGGTGTTGACCCCCCGTCGCCCGCCGGTTAGCTTCGGTCGACGGTCCGCCGATTCCGTACGGCGGACGGCCGGAGGGTGCCGCGTGGGACAGCCGGAGAGGATCGCCACCAGCCTCACGGACGCCGTCGTCGAGGAGATCGGTGCCTTCCTCGCCCCCGTCGACGCCGAACTGGCGCTCCGCTACCCCGGCGACCCCGGCACCCGCCAGCCCGTCCACACCGTCTACGTCCCCGCCGACTCCCTCACCGCCGCCACCCCGCGCGAATGGGGCGACCGGGCCCTGGCCGCGCTGGACGAACACGCGCCGGACGCGGCCTCGTTCGCCGCCGTCCTCGGCCTCGCCCCCGAGCTGGCCGGACCGGTCCACTCCCGGGTGCGCGCCAAACTGGAGCGCGAACCCGTCGAGGACCTCCGCGTCGACTTCGAGGACGGCTACGGCCACCGCCCCGACGCCGAGGAGGACCGGGACGCGGCCCGCGCCGCCCGGCTCGTCGCCGGGGCCCGTGCCGACGGCACCGCGGCCCCTCTCGTGGGCATCCGGGTGAAGTGCCTGGAGGCCCCGGTCCGCGAGCGGTCCGTCCGCACCCTCGACATCTTCCTCAGCGGCCTGCTGGAGGCCGGCGGCCTGCCCGGCGCACTCGCCCTCACCCTGCCCAAGGTCAGCCATCCCGGGCAGGCCGCCGCCATGGCCCGGCTCCTGGCCGCGTTCGAGTCCGCGCGCGGACTGGAGCCGGGCCGCCTCGGCTTCGAGATCCAGGTCGAGACCAGCCAGGCCGTCCTGGCCGCAGACGGCACCGCCGCCGTCGCCCGCATGATCCACGCCGCCGGGGGCCGCGTCACCGGACTGCACTACGGCACCTTCGACTACAGCGCCTGCCTCGGTGTCTCCGCCGGGCACCAGGCCCCCGACCACCCGGCGGCCGACCACGCCAAGGCCGTGATGCAGGTCGCCGCCGCGGGCACCGGCGTACGCGTCAGCGACGGCTCCACCAACGTGCTGCCGGTGGGCCCCACCGCCCGGGTCCACGAGGCCTGGCGGCTGCACTACGGGCTCACCCGGCGCGCCCTGGCCCGCGCCTACCACCAGGGCTGGGACATGCACCCCGGGCACCTCCCCACCCGGTACGCCGCCGTCTTCGCCTTCCACCGCGAGGGCCTCGCCCGGACCACCGCCCGCCTCGCCCGCTACGTCCGCCGCGCCCCCGGCGACGTCATGGACGAGCCCGCCACCGCCCGGGCCCTCGCCGGCCAGCTCCTGCGCGGTCTGGACTGCGGCGCCCTCGACCTCGACGAGATCACCGGCCCGACCGGCCTGGACCGCGCCGCCCTGGAGTCCTTCGCCGGTCCGCGCCGGGACGCGGCGTCCGCCCCGGGGAGCCGACGGCCGCGGACCGGCGCGGTCACGGACCCGACCCGGGCGCGGTGACGGCGCGTCCGGTCAGTCCGCCGGGGGCAGTTCGCCCGACCCCCGGGCGATCAGCCGGGTGGGCAGCTCGATCCGGTCCGGGGTGATCAGGGTGCGGTCGAGCTGGCGGAACAGCCGCTCCGCCGCCGTACGGCCCAGCGCCGCCGCGTCCTGCGCTACCACCGTCAGCCCCGGCCGCAGCAGATCGGCCAGCTCGATGTCGTCGAACCCGACCAGGGCCACCCTGCGGGAGTGCTCCGCCAGCACCCGGATCACCGTGACCGTCACCCGGTTGTTGCCCGCGAAGACCGCGGTGACCGGGTCCGGACCGGCGAGCATCGACTCCGCCGCGCGCCGCACCCGCCCGGGGACGGTGGCGCCCAGCGACGTCCACGACTCCCGCACCGGTATGCCCGCGTCCTCCATGGCCGCCCGGTAGCCGCGCAGCCGCTCGGCCGCCGTGTGGATGCGCGGCATGTCCCCGATGAAGCCGATCCTGCGGTGCCCGTGCGCGATCAGATGGGCGACCCCGTCCCGGGCGCCGCCGAAGTTGTCCGACACCACCACGTCCGCGTCGATCAGCCCCGCCGGACGGTCCACGAACACCGTGGCCACGCCCGCCTTCAACTCCGGCTCCAGATACCGGTGGTCGTCCCCGGCCGGGATCACCACCAGCCCGTCCACCCGCCGCGCGCACAGGGCCAGCACCAACTCCTGCTCCCGGTCCGGGTCCTCCGCGCTGGAGCCGTTGATCAGCAGCGCGCCGTGCGCGCGGGCCACCTCCTCCACCGCGCGGCTGAGCGGCCCGTAGAAGGGGTCCGCCAGATCCTCCAGGACCAGCCCGATGCTCGCCGTCCGGCCCTTGCGGAGCACCCGCGCGCTGTCGTTGCGGCGGAACCCCAGGGCGTCGATGGCCTCCTGGACGCGGTGCTCCGTCTCCGGGGTGACACCGGGCTCCCCGTTCACCACCCGGGAGACGGTCTTCAGCCCGACCCCCGCCCGGGCGGCGACGTCCTTCATCGTCGGGCGGTTGCCGTAGCGGCTGCCCGGAAGGCGGTCCGCCCGGCGGGCCGTGCCGGGAGGGGTGCGGTGTCCTGTGCTGTCGTCCACGGGGTTGCGTCGGCTCCTGTCGTCCACGGGCGTACGCCGGTCCTGCTCGCGTACGAGGATGTGGCGACGAGCATAGAGCCTGGACAACGTTGTCATAGGCGGGTCGGAATGTTCATGGCAATCTTCGGCCGTGCCCCCACCACACAACCAACTCACCGTGCCCGATGTGTTTCCCGATTGTGTTTCCACTGATGTTGACCTCGACGGGGAGAGCCGACTCTGATGCGCACCGACCTCGTGGCAGCACTGGACATCGGCGGAACCAAGATCGCCGGAGCGCTCGTCGACGGCCACGGCCGCATCCTCCTGCGCGCCCTGCGCCCCACCCCCGCCCAGGAGGACGGCGAGAGCGTGATGCGCGCCGTCACCGCCGTGCTCACCGAACTGACCGCCGCGCCCCCCTGGGAGCGGGTCACCGCCGTCGGCATCGGCAGCGCCGGACCCGTCGACGCCTCCGCCGGAACCGTCAGCCCGGTCAACGTGCCCGGCTGGCGCGACTATCCACTGGTCGCCCGCGTCCGCGCCGTCTGCGGCGGACTGCCCGTCGAGCTGATCGGCGACGGCGTCGCCGTCACCGCCGCCGAACACTGGCGGGGCGCCGCCCGCGGCCACGACAACGCCCTCTGCATGGTGGTCTCCACGGGCGTGGGCGGCGGCCTCGTCCTCGGCGGCCGGCTGCATCCCGGGCCCACCGGCAACGCCGGCCACATCGGCCACATCAGCGTCGATCTGGACGGCGACCCCTGCCCCTGCGGTTCGCGCGGCTGTGTCGAGGGGCTGGCCAGCGGACCCAGTATCACCCGGCGCGCGCTGGCGCACGGCTGGCTCCCCGGCGCGGACGGCGACGCCACCGCCGCCGCGGTGGCCGCGGCCGCGCGCCGGGGCGACCCCGCCGCCCTCGCCGCCTTCGAACGGGCCGCGCGCGCCCTCGCCGCCGCCATCGCGGCCACCGCGACCCTCGTCGAGATCGACATCGCGGTCGTCGGCGGCGGTGTCGGGCAGGCGGGCGACGTCCTGTTCGCCCCACTCCGCCGGGCCCTGTCCGACTACGCGACGCTGTCCTTCGTCCGGCGCCTGACGGTCGTCCCGGCCCGGACGGGCACGGACGCGGGTCTGGTGGGCGCCGCGGCGGCGGCCCTCACCCGGGTGTCGGCGGGGCGGACGGCGGGGGTGCGGGGCCGGGAAGGGCGCGGCCCGGCCGTGACCCCCGTGCCCCCGGGGCGTTGAGCCGGGCATGAAGAAGCGCAGCATGCTCGCCATCGCCTCCCTCGCCACCGGCTTCGTCGTCGCGGCCGTCACCCCCTCGCACGCCGCCCCGGTCGAACTGCCCCTCCACAGCGAGCTGGAGGGCGCCCTGGGCACCGTCGAGCACACCGTCGCCACCGACAGCGTCACGCTGGACCAGGACACCCTGGGCCGCCTCGGCTGACCCTCCGCCGCACCGCACGGCGCCGGGCCCCTCGCACGGGGGGCGCCGGTGCCGCTGCCGTGCGCCCTCCAGCTGGGCCTGGTTTCCGTGGCAGGGTGTTGCGGGCAAGCCACAGGGGGCCAAACAGAATGAGGGGGACCTGTGTCCGTCGTCTGGATCAACGGCGCGTTCGGTGCGGGCAAGACCACCACCGCACGGGAACTGATCGAACTGATCCCGGACAGCACGCTGTTCGACCCCGAGATCATCGGCGGGGCGCTCGCACACCTGCTGCCGGCCAAACGCCTCGCCGACACCGGCGACCTCCAGGACCTGCCGATCTGGCGCCGCCTCGTCGTCGACACCGCCGCCGCCCTGCTGGCCGAACTCGGCGGCACCCTCGTGGTCCCCATGACCCTGCTGCGCCAGGAGTACCGCGACGAGATCTTCGGCGGGCTCGCCGCCCGGCGGATCGCGGTCCGGCACATTCTGCTCACCCCGGCCGAAACGATCCTGCGGGAACGGATGGCCCTCCGGGACATCCCGCCCGACCCCTCCGGCGGCGACCCGCGGACGGGCCGGTGGTGCGACGACCGCATCGAGCCGTACCGCACCGCCCTCGCCTCCTGGCTCGCCGCCGACGCCCACCCCATCGACACCGGCGCCCTCACCCCGTACGAGACCGCCGCGCGGATCACCGAGGCCGTCGGCACCGGCAGCGCGCCCCTGTGCGACATCGTGCAGACGCCCGAACCCACCGGGGAGACGCTGGCCGCCGGGGTGCTGCTGTTCGACGCGCAGGACCGTTTCCTCCTGGTCGACCCCACCTACAAGCCCGGCTGGGAGTTCCCCGGCGGCATCGTCGAACCCGGCGAGGCGCCCGCCCGCGCCGGCATGCGCGAGGTCGCCGAGGAGACCGGCATCCGCCTCACCGACGTCCCCGGCCTGCTCGTCGCGGACTGGGAGCCGCCCGCGGCACCCCACTACGGCGGGCTGCGGCTGCTGTTCGACGGCGGCCGGCTCACCCCCGCCGACGCCGCCCGGGTGGCGCTTCCCGGCCCCGAGCTGCGCGACTGGCGCTTCGTCACCGAGGACGAGGCCGCCGGACTGCTGCCCCCGGTCCGCTACGAACGCCTGCGCTGGGCGCTCCGGGCGCGGGAGCGCGGTGCCGCGCTCTACCTGGAGGCGGGCGTCCCGGTCGGCTGACCCGGGTGGCCGCCGGGCGGGGCGCTTCCGCCGGGCGGGGCCGGGAGGCGCGGCCGGTGCTCCGGCGCCGCGGCCCGTACTCCGGCGCCGCTTTCCCGCCGCGCGTCCTGCTCCTGCCTCCCGGCCCTGAGCGGTTCCGGCCCTGCGTGGTTCCGGGCCTGCGCCTGTTCCGGGTCTGCGCCGGTCCGGGCCCGCGACTTCCCGTCCTGCAACGACGCGGCCCTGCGCCGGTCATGGGCCGCGCCTCCGTGCCCGGCCCGGCCCGGCGCGCCGCCCGCCGTCAGATCGCGGCGTAGTTCCGCAGGAACAGGGCCTCCGCCACCGAGAGGCGCTCCAGTTCCTCGGGAGACACGCTCTCGTTCACCGCGTGGATCCGCGCCTCCGGCTCGCTCAGGCCGATCAGCAGGATCTCCGCCTCCGGGTAGAGCGCGGCCAGGGTGCCGCACAGCGGGATCGAACCCCCCTGGCCCGCGTACTGCATCTCCTCGCCGGGGTACGCCACCGCCATCGCGTCCGCCATCGCCCGGTACGCCGGGCTGCCGGTCCCGGCGCGGAACGGCCGGCCCTGGCCGATCCGTTCCACCTCCACCCGGGCGCCCCACGGCGTGTGCCGCTCCAGGTGCGCCTGGAGCAGGTCGGTGGCGTGCGAGACGTCCGTGCCCGGCGGCACCCGCAGGCTGACCAGGGCGCGGGCGCTCGCCTGCACCGAGGGGGTGGCGCCGACGACCGGCGGGCAGTCGATGCCGAGCACCGTCACCGCCGGGCGGGCCCAGATCCGGTCCGCCACCGCACCGGAGCCGATCAGCTCCACCCCGTCCAGTACCCGGGCGTCCTCCCGGAACCGCTCCTCGTCGTAGTGCACGCCCTCCCAGTCGCCGTCCGCCGTCAGCCCGTCGACGGCCGTCGAGCCGTCCTCGGTCCGCAGCGAGTCCAGGGTGCGGATCAGCGCGGCCAGCGCGTCGGGCGCCGCGCCGCCGAACTGACCGGAGTGCAGATTGCCCTCCAGCGTGTCGACCCGCACCCGGACCATGGTCATGCCGCGCAGCGTGGAGGTGGCGGTCGGCAGCCCGGCCCGGAAGTTGCCCGAGTCGCCGATCACGACGGTGTCCGCGGCCAGCAGGCCGGGGTGCTGTTCGGCGTACCGCTCCAGACCGCCCGTGCCCTGCTCCTCCGAACCCTCCACGATCACCTTGACGTGCACCGGCACGCCGCCGTTCGCCTTCAGCGCGCGCAGGGCCAGCAGGTGCATCAGCACACCGCCCTTGCAGTCGGCGGTCCCGCGTCCGTACCAGCGGCCGTCCCGCTCCGTCAGTTCGAACGGGGGACTGGTCCATCCGGCCTCGTCCAGCGGCGGCTGCACGTCGTAGTGGGCGTACAGCAGCACCGTCCGCGCGCCCTCCGGGCCGGGCAGCCGCCCGTAGACCGACTGGGTGCCGTCCGGTGTGTCGAGCAGGGCCACGTCCTCGAACCCCTCGGCGCGCAGAGCGGAGGCTATCCACCCGGCGGCGGCCTCGCTCTCGCCGCGCGGGAACTGGCCGAAGTCCGCCACCGACCGGAAGGCCACCAGTTCGGTGAGCTCCTCCTTCGCCCCGGGCATCAACGAGGCGACGGTCTCCGCGACCGGATTCGAGGACATGGGCACGCTCCTTGCGGGTACGACGTTGTAGCGGTGGAACCCCGTTCAGCCGCCCGATCCTCCCACAGTGGCCTGCGGCGATGCCCGCCGTAGGATGCTGGGGGTCAGGTGCGGCATGTGGTGAGATCGGAGCAGAAGGCCATCGTGAGGGACGAGAACTCTTCGGCGGACGACGCGCGTCAGGTCTGGGACGTCGTGGTGGTGGGCGCGGGACCGGCGGGGTCCTCCGCCGCCTATGCCGCGGCGGTAGCGGGACGGCGCGTACTGGTGCTGGAGAAGGCGGAACTGCCCCGGTACAAGACATGCGGCGGCGGCATCATCGGCCCCTCGCGCGACAGCCTGCCCCCCGGATTCGACCTGCCGCTGCGGGACCGGGTGCACGCGGTGACCTTCGCGAACAACGGGCGGTTCACCCGTACCCGCCGCTCCCGTCAGATGCTCTTCGGGCTGGTCAACCGGGCCGAGCTCGACCAGCAGCTCATGGAGCACGCCCAGAAGGCGGGTGCCGAGCTGCGCACCGGCGCCACGGTGACCCGGGTGGAGCAGCACGGCTCGGCGGTCCCCGACCGGCGCACGGTCGCCGTCGTCCTCCAGGGCGGCGAGACGGTGCTGGCCCGTGCCGTGGTCGGCGCGGACGGCAGCGCCAGCCGGATAGGGGCGCACGTCGGCGTCAAGCTCGACCAGGTCGACCTCGGCCTGGAGGCGGAGATCCCGGTGCCCGAGACGGTCGCCGAGGACTGGAAGGGGCGCGTCCTCATCGACTGGGGGCCGATCCCGGGCAGCTACGGCTGGGTCTTCCCCAAGGGCGGCACCCTCACCGTCGGAGTGATCTCGGCCCGTGGCGAGGGCGCGGCCACCAAGCGGTACCTGGAGGACTTCATCGGGCGGCTCGGCCTCGCCGGTTTCGAACCCACCGTCTCCTCCGGCCATCTGACGCGCTGCCGGGCCGACGACTCGCCCCTCTCGCGGGGACGGGTACTGGTCTGCGGGGACGCCGCCGGCCTGCTGGAGCCGTGGACCCGTGAGGGCATCTCCTTCGCCCTGCGCTCGGGGCGGCTCGCGGGTGAGTGGGCGGTGCGGCTCGCGGAGGCGTACGACGCCGTCGACGCGCGCAAGCAGGCGCTGAACTACGCCTTCGCCGTGAAGGCGGGGCTCGGTGTCGAGATGAGCGTCGGCAAGCGGATGCTGGCGATCTTCGAACGCCGACCGGGGCTGTTCCACGCGGCCCTGACCGGGTTCCGTCCGGCCTGGCGGGCCTTCCGGGACATCACGCGCGGCTCCACCACGCTGGGCGAACTGGTGCGGACCCACCCACTGGCGCAGCGGGCGCTGTCCGCGATGGACCGCCGGGCGGGTGCGCCCACGGGCGGCGACGGAACCGACGGGGGCGACGGGAACGGCGGGGCCGCCGAAGGCGCGGGTGCCGCCGGGGGTGCCGCAGCGGTGGAGCCCTCCCGTGCCGACGGGGCTGAGCGGGCCGGGGACGCCGGTGACGGCGGCGCGTCCGGCGGTGCCGGTGCCCGGGCGGGTGCCGGAGCCGTGGACGGAGGGTCCCTGAACGGCGTTCGGGAGGACGCCGGTTCCGCGGACGGAGGTCCGGCGCACGGCGGTTCCGTGGAGGGTGGCCCCGGGGACGGAGGCCCCGTGGACGGAGGCGGGGACACCGGGGTCACTTCCTGATCTCGATGCGGAAGACCGGGTGGTCGGGAGCGGCGGCGAGGATCTCCTCGTCGGAGGAGTCCGCGGTGACCCCCTGGAAGTACTCGTTCACCTGCCAGCCCCACCGCTTCAGATAGGTGCGCACGACGGGGAGCTTCTCCTCGTCGGGCAGTTCCACCGCGGTGAAGGTCCGGACCTTGCGCCCGACACGCAGTTCCCCACCGCCCGCGGCCCGCATGTTGCGCACCCACTGGGAGTGGCCGCGCGCCGAGACGAGGTACTGCCCGCCGGCGTGGCTGTGCGGGTTGACCGGGACGCGTTGCATCTGTCCGCTGCGGCGCCCGCGCACCGACAGTTCCGCCGCCCCCGCGAGGCTGACGCCGCGCCGGGCCAGCCAGCCGACCACGCGGTTGAAGCGGAGGTTCATGGGTGTGCCCTTGAGGTAGTAGGGCGCGGTGCCGACCGGGGGCGGGGGCGTGGCCCCGTGCGGGGCCGGGATCGGGGCCGGGGTTTCGGCTGTGTCCAGGGCCGGGGGCGGGGTCGCCGAGAGGGGCGGGGGCGAAGTCGGGGGCTGAGGGTGGGTCTTGGCCGAGGTCATGGCGTCCTCCGGGGATGTGGCTGATGTGGCGGATGTGGCCGCTGGGGTGTGCATTGCGGCCGGGGTGGGTGCTGCGGCGGGGTGGGGGCGCAGCGGGCGAAGCCGTGCCGCTCCGGCGGGCGGGGGTCGTGGCCTTCGGCGGGGCGAGTGGGGCAAGGCGGGGACCGGCGGGCACGGACTCTTGCGGAAGCACCGCTCACATCTGTGAGCACCGCTCTCTCTTTGTGCTTCCAGTGTGCAGCGCGAGCCTGGGTAATGCAAGAGCACTGATCTCGTTTGTGTGCACTGATCTCGTTTGAGTGTGGCGCTTCCGTGTGTGTGCGGTGCGCTTGTTTGCGTGTGCTGGTCGCGACCGGGTGCGGCGCTCCCGGTCGTGTGCAGTGCCACCCGCTTTCCGCTCCCCGCTGCCTGCTGCCCGCTCGTGCGCGGCGTTCTCGCTGGCATCCGGCGCCCCTCTCGTGTGGGGTGTTCTCACTTGTGTGCAGTGCTCTCGCTTGCGTGAGGTGCTCGCATAGGGGTGCGGTGTGCGCGACGGGGAGCGGTGTTCGCAGGTGGAAGCGGTGCTCGCGGGGGAGAGCGGTGTTCGCCATCCGGGGTGGGTGCGCGTCCATGGTTGGCGGGTGCGGGTGCGGGTGCGGGTGCGGGTGCGGGTGCGGGTGCGGAAGGGGAGAGCGCTGCTCGCGTACCGGTGCGGTGCTCGCAAATCTGCGCACCGCACACGTTTGCGAGCAGTGCTCGCGTCTGTGTGCACTGCTCGCACCCCATGGAACACTGGCTCGCATGAGTAACCCCGCACAGGGCGTTCGTGCCCGGGCCCGGATCGAGGCGACCGCGGCCATCAAGGACGAGGCGCGCAGACAACTGGCGCACGAGGGCGCCGCCAAGCTCTCCCTGCGGGCCGTCGCCCGCGAACTGGGCCTCGCCTCCTCCGCGCTCTACCGCTACTTCCCGAGCCGCGACGACCTCCTCACGGCGCTGATCATCGACGCCTACGACGCCATCGGCGCCGCCGCCGAGGCCGCGCGCGACCGGACGGCCGACGTCACCCCGGTGCGGTGCTGGATCCTGGTGTGCGAGGCGGTGCGCGGCTGGGCGCTGGCGCATCCGCACGAGTACGCGCTGATCTACGGTTCGCCGGTGCCCGGCTACCACGCGCCGCAGGACACGGTGTCCTCGGCCGCGCGGGTGGCGGAGGTGCTGGTCGGCGTCGTGCGGCAGGCGCACCGGGGCCGGGGGCTGGCCCAGCCCGTGCTGCCCCCCGCGCTGCGTCCCGAGGCCGAGCGGATGGCCGCGGAACTCGCCCCCGATCTGCCGCCGCAGGTGGTGGCGGCGTTCGTCGCGGCCTGGGCCGAACTGTTCGGGCTGATCGGCTTCGAGGTGTTCGGGCAGTTCCACCGGGTGGTGGAGGACCGGGAGGAATTCTTCCGCCACGCCGCCGCTCGCCTCGCCTACGAGGTCGGCCTGGAGCACTGAGCGCCGGGCGTGACGGACGCTCAGTGTCTGCGTGCGAGCGACGCTCCGGGTGGCACCGCTCCGCCGGGCCGTTGCGTCGCATCGGCCCGTCGGCCCGTCGGCCCGTCACGCCGTCAGCCCGTCACGCCCTCGGCCGTCCCCCGGCGCGGTCGCCTCCACCCGTGCCCGCGTCCGCGTCCCCCGGTCCGGCTCCGGTCCGGTGCCGGCCGGTCCCGCTCCCGCCGTGATGCCCGGCGTACTTCCCCGGGAGTACGCGCGACCGCCCCGCGGGGGTGACGCCCGGGGGAGGCGCGGCGTCTAGCGTGACGGGCATGGACGGACCGGGCGTGGACGGACAGCGTGAGCGCGGGGGCGGGCCGCCGCCCCGGTGGAGGTACGGGCCCCCGTGGTGGAGCGGGGACGAGGAGGGGCGAGGGCCCCGGCTGCCCTGGCTGTCCACCGCCCTGGTCACGGCGTTCGTACTGATCGGCTCGGAGTTCGCCGCGCGGGCACGGCATGGGGACCGGGTCCCACTGGACGCCCTCGGGCATGTGCTGCTGGTCGTGACCGGCGCCGTCCTGCTGGGGCGCCGGCGGCACCCGGTGGCCGTCGTGTGCGCCGCGACCGCGGCCGTCCTGCTCTATCTCGGCGCGGGCTACCCGTACGGGCCGGTCTTCGTGGCGGTGGCGGTGGCCTGCTTCGGCGCCGTCGTCGAGGGTCACCGCCGGGCGGCCTGGTCCGCTCTGGGCGTGCTGTGGGCGGGGCACGCCCTGCTCGCCCACTGGCTGCACCGATGGCTGCCCCCGGCCGGGGACTCCGCCGCGTCCTGGGGGCAAGAAGGGGTGGTCGCGACCTGGGTGGTCGTCGTCGTGGCCCTCTCTGAACTGGCCCGGATCCGCCGTGAGCAGTGGGTGCGGGAACGGGCGGAGCGGGCCCGGGCGGCCCGGCGGCGTGCCGACGAGGAGCGGCTGCGCATCGCCCGGGAGCTGCACGACGTCCTCGCGCACAGCATCTCCGTCATCAACGTGCAGGCGGGCGCCGGGCTGGCCCTGCTCGACACCGATCCCGAACAGGCCCGCACGGCGCTGTCCACCATCAGGGCCACGAGCAAGGAGGCGTTGGGCGAGGTGCGTCAGGTGCTCGACACGCTGCGCGCCCCCGGAGACGTGCCGCGCGCACCGGCCCCGGGGCTGGACCGGCTGCCGGAACTGGTCGAGCAGGCGGCGGGCGTGGGGCTCACGGTGAGCGTGATGGGGGAGCCGCCGGGGCTGCCGCCCGCCACGGACCTCGCCGCGTTCCGGATCGTGCAGGAGGCCCTGACCAACGTCGTGCGGCACTCGGGCTCGCGCCGGGCGCGGGTGCGATGGGCACGGGACGGGGGAGTGCTGAGGCTGGGGGTCGACGACGACGGGCCCGCGACCGGGGCCGAGGCGGGCGGCAGCGGCAACGGACTGGCCGGCATGCGGGAACGGGCGGCGGCCCTCGGCGGCACCATCGAGGCGGGTCCCCGGCCGGACGGGGGCTTCCGGGTGCGCGCGGTACTGCCCCTCGTCCCGGCGCACCGAGTCCTCCCCCCGGGCCCCTCCGCCCTGTCCGACCCAACCGCCGTGCCGGACCCAACCACGGTGCCTGGCACACCAGTCCCGCCGGATACACCCGTCCCGCCGGGACCACCCGTCGTGCCGAACCCGTACGGCCCGTCGTCCACCGCACCGCACATCGAGGAGAAGGGCCCGTGATCCGCGTACTGCTCGCCGACGACCAGTCCTTGGTGCGTGCGGGTTTCCGTGCCCTGCTGGACGCGCAGCCGGACATCGAGGTCGTCGGGGAGGCCGCCGACGGTGGGCGGGCGGTGCGGGCGATCCGTGAACTGCGCCCGGACGTCGTCCTCATGGACATCCGGATGCCCGTGATGGACGGACTGGCCGCGACCCACCGGGTGACCGGGGACGGCGCGCTCGCCGGGGTGAGGGTGGTCATGCTGACCACCTTCGAACTCGACGAGTACGTCTTCGAGGCGATCCGGTCCGGGGCCTCGGGGTTCCTGGTCAAGGACGCCGAGCCCGAGGAACTCCTGCGCGCCGTGCGGGCGGTGGTCGCCGGGGACGCCCTGCTCTCACCGGGGGTGACGCGGCGCCTGATCGCCGAGTTCGCGGCCCGCTCCAAGGAGCCCGCGGCGGACGACGCCCTCGCCGTGCTCACCGAACGGGAACGGGAGGTGATGGCCCTGGTCGGCATCGGTCTGTCCAACGCGGAGATCGCCCGCCGTCTGGTCGTCAGCCCGCTCACCGCCAAGACCCACGTCAGCCGCACCATGGTGAAACTGGGCGCCCGCGACCGGGCCCAACTGGTCGTCCTGGCCTATGAGTCGGGGTTGGTGCGCCCCGGCTGGCTGGGCTGATCCGCGCTTCCGCGCGCCTCGTCGCGGCGGCCTTCCGCAGGGAGCCCCGCTCCTCCGGTGTCGCCGCGGTCCTCCGTCGGCCGGTCGTCCCGCCCGCGCTCCGCAGCCCCGCGCTCCGTCCCTCCGGGTTCGGGCCGGCCGCGGAACGCCCGCCCGTGCGCCGGCCGTCCGCGTGACGTCCGCTCGCGCTGCGCGCGCCCGAACCGGGTGAGGACGCTCACCACGCGGAGCGGGAACACCACGGCGCCCACCAGCGCGCCCACGCCGGTGAGCACGCCGCGCGCACCGGCCAGCGGGGAGAACACGTAGGCCGGTCCGGCCACGGCGGCCAGCAGCACGACCGCGGCGAAAGCCGCGCTGCACAGCGCGTAGCCGATCTCGACCGTGAGCGCGTCCCGTTCGCCCTGTGTGCGCCGGCCCCCGTGGTGCGTCATGGGGCGATTGTCCCGGGCGGCGTCCCCTCCGGGCAAGGGGCACCCTCACCCGGCCGAGGAGTGCCCGGTGGGCGCGGTCCGGCCCATGGGGCGACGGCACGGAGGCACCGCCGCGGTGGCGAGGCCATGGGCGGCAGGGGAGACCGGGCGGCGAGGGGACGGGGCGGCGGGTGCATCCCGCGTACCCCGCGTACCCCGCGTACCCCGCGTACCCCGCGTACCCCGCGTACCCCGCGTACCCGGCAGGCCGCGCGCACTCCGCGTACCTGCGTATCCCGTGCGCCCCGCCTTCGTGCGCCCCGCCACCCTGCCTTCTCAACCGCGCAGTTCGCCCAGCGCGGTCAGCAGCCGGTCCACGTCCTCGTCGGAGCTGTACGGGGCGAGCCCCACCCGGACGGCGCCCCCGTCGCCCAGGCCGAGGTGACGCGAGGCCTCCAGGGCGTAGAAGGACCCGGCGGGCGCGTCGACGCCGCGGTCCGCCAGCCCCTGGTACACCTCGGCCGGGCTCAGTCCCGCCACGGAGAACAGCAGGGTCGGTGTGCGCCGCGCGGCCCGGGAATACACGGTGGTTCCGCCCAGCTCCGCGAGCCCCTGCTCGATCCGCTCGCGCAGCGCGTCCTCGTGGGCCTCCAGAGCGGCGAAGGACGAGGCCAGACGCTCCCGTCGGCCGTCGCCGGTCCCGGGGTCCAGCTCGGCGAGGAAGTCCACCGCGGCCCGCGTGCCCGCCAGCAACTCGTAGGGGAGCGTGCCCAGTTCGAAGCGCTCGGGGACGGTGTCGCTGGAGGGCACCAGCTTGTCCGGGCGCAGTGTCTCCAGGAACTCGGGCCGGGCGGCCAGGACGCCCATGTGCGGACCGAGGAACTTGTACGGCGAACAGACCAGGGTGTCCGCCCCGAGCGCCGCCAGGTCGACCAGGACGTGGGAGGCGTAGTGCACCGCGTCGACGTGGAGCAGGGCGCCCGCCTCGTGGGTGAGGCGGGCGATGGCGGGGAGGTCCGGGCGGGTGCCGATGAGGTTGGAGGCCGCGGTCACGGCGACCAGCCGGGTGCGCGGGGAGAGCGTGGCCGCGATGTGCTCGGGGGACAGTTCCCCGGTGGCGGGGTCGAAGTCGGCCCAGCGGACGGTGGCCCCGGCCGCCTCGGCCGCCTGGACCCAGGGCCGGATGTTGGAGTCGTGGTCGAGGCGGGTCACGACCACCTCGTCACCGGGGCCCCAGTCCTTGGCGAGGGTGCGGGACAGATCGTAGGCCAGTTGTGTGGCGCTGCGCCCGAGGACGACGCCCAGGGGATCGGCGCCGAGCAGGTCGGCCAGCGCGTCGCGGGCCTCCAGCACCGTGCGGTCCGCGTTGCGCTCGCCCTCTGTGGTCCGCCCCCGGTTGGCCAGCGGGGCGGCCAGCACCTCGGCCATGGCGTCGATCACGGGCTGCGGGGTCTGGGTTCCGCCTGGTGCGTCGAAGCGGGCGGTGCCGGACTTGAGGGCGGGGACGCGGGCGCGGATCGCGTCGATGTCGAGGGTCATGTGCACTCCAACCGGAAACGGGGACTGTCCGACATGGTCGCAGCCGGACGCCGCCCGCGACAGGGGGCTCGGCCCCGCGGCCGGCCGCCGCCCCGGGGGCCGCCCGGACCGGCCCAGGGCACGCGAGCGCGGGAGCGGGGCGGTCGGGAAGCTGCGGGGCGCGACCCTGAGGCCGTCGGGCCGTCGGGCCGCCGGGCGAGGACGCCGCGGGCGCCGTCACCCCGGGCGCACAGGGAGCGGCGGGGGCGGACCGGATCACGCGGGGAGCCGGGCGCCCCCGTGTCCGTGAGCCCCTGCGGCCGGGTCCGGGCGGCAAGTGGCCCTGCGCGGACCGGCCGCCCGGACGGAGGTGACGGAGAGACGGATACGCGCGGAGGAATCGCGGCGATTCTCCGTCCTGGGTAAAGAATTGACGACGCATCACTTCCATCACGTGAAAGATTCATGGGGAGTTGGCTCCGAGGTGATACGGGTCGACGGAGGCGCCGCGCACTCTTGTCATGTACCTGCGACTCGATGGGCGGGTCGCAGCCTCAAGGAGGTATGGGATGCGCCGCAGACTCGTCACCGGGCTCGCCGCCTCGGCCCTCGCCGTGACCACCGTCGTCGCCACAGCCGCCGTCGCCGACGCCGCACCGGCCGACAAGGGGTCGGTGCTCGCGAGCTGGACCCAGACCGGGGCGTCCAGCTACAACGCCTGGAACTCCGCCCGGGCCAACCGCTCCGCCTGGTCCGCCTACGGATTCGACTGGACCACCGACTACTGCTCCTCCTCGCCCGACAACCCCTTCGGCTTCCCCTTCGGCAACTCCTGTGCGCGGCACGACTTCGGCTACCGGAACTACAAGGCCGTGGGCGGCTTCAGTGCCCACAAGGCCCGTCTGGACAGCGCCTTCTACGAGGACCTCAAGCGCGTCTGCGCCGGGTACGGCGGTGCGTCGAAGACCGCCTGCAACAGCACGGCGTGGACGTACTACCAGGCGGTCAAGGTCTTCGGCTGACGTCGACGGAGGGGCCGGGCCCGCGGCCGGGTCCGGCCGGTGGCGGCGCTCGGGCCGTGCGGCCGGCCGTCCGCGTCCGGACCGCCGGCGGCGGCTGCATCCCCGCCGGGGGTGCCCGGTGCGGATCCGCGGACCGTTCCCGGACGGCGCTGGGTGTGGCGGCCCTTCCGGGAGGGTGTCTTCTTCGGCGGGGGTGGGGGTGTCCGGCGTATCGGCCGCGAATACCCCTGGAGGGTAAGAAAATCGCGCCTTTCTGTCTTGACTCAATACCCCTGGGGGGTATGGTGGAACATGTGGAGACCCCCGCCGGAGTCTGGGGTCCGGACATGGAGGAGACGATTCCCGTGCACACCGCCCTGAAGATCACCGCGTTCGCCGCAGCCCTGGCGGCCTCCTTCGGTACGGCCTACGGCGTCGGGTCGAGCGTCGATCCGGTCGTCGACGGCGCCCCGTCCGCTTCCCACGCGACGAGCCACACCAAGGGGGCCGCCGGGGGCGGCACGGACGGAGAAGGGGACGAGCGAGGGGGCAGGGCTCCGGCCGCCGGCGGGCTCCAGGTCTCGGAGAACGGATACACCCTTGATCTCGCCACCCCGCGCGTCACCGCCGGACAGCGCGCGGACCTGCGCTTCACGGTCCGCGACGACGACGGCCGGGCCGTCACCTCCTATCGGCCCGAGCACGGCAGGGAACTGCATCTGGTCCTGGCCTCGAACGACCTCGTGACCTACCGTCATCTGCACCCCACCCGCGCCGCCGACGGCACCTGGACCACCCCCGTCGAACTGCCCCGGGCCGGCGGCTACCGCGTCCTCGCGGACTTCGCCCCCGCCGCCGGGGGCGAGGACGGCCTCACCCTGGGCACGGACCTCGCCGTCGCGGGCGGCTACGCGCCGCTGGAGCCCCCGGCCCCGTCCCGGACCGTCGCGGTCGACGGGTACGAGGTGCGGCTCACCGGCGCGCTGCGCCCCGGCGCGGCGGGCGAACTGGGGCTGACCGTCTCCCGCGACGGCCGCCCGGTCGCCGACCTGGAGCCCCACCTCGGCGCCTACGGCCACCTCGTGGCGCTGCGCTCCGGCGACCTCGCCTACCTCCACGTCCACCCGAACGGCGCGCCCGGAGACGGGGTCACCCGGCCCGGCCCGCGGATCTCCTTCACCGCCACGGCGCCGAGTACCGGAACCTACCGCCTGTTCCTCGACTTCCGGCACGAGGGCAAGGTCCGCACCGCGGCCTTCACCGTCCGGGCCGAGGCGCCGCGGAGTGCCGAGGAGGCCCCGGCCGACGCCGCGCGGACGGAGGGTCACGGCCACTGACGGGGGAGGGTGGGTCCCCTGCCGGAGGGGGGCGGGGCACCTGCCAGGGGTACCGGATGGCGCCGGGGGCGAGGGTAACGGCCGGCGGGGTGCGACGAGGGAGGGAAGCGTGGGTGCCGGGGTCGTCGGGCCTCTCGGACAGGCCCAAATTAGTACTGACGCGAAACCATCGTTACTCATTGCGATCTTGGCGAGTTCGAAACAGGCACGTTCAGTAGACTGCGACAAGGAACACCACACAGCAGCGAAGACCAAAGATTTACCCCGTCTTGGCGGTCCCCGGTAAACGTATCGATCACCACATCCGCTTCTCGGTTTTGCTCAACCCATTTCCCTTTTCTGGCTGTTGACCTTTAGCTCGCCTGAAGGCCCTAGTTGCGGCAGGTATCTGTGAGAGCACTGTGGGTGGAGTGTGGCGAGGATGCGGGCCCGGTTGTGGGGCGGGGGCAGGGCCGTTGGGGCACTACTGAGTGTGACATTGGCAGTGGGGGCGGTTCCGGCCCTGGGGGTGAGGCTACGGCCGCCGTGCCGACCGCGCCGCGCGGTGCCGAAGCTCCCCGGGCTGCGGGTGGGGTGTTGGAGGCGGAGGCGCTGGCTGAGGCCCGGCGAACTGGGGAGCCGGTGGAGATCTCCGCTCAGCGGGGGGAGAGCCGCGCGGTGTTCGCCACCCCGGAGGGTCGCCTGGAGGCGCGGGAGTATCTGCGTCCGGTCTGGGCCTGTGGCCGGTGTGGGCCAATGGGAACCCCAGTCTCAACAATATTCCCTTCGATGACGGAAGCCCGTTGACCCAGAAGCTCATGTCGGACGGGCCCCACAAGGAGATAGTCGAAGACCTGGCCAGGAAGATAATTCATGCCGACTTCGATGCTCCGGTGAATGAACTCGGGGATGGAAGGGGCCACTCGGACCCGAAGTCGAATATCGGGAAGGACCTGCTGGGCATGATGACGGACGGCAAGCGCGGAAGTGAAACTCCGACTGCTTTCCCCGGTAGTTACAACATCGAATATCAAGTGATCGCGCAATCGAAGAAAAATCGCTCTTTCGCGATTGCTTTCGCCTCCTACAGCAAGACAGGGGTGCAGTCGCTGTTTCACATCCCTGGGATGGGTGACGTTCCTTCCGGTCACGCCTTCCGTAGTATCGCGCAGGAGTTCTACGGCACGGTGACGGTTAGTGTCCGTTGATTCCGGAATTGCCAAGTCGTTCCGGTCGGTGAAAGCATGGACGGGGGTGGCCCGGTTTGCCGCTCTACTGCTCCTGGGTGCGTCTTATGCGGCGTACCTGTTCCAGGCGTTCCCGATTCCGAGTACCCAGGATGACCTAGTGGCGGCCCTGAGGTCGGACAGGCATCCGGTGGTCGAGGTCGGCTACGACGATCGGGGGGTGAACCTGTTCTGGGAGACGGCTCCGCTGGTCTACCGCGAACTGCACACCCATGTACCAGGTGCGCTTCACGGTAGTGAGGACGTGGCCGCAGTGAAAGAAGCGATCGCCGCCAAGGCGGGCATGCGCGTCACGGATCTCCGGTTTAGGGACCGGCAGATGCGCTATGAACCGGGCGGCCTGGCCGTTCTTCTGGCCGCGGCGTATCCGCTCTTCCTTCGGTCCGCCGTCCTGATTTGGGCTGTATTCAGTGTGGGCGTGGCACTGCTGATCGCGGCCTACGCGCTGCCCCGCAGGTACATGCGGGTGAAGAACCGCGGGGTGTGGTTCACCATCTGCCTGGCCACCGGGGTGGGGTTCTTCACCCACCTGTGGCTCGAACGCTGTGTGGCTCCCGATACCGGGGAGCCGCCGGAGCTCAAGCCGCGATATGCATGGGCCGCGTCGCTTGCGACCGCGGTGATCCTGGCAGTGGGCGGATGGGCGCTGGTCCATACGATGTGGTGGATGCAGGCATGATCTCCAACTCGATCCACTTCACGGGCATGTGCAAGACGGCGGCGATCTTGTGGCGTTGCCAGCCTCTGGGGGTGTGACCGGAGAGCTGATACGGCGGAGCTCCGTTGCGGCGAGGAAGAACCCAAGTCCTCTGCTGTAACGGAGCTTCGCGATGCGAGAACCCTCTACCCGTTTTCGCCCACCGCATCCTGCGCCATTGCCGGACGGCTGGGAATTGGAGAAATGAGAGGCGAGGGGCACGTGCAGGTGATCGAAACGATCGCGACAGCCCTGTTCCTCGGCCTGCACCACCAGGAAGACTACTGAGCTTGAACTCGTGATGTCGTCGGGTTGCTCAGGTGGGTCTGATGGGCAGGCCGGTTTCGGTAGGGCAGCCGTCTATGAGGTGGCTGCGGTACTGGATGTGCCGCAGGCCGCGTCGGATGCGCTGGACGAGGTGTTCGGGAGTGCTGAAGGCGACGTTGGAGAGCCGGCCACGCCGCAGCAGTGACCAGATCCCTTCGACGGGGTCGAGGCCGGGTGCGTAGGGCGGCAGGTAGGAGATGGTCAACCAGTTCCGGGACGCCGCGGCCGGACGCCGGCTTCGGGCCACTCCGCCAGACGGCGCCAGCAGGCCATGCCGACCCGAAGCCCAGTTCCTGCGGGAGGTGTTCCCGGGCGACACCGGTGTGCAGCACGGACAGGATGCCCTGGAGCACCAGCCGGTCCGGATGCCGCTTCCGCCCCGGATGACGGACCCGACGCTCCATCCTCGGCAGAAGCGGCTCGATCACCGCCCAGAGCTCATCATTGACTTCCCACGGCTTCCGCCGAGCCACCCGGCACCCCCGATCAACCCCCGGAGAGCCGCCCAACCAGCCCGAAGATCATTTCGTTAGGGGTTGTTGGGCCAGGACCACCCGGACCCCGGCCTCCTCGAACCGGGCGACGGCCTCCGGGTCGGCCGCGTCGTCGGTGACCAGGGTGTCCACCGCGCCGGTCGCGCAGATCCGGGCGAAGGCCCGCCGCCCCAGCTTGCTGGAGTCGGCCGCCACCATCACGCGCTCGGCCCGCTCGCACAACAGCCGGTTGATCGCCGCCTCCGCCTCGTCGTGGGCCGCGGCGCCGTGCTCGACGTCGAAGGCGACGACGCCCAGCACCGCCACGTCCAGCGTCACCTGGCCCAGCACCCCGTCCGCCAGCGGCCCGATCAGCTCGTACGACTGGGGCCGGGCCACTCCGCCGGTCACCACGATCTTGAACTGGGGCCGCACGGCCAGCTCGTTGGCGATGTTCAGCGCGTTGGTGACCACGGTGAGCGCGGGCGTGCCCGAGGAGAGGTCGGGGCGGACGGCCAGGGCGCGGGCGACCTCCGTGGTGGTGGTGCCACCGGTCAGTCCCACCGCCTCCCCGGGCGCCACCAGTGCCGCGACCGCCCGCGCCACGCGCTGCTTCTCGGAGGCGTGCCGGGCGGTCTTGTAGCGCAGGGGCAGCTCGTAGGAGACCCCGTGGACGACGGCGCCGCCGCGGGTCCGCACCAGCATCTGCTGCTCCGCGAGACGGTCGAGGTCGCGGCGGATCGTCGCCGCCGACACGTCCAGTTCGGCCGCCGCCTGCTCGACGTCCAGCCTTCCGCGCTCGACGAGCTGTTCCAGCAGCGCCTTCCAACGGGCGTCGCGTGACATCCGCCCCTCCGTTCCTCGATCTCCCGCCGACCCTAACGCACCGCAAAGCTCCGCTGTCTGCTTGATTGTGCTTGAAACTTCGCTATATCTTGCAGGAACAATCATCGATTGCCGAGTGGGGAGAGTGCGGCATGACCCATGTCGAGGACGAGCTGAGCAGCCAGCCCGAGTGCTGGACCCGTGCCGCAGGGGAGGCCGCCGCTCACGCCGGAGCGCTGCCCGGGGCGGGGGAGCGGGTGGCGATCGTCGGCTGCGGCACCTCCTACTTCATGGCGCAGGCGGCGGCGGCGCTGCGCGAGGGAGCGGGCCTGGGCGAGACGGACGCCTTCGCCGCCTCCGAGTTCCCCGGGGGCCGCTCCTACGACCGGGTCGTGGCCCTCACCCGCTCCGGCACCACCACCGAAGTCCTGGGACTCCTCAGCGAGTTGAAGGGGCGTACGCGCACCGCCGCGATCACCGCCGACCCGCGGACACCGATCATGTCCGCCGCCGACGACGTGGCCGTCCTCGACTTCGCCGACGAACGGTCCGTCGTGCAGACCCGGTTCGCGACCACCGCCCTGACGCTGCTCCGCGCCCACTTCGGCCTGCACACCGACGCCGTCGTCGCCGACGCCCGCACCGCCCTCGCCGAGCCGCTGCCCGAAGGGATCGTGGGCTGCGACCAGTTCACCTTCCTCGGTCGCGGCTGGACCGTGGGGCTCGCCAGTGAGGCCGCGCTGAAGATGCGTGAGGCGTCGCTGTCCTGGACCGAGGCCTATCCGGCGATGGAGTACCGGCACGGCCCCATCAGCATCAGCACCGGCGGCACCGCCACCTGGATGTTCGGCGCGGCGCCCGAGGGGCTGGCCGAGCAGGTCCGGGCGACCGGAGGCCGGTGGGTGGCCGGAGGGCTCGACCCGCTCGCCGAACTGGTCCGGGCCCAGCGGCTCGCCGTCGCCGTCGCCGCCGCCCGGGGCCTCGACCCGGACAGCCCGCGCAACCTCACCCGCTCGGTGATCCTCACCCCCGACACCGAGTGACGTCCAACACCCCTGTCACCGGAGGGTTTTGAGGTCGCCTCGGGTGCGGGTCCGGTCCCCGGCCCCGCACCCCCGCTCCCGTCGCCCGGTCCCTCCCCGCCGCTCCGAGGCCCCCGCCGTCCGCGCCTGGTCGCCCGGCCCCCGACGCGGCGCCCCCCCGACACCGTGCCCCTGACGCCCCTGACGCCCCTGACGCCCCTGACGCCCCTGATGCCTCGGCCGCCGAGGCCCGGGAAGGAAGAAGACCGTGCCCCTCGTCACCACCGGTGAACTGGTCGGCCGAGCCGCCGCGGCGCGCTCCGCCGTCGCCGCGTTCAACATCATCACCCTGGAGCACGTCGAGGCCGTCGTCGCCGGCGCCGAGACGGCCGGCGCCCCCGTCGTCCTCCAAGTCAGCGAGAACGCCGTCAAGTTCCGGGGCGGACGGCTGCTGCCGCTGGCCCGCGCCGCCGTCGCCGCCGCCGAGGAGGCCGCCGTCCCCGTCGCCCTGCACCTCGACCACGTCCAGGACGGCACGCTGCTGCGCCGGGCGGCCGACGCGGGGTTCAGCTCCGTGATGTACGACGCCTCCCGGCTGCCGTACACCGAGAACCTCGCCGCCACCCGGGCCGCCGCCGACTGGGCGCACGCCCAGGGGCTGTGGATCGAGGCGGAGTTGGGCGAGGTGGGCGGCAAGGACGGCGAGCCGCCGCGCGACGCCCACGCGCCGGGTGCCCGCACCCTGCCCGACGAGGCGCGTGCCTTCGTCGCCGACTCGGGCGTCGACGCCCTGGCCGTCGCCATCGGCAGCAGCCACGCCATGACCACCCGCACCGCCGTCCTCGACCACGACCTGCTCAAGCGGCTCTCCGCCGCGCTGGACGTGCCGCTCGTCCTGCACGGCTCCTCGGGCGTGCCGGACGGTGAACTCGCCCTAGCCGTCGCGGGTGGCATCGCCAAGGTCAATGTCGGCACCGCCCTCAACATCGCCCTGACCGGCGCCGTCCGCGAGTGCCTCGACGCCCGGCCGGAGGCGGTCGATCCGCGCGGCTACCTCGCGGCGGGCCGGGAGGCCATGGCCCGCACGGTCGCGGCGACCGTCCGCGTGCTCACCGGGACCGCTGCCGTCTGACGGCCTTCAGCACCACGAACTTCGGATCGCTCGCCACCACCCGGCTGTTGCCGAACAGGCGCCGCAGCGCGACGTGGTACCCGAGGTGGCGGTTGCCCACCACCCACAGCTCACCGCCGGGCCGCAGCACCCGCCGGGCCCCGGCGAACATCCGCCACGCGGCGGCGTCGCTGGTCGCCTGGTGGGAGTGGAACGGCGGGTTGTTCAGCACCAGGTCGACACTGGCGTCGGGCACCCCGGCCAGCCCGTCCCCGACCCGGAACTCGGCGTGCCCCGGCACCCCGTTGGCCCGGTAGGTGTCCTGCGCGGAGGCCACGGCCGGGAACGACTCGTCGGTGAACAGCACCTCGGAACCGGGCTCCGCCAGCGCCACCGCCGTACCGACCACGCCGTTGCCGCAGCCCAGGTCCACCACGCGCCGGGGGCCGTCGCCCACGGGCAGGTGTCCCAGGAAGAAGCGGGTGCCGATGTCGAGCCGGTCGGCGCAGAACACCCCGGCGTGGTTGACGACCGGCCGTCCGGACATCGTGCCGATGCCGTCCGGGAGGGCGTAGCGCAGCGGCCACGGGTTGGCGGGGCGCTCGGCGGCCGGGTCGGGCGAGCAGAGGATCAGCCGGGCCTTCCGCTCCGCGAGGGAGGTGCGGGTCGGGCCGAGGATCCGCTCGAACAGCCGGAGGGTCGAGGTGTGGATCTCCTTCACCATCCCGGTGCCGACCACGACCGTGTCCCGGTGCACTGCCGGTGCCAGCCGGAGCAACTGCTCCTCCAGCAGGGCGAGGCTCTTGGGCACCCGCACCAGCAGCACGTCGATCCGGCCGGGCGGCGAGTCCTGGGTGGTGAGCATCCGCACCGCGCCCGGTTCGACCCCGGCGCGCGCGAGGTTGGCGCGGGTCGCCTCCTGGGTGAGGTGGGAGTCGCTGATCTGCACCGGGCGGTGCTCCGCCAGCGCCGTCACCAGCGCCCCCCACCGGTCGCCCAGCACCACGACCCGGCCCGACAGCGGAACCTGCCGGTCCGCGAGATGCCTGAGCAGATACTCGTCGGAGGCGTCCCAGGCGCGCAGCCGGTCGCGCGGGTCCTGGGGGAACCGGGCGAGCACGCTCTCGCCCCAGGGAGTCGTCAGTCGGTCGGTACGGTCGCTCATCGTGCGTCCAGGCTAGCGGAGCCGCAGCTCAGCCCCGCCGGGTCCGGGGCACCGGCGGCGACGGCGCGCCTGGCCGGCGCCGAAGCCGGTCCACGCGGCCACGGCGCGGGAGCCCGGACGTCCCCGCGCCGTGACGTCCCCGCGCCGTGACGGCGGGGCGTGGCCGGGTGGCGCCCTGCGCCCGCCGTCGGCCCCGCCGGGTGCGGCACCACGGGCGACAACGCACCGCCGACGCCGACGCCGACGCCGACGCTTGCGGTGCCGGTGCCGGTGCCGGTGCGCGGACGGGCGTCGTACCGCGACGTCATGGCACGGTCGGACATCCTGTGCCCCTCGGCCCGGGAACGGCGGACTGTCCCCCCGGCCACCCCGCCCCCGGTGGCACCCGCCCCTCCCCGGAGCCCAGCGCCACCCTCGGACACCGCTCCCGGGCCAGGGCCTCTCCGAACCAGAGTCTCCCCGCACCGGGGCCGTTCCCGGACCCCGACCGCTCCGGTGTCCGGACCGCCCAGCCCCCGCGGCACCGGGTGGCGGTGCCCCCGCCCGTCTCCGACGGCCCCGGCCCGCACGCCATGGCCCGCCGCCCGCGCATCCGCGCACCGGACCCCCTGAGTTGGGGTGCCCCGGACGGCCGGATCCGGCCCCTTGGCGAGCGGGCCGCCCCGTCCGGAGAGGGCACGGAGGGCCCGCGGATCATGGGAGACTCGCCCTCATGAGCGGCAAGGCGGACCCCCGGGCGGCGGGGGAAGGGAACACGTCGAGGACGCGGCTGGACCGGGGGCGCGCCGCGCTCGGACCCGCGTTGGAGCTCGTGCACACCGGGCGTGCCCCCACCCGTGCCGTGCTCACCGCCGAACTCGGCGTCACCCGGGCCACCGCCGGTGCCGTCGCCGCCGAACTGGAGGCGCTCGGCCTGATCAGGGTGGACGCCCGGCCCGGGGCGGCGGCCGGGTCCCAGGGCCGGCCCTCGCACCGCCTCGCGGTCGCCGAGGACGGCCCGGTCGCCCTCGCCGCCCAGGTCCACGCCGACGGCTTCCGGGCGGCCCTCGTCGGGCTCGGCGGGCGGATCGTCGCCACCGCGCCCGGCCGTGAGGCCGTCGGCGCCGACCCGGCGAAGGTGCTGGGCTCGGTCGTCGAGGCGGGCGCGGACCTGCTGCGGAGCACCGGGCGGCGCTGCGTCGGCGCGGGGCTCGCCGTGCCGTCCGCCGTGGCCGAGCCGGAGGGCCTGGCCCTCAACCCCCTCCACCTCACCTGGCCGCCCGGTTCGCCGGTGCGCCGGATCTTCGCCGAGCGGGTGCGCGCGGCGGGGATCGAGGGTCCCGCGTTCGCCGCGAACGACGTCAACCTCGCCGCCCTCGCGGAGCACCGGCACGGCGCGGGGCGCGGCGCCCGCGACCTGCTCTGCGTGGCCACCGGCCACCGGGGGGTCGGCGGCGCCCTCGTCCTCGACGGCCGCCTGCACTCGGGGAGTTCGGGGCTGGCGCTGGAGGTCGGCCACCTCGTCGTCAACCCCGACGGCGGGCCCTGCCACTGCGGCAGCCGGGGCTGCCTGGACGTGGAGACCGATCCGCTGGCCTTTCTCACCGCGGCGGGCCGCGCGCCCGGCCCGGAGGTGTCGCTGCTCCAGCAGTCCAACGACCTGATCCGGGGCCACTACGACGACCCGGTGATCCGCAACGCCACCGAGGCCCTGGTGGACCGCCTGGGCCTGGGCCTCGCCGGCCTGGTGAACATCCTGAACCCGGACCGGATCATCCTCGGCGGACTCCACCGCACCCTCCTCGACGCGGATCCCGGACGCCTGCGCGCGGTGGTGGCCGACCGCAGCCTGTGGGGGCGGAGCGGCAGCGTGCCGATCCTGCCGTGCGGCCTGGACCACAACAGCCTGGTCGGCGCCGCGGAGCTGGCGTGGCAGCCGGTGCTCGACGACCCCCTCGGCGCCCTGGCCTGAACCCCGTGCCGGACCTTCCGATCCCGGCCCCGTGCCGGACCTTCCGCTCCGTACCGGCGGCCCTCCCGTCCGTACCGGCGGCCCGCACTCTCTCGCCGCCCCTTCCCCCGTCCCTCGTGGCCGTCCGCACGGCCCGCGCACGGTCCCGGCCCGTGCGCCCCGGAACCGCCCCCCGCCCCGAGCGGCCGGGCGGCTCCGGGTCATGGCGTGCGTCCGGCCGGCGCGGTGGTGAGCGGGAGTGCAGCACCTCCGCCTCCGTGCCGTACTCCCGCGGCCGTACGACGACGCCCCTCGGCGGTACGACGACCCGGACCCCTTCCCTGGAGCACGCTCGGGGACGACAGCGAGGGGCGTCACCCCGAGTGAGCCGACCGGCATGAACACCCTGGCGCACGTCACCGGTGACGGACCCGGCCGTGGGTCCGGCTCGTCCCGCTGGTCCGGGTGCTGGTCGGCGCGGGTGTCCCGGCGCTGCTGCGCCGCACCGGGGGGTGCGGGCGACCCGGCTCCGGCGGCCCTGCGGGGAGGAGTGCTCGCCCGTAGCCCTGCTCGGCCGCCGCTTCGCCTCCGGCGGCATCGACGAGGACGAGGACGCGCGCCGGCTGAGCGTCCTGCATGACGGATCCGGCCGCACCGGAGGGCGACGCGGGGCATGATCACGGCGCCCCGGGCCACCGGGCCCCGGTTCTCCGTCCGGGCCGGGCGTCCGGGCCGGGCCATCGGGCCCTGCGCGTCCCCGGCCCGCTCATCCGCCCGCCGCGGCCCGCGCGGTACGCGGGCGGGGTCACCGCCCGGTCAGCCGGGGACGGCCGACCGGGCGGGAGCGGTGCGCGTGCCGGCGCCCTCCACCGCGTACTCGGGCTCCACCGCGAACTCAGGGACCGGAGCGGGCTCCGCCTCCGCGAACACGACGGCGGGCACGTCCTCGGCGGGGCGGCGCGGGGCGCGCGCGGCGGCCGGCGGCGCGGCGGGGTCCTCGGTCAGCGAGAACCAGACGACCTTCCCGGACTCGCCGTCCGGCCGGGCGCCCCAGCTCTCGCTCACCGAGGCCACCATGGAGAGCCCGCGCCCGCAGGTGGCCAGTGGACCGGGGTCGTCCATCACGGGGAGCCGGGGATCCCGGTCGCGCACCGAGACGGTGAGCCGTCCGGGCTCCAGATCCAGCTCCACAGTGCACGACTTGTCGGGCCGGGCGTGCAGATGAACATTGGTGAGCAACTCCGTCACGCCGAGCACGGCCCGGTCGATCAGGGTGTCCATGTGCCAGTAGCGCAGATGCGCGGAGACAATTCTGCGGACCTGGCCGATCCGCGACGGCAGGGCTTGCAGCTCCACCGCGCAATGTCTGTTGGGGTGACTGATCACGGCTGCGGCTCCCCGACATAGAAGGTCCGGAAGAACACGGAGTACGGAGCCGGCGGGGCGCAGACGCGTGCCGCCGCCCGTTGTCATCGCCGGCGGGGCTGGTTCGCAGCGTTATCGCCGGTAAACCCAGAGTGACGTGGGACCAGAGTGACGTACCGGGTGGGACCCCGCAACTCGCGGGCCCGGCAGGGGGTGGAGCACCGCGGCCCACCGCTCCCGAGGGGGCGGGGCCCGCGGCCCGCGGAGGGTCAGCCGTCGCGCCCGGCGGCCCGCCGCACGGCCTCGATGAACCGCCGTGCCGCGGGCGGTCCCGGCTGGCCGGGCGCCGGATCGCCGACGCCCATGGTCAGCAGGTACCGCGTGCCGTTGAGGTCCGCCAGGGCCCGGCCCTCCGGCGCGAACCAGGGCCGCGAGGCGCGCACCGTCTGCACGGGCGCGCTGTCGATCTCACTGCCGTAGCTGGTCAGCAGCTCCAGCCGGCCGCCTCTGATGCGGACCTGTCCGGCCGTGCTGAGCGAGCGCAGCCGTCTGCCGATGCGCACGCCCGTGGCCGTGAACTCGGTCTCCGCCATGCCCTCGCCCCCTCGTCCCCGTCGGTGTGCCGGACCCCGCCGCCGGGCGCGGCGCGGCACCGGACCGCTCCGCCTCCAGTGTGCGCCCGGAACGGGGCACCGGCCCCGCCGGGAAAAGTGTGCCCCGGTCCGGGGGCGGGTACCAGCGCGCGCGGCGTCATTTCCCGGGCGCGCGGAGCACGCTCCCGCATCCGCCGCCGTCCGGCGGCGGCCGTGCGCCCCAGTGCTGCCTTTGGGTCTCTCAAAGGGGTGTTTATGCAGGTGAGAAGCGTGAGCAAGGTGCCTATGATCGAGGTGCCGGTCGCGCGACGCGCCGCTGGCGCACAGCATAAGGAGTCCTGCCGTGAGCACCACCCAGCCGCCCCGGACCGGCGCCACCCTCGATGTCGACCGCAGTGACGCCGCCTCCCGCGCCTGGCTGAAGGAGGCCGTACGGAAGGTCCAGGCCGACGCCAACCGGTCGGCCGACACCCACCTCCTGAAGTTCCCGCTGCCGGAGGAATGGGGCGTCGACCTGTACCTCAAGGACGAGTCGACCCATCCCACCGGCAGTCTCAAGCACCGCCTCGCCCGCTCCCTGTTCCTCTACGGCCTGTGCAACGGCTCGATCCGGCCGGACCGCCCGGTGATCGAGGCGTCCAGCGGCTCCACGGCCGTCTCCGAGGCGTACTTCGCGAAGCTGATCGGCGTGCCCTTCATCGCCGTGATGCCGCGCTCGACCAGCACCGAGAAGATCCGCCTGATCGAGTTCCACGGCGGACGCTGCCACTTCGTGGACGACCCCCGCCGGATGTACGAGGAGTCCGCCCGTCTCGCGGCGGACACCGGCGGCCACTACATGGACCAGTTCACCTACGCTGAGCGCGCCACCGACTGGCGGGGCAACAACAACATCGCCGAGTCGATCTTCCACCAGCTCCGGCTGGAGCGGTTCCCCGAGCCGGAGTGGATCGTCGCCACGGCCGGCACCGGGGGCACCTCGGCGACGCTCGCCCGCTATGTGCACTACATGCAGTACGACACCCGGGTCTGCGTCGCGGACCCGGAGAACTCCTGCTTCTTCGAGGGCTGGACCACCGGCGACCCGGACGTCTCCTGCGACCGGGCCTCGCGGATCGAGGGCATCGGCAGGCCCCGGATGGAGCCGAGCTTCCTGCCCGGCGCCATCGACCGCATGATGAAGGTCCCCGACGCCGCCAGTGTCGCCGCCGTCCGGGCCCTGGAGGGGGCCATCGGCCGCCGGGCGGGCGGCTCCACCGGCACCGGGCTCTGGAGCGCGCTGCGGATCGTGGCCGAGATGGTGGCCGAGGGGCGTCGGGGCAGCGTGGTCACCCTGCTGTGCGATCCCGGTGACCGGTACCTGGACAAGTACTACTCGGACGACTGGCTCGCCGGGCAGGGCCTGGACATCGCTCCCTACAGCGCGGCCATCGCCTCGCTGCTGCGCACCGGGAGCCGGCTGGAGTAGGGCGCCGCCGCGGGCCGCCCGCCCGGGTCCCGGTGGCCCCGGGCCCCGCGCCGCCCGTCGGCCGCGGCGCCGCCCGTCGTCGTGCCGCCCGTCCTCGGGCCGTCCGCTCCGCCGTGCGCCCGCGGGGGCCGTCCGGTCAGGCCGCTTCGGGGTCCGGTTCGCCCGCCACCAGCAGCCGCAGGTGCTCCGGGATCTCCGCGCGGGCCGGCCCGGGCAGGCCGCCGTCCGTCACCAGCGTGTCGACCTCGCCCAGCGTCGCGAACGAACTCAGGCCCACCACGCCCCACTTGGTGTGATCGGCCACCACCACGACCCGCCGCGCCGACCGCACCAGCCGCCGGTTGGTCTCCGCCTCGGCCAGGTTCGGTGTGGACAGGCCGGCCTCCGCCGATATCCCGTGCACCCCGAGGAACAGCAGGTCGAAGTGGAGCGCCGCGATGGCCTGGTCCGCCACCGGCCCCACCAACGAGTCCGAGGGGGTGCGCACCCCGCCGGTGAGCACCACCGTGGCATGGCCGGAGCGGGAACCGGAGGTGCGCTGCGCCATGTGGAACACGTCGGCCACCCGCACCGAGTTGGTCACCACCGTCAACTCCGGTACGTCCAGCAGCCGGTGGGCCAGCGCGTAGGTCGTCGTGCCGCCCGACAGGGCGACGGCCGCGCCCGGTGCCACCAGCTCCGTCGCGGCCCGCGCGATCTCCTCCTTGGCGGTGGGCTCCAGGTCCGACTTGGCCTCGAACCCCGGCTCGTGGGTGCGCGCGTCGACCACCGGCACCGCTCCGCCGTGCACCTTCTCCAGGACGCCCTGGCGGGCCAGCGCGTCCAGGTCGCGGCGGATCGTCATGTCCGACACCCCGAGCCTGCGCGTCAGTTCGTTGACCCGGACCCCGCCCCGGCGGCGCACCTCGTCCAGGATCAGGGCGCGCCGCTGCTCCGCGAGGAGGTTCGGATTCTCGCTCACGTACGCTCCGGTCCTTTCGCCGCAAAAACCGTCCGACACGCCCACCGCACCCGCTCCGGCAGGGCCGTTCCCCCCGGCCCCGGCGCGTGGACGCCCCATCCTCGCACGGCCTGTCATGACCCGCTCCACCGGCAAGGGTGTTGTGTACATGCCGCGATGACGGCTCCCGGGTCACACGGATCGGCGGAATCCGGCCCCCCGGAGTGTAGGAGGGCCGCACAACGGACATCCTGTGCCCGCACGGACACTGCCGACGGCGCGTCACGGGGGTGCGAACGGTGGAACGGGCAGCGCGAGGGACGGGACGGACGGGACGGGAGCGGACGGCGGAGCCGCGGGGGAGGCCGGGGGAGAAGCGGACGGAGGGCACGGCGGAGCGGCGGGAGCGGGCCGGGGAGACACCGGCGGAGAGGACGGCGGAGGGGACGGGGCCCGCCGGGCGGGGGAGCGGGACCCCCGGTCCACCCCCCGCCGGGGACACCGGCAGCGCCCTGGAACTGCTGGTGCACGGGGTCGGCGGCACCACCCCCGAGCGGATGCTCGACGCCCCGCGCACCGTCCGGGTCACCGGTGACGACATCGCCGCCGTCTTCCGCCGGGGCGAGGACGCCGACGCCGAGTCCCGGCCCGGCGACGGGACCGGTCCCCCGGTCCCCGAGGCCTACGTCTGGTGCAACCTCACCTCGGGCAACGGCACCCGTGCCCTCTGGCTGCTGCTCCTGCCCTTCATGGTCGTCAACCTCGCCCACTGGATGCGGCCCGCAGCCCACGGCCGGGTCCGCGTGGTCCGGCTCTACGGACTGCTGGTGCGGCTCGCCGGACTCTCCCTCACGGTGCTGCTGGTCGCCGCCGCCTGCGAGGTCGCCGTCGACCTGATCGCCTGGCAGTGCGCGGGCACCCACGCCTGCGCCGTGCGCCACTCCTGGCTCGGCTTCCTCTCCCCGGGCGCCTCGCACGACGGCTGGTGGAGCATGCCCGGCCGCCGGCTCGCGCTCGCCGCCCTCGTCCCCGCCGCCCTCACCGGGCTGCTCTGGTACCTGTCCCTGCGCACCTGGCGGGCGTACGAGTCCCAGCAGCCCATGGACCGCACGACCGGGGACGGCACCGACGCGGACACCTCCGGCCGCACCGCCCTGGACCGGCCCGGCTTCTGGTACGGCCGCCGCCTGGTCGCCCGGCTGCGCGCCGCGCACACCGCCGCCGGACTGCTCACCGTCGCCGCCGCCGTCACCGTACCGGCCGCCGCCTTCGACCGCCGGGCGGGCGGGGCGCCCCCGCTCGACACCGCCGGATGGCTGCTCCAGTCGGCGCTCGCCGCCTGCGCCGTCGCCACCGTGGCCGTCGTCTGCCGCCGGGGCCGCAGCGAGAGGCGGCTCGACGCCCGCCTCGACGCGCACCTCGTGCGCCGACTCCCGCTGACCGCCCTGTTCCTGCTCGCCCTCGCCCTCCTCTACGGCGGCTGGACCCGGCCGGGCTGGACCTCGGCGGGACGGCTGGCCGGGGACGCCGCCTTCGGCTCCCTCACCCTGGCGCAGGGCGCCCTCGTCATCGCGCTCTGCGTGGCCGCCGGGCTGCTGCACCACCGCGCACCCGACCCGCGCGCCGCCGTCCACGGCCTCGGCGGACCCGCCGTCGCCCTGATCGCCTGCGCCCTGGGCGGGGTGATGACCGGCGGCGTCGCCCAGCGGATGGCCGACTGGCTCGACGGCACCCGCGCCTCCCTCGACGGCCCGCCCGTCCTGCTGACCTGGCAGGCCTCCGTCATCCCGCCCCTGCTCGGCCTCCTCCTGCTGCTCTGCGCCGGTCTCGCCCTGCACGCCCGGCGCCTCGCCCGCGCCGAACGCGCCGCCGTCGAGGCCGACTACCCCGGGGAGACGGGGGAGAGCGGTGACCCGGCCCGCACCCGGCGGATCGCCCGCGCCCGTGCCCTGGCCTCCCTCACCGACCGGGGCCCCCTCGTCGTCGGCGCCGTCTCGGCGGCCACCCTGGTGCTCGGCGCCGGGGCCCTGGCGGGGGCGTTCGCCACCGGGAGGGTACCGGCCGACGCGGCGCGCGGCGCCCACCCGCTGGTGCACGGGGCCGCGCAGACCGCCCAGGGGCTCGGCTCCTGGCTGATCGGTCTGGGCTTCATACTGCTGGTCACCTGGGGGCGGCGCGCCTACAAGGACGCCTCCGCCCGCCGCACCATCGGCATCCTCTGGGACGTCGGCACCTTCTGGCCCCGGGCCGCACACCCCTTCGCCCCGCCCTGCTACGCCGAGCGGGCGGTCCCCGACCTGACCTGGCGCATGGCCACCTGGACCAGGGCCACCGGCGGGCGGCTGGTCCTGTCCGGGCACTCCCAGGGCAGCGTGCTCGCCGCGGCTGCCGCCTGGCAGCTCGAACCCGCCGTCCGCCGGCGGGTCGCCCTGCTCACCTACGGCTCCCCGCTGGAACGGCTCTACGGCCGCTGGTTCCCGGCCCACTTCGGGCCCGACGCCCTCGGCTCGCTCCACCGCGACGTCGACCGCTGGCGCAATCTGCACCGGCGCACCGACCCCATCGGCGGCCCGGTGCGGCTGCCCGGCGCGCAGGGCCCCGCCGTCGACCGCGCCCCCCTGCGGGACCCGCTGACCTACGGCCGAACCGAACGGCACCCGCTGCCCACGCCGATCCTCGGCCACGCCGACTACCAGGCCGACCCGGCCTTCGCCGAGGAGCGCCGCGGCCTCCTGGCCCGGCTCCGCCCGGAAGTGCCGTCCCCGCGCCACACCGTCCCTGACCCGCCCGTTCCGGACCCGCCCGTCCCGGACCCGGGTGGCCGTCCCGCCCCGGCCGACCGCGGGGCCGGACCGGAGCCCGCGGCGGCGGAGGACCGACCCGCGACAACGGGGGACTGACCCGCGCCGGGCGGGAAGGGGGCAACCCCCGGGCGGGCCGCGGCACCCCCGCGTCCTAGCCGCGCCGGGGCGGCAGGTCGTCCGGGAAGAGCAGGGTCAGGTCGTCCGTGCTCGGGTCGGGGAGCTGGGCGACCCGGCTCGCGTGCCGCTCCACCATCGCCTCGAACGTCTGCCGGGCGGTGCGCCCGTTGCCGAAGGCCGGGCCCTTGGGCATCCGGGTGAAGTACGCCGCCAGCGCCTCCGGGGTGTCCGGGGCCAGCCGGTACTCGTGCTCGTCGGCCTGCTGCTCCACGATCCGCAGCAGCTCCCCGGGCCCGTAGTCGCCGAAGGTGATGGTGCGGGAGAAACGGGAGGCGACACCGGGGTTGACGGAGAGGAACCGCTCCATCTCCACCGTGTAGCCGGCGACGATCACCACGACCGCGTCCCGCTCGTCCTCCATCAGCTTGACCAGGGTGTCGATGGCTTCCTTGCCGAAGTCCCGGCCCGCGTCCTCCGGGGACAGCGCGTACGCCTCGTCGATGAACAGCACCCCTCCGCGCGCCCGCTGGAACGCCTCCTGGGTGCGGATCGCCGTGGAGCCGATGTGCTCGCCGACCAGATCGACCCGGGACACCTCGACCAGGTGCCCCTTCTCCAGCACGCCGAGCGCGGCCAGGATCTCGCCGTACAGCCGGGCCACCGTGGTCTTGCCGGTGCCGGGGGAGCCGGTGAAGACCAGGTGCCGCTTGACCGACGCGGCCTTCAGCCCCGCCCGCTGCCGGCGCCGGCCCACCTCGATCATGTCGGTGAGCGCCCGCACCTCGCGCTTGACGCTCTCCAGGCCGACCAGCGCGTCCAGTTCCCCGAGGACGTCCTGCGAGGACCGGACCGGGGTCTCCGGCACGGCGGGCGCGGGCGCGGGCGCGGTCCCGGGCTCCGGGTCCCGCTGCCCGGGGAGCGGGCCCAGCAGCCCCGTCGACCGGGGTGCCGTCTGGAGGGCGGTCTCCCGGGAGCCGGGGGGCCGCGGTCCGCCGCTCTCGTCGCTGGTGCAGTCCTCCACGAGGGGGCCCGCGTCCGGGGAGCCGTCCGCGCCGCCGTCCGCGAACTCGTAACCGCCGCGCGCGCAGCGCTCGGTGCGGCACCTGCGGAGCGTGGTGCGGCTGCCGTCGATGACGTGGAAGCCGTAGCCGGCGCTGCCGGTCACCCGGCAGTTCAGGAAGCTGCCGCGTCCGCCGGCCGACACGTAGACACCGGCCTCGGAGGGGCCGTCGACGGTGCAGCGCTCGACGGTGGGATCGGCGCCCTTGGTGACGATCACGCCGGTGCGGTTGCCCTCCAGGGAGCAGTTGTTGAGGGTGCCGCCGCTGCCGTGGTCGCGGAACCAGGCGCCGGTCGCGGCCTCCCGGATGCGGCAGTCGTCCAGTTGCGCGGTGGCGCCGTCGCTGACCGACACCGCCGTGTTGCGGACCTGGGACAGATCGCTGTCGACGACGTCGACGCGCGAGCCCCGGTCGAGGACGAACAGGGCGTCCGGCACGTCGTGCACCCGGCAGGAGTCGAGCACGGCCGTGGCACCGTCGCTGACCCACACGGCCGGGTAGTCGCCGGTGCTGTCGAATATCTCGCACTGGTTGGCGTCGACGCGGGTGCCCGGGTCCCACACGGAGAGCCCGTTGCGCCCGAACTGCCGCACGCTGGTGCGGGTCAGGGTGAGCACCGACCGGGAGCGCAGGTCCACCGCGTTCTCCGGGATGTCGTGGATGCGGCAGTCGGCGAGCGTCAGCACGGCGTCGGTGTCCAGGGTGATCCCGTCGCCGGTGGTGCGGTGCACCGCGCAGTCGGTGAGGTGGCCGGTGGCCCGCCCGGTGATCTGGACGCCGCTGCCGCGCACCTCGTAGACCTCGCAGCCGATCGCCTCCAGGGCGGAGCCCTCGCCGGTCGCCGTCAGACCCGAGCCCGCCGCGTGGTGGACCCGGCAGCGCTCCAGCCGGGGGTGCGCCCCGGAGCTGACGGCGATGCCCGCCTGCCCGGCCGAGACCACCTCGCACTCCTCGAACACCCCGCCCCCGCCGTCCAGGACGGCGATGCCGACCCCGGCCGGGTTGTCCACGCTGCAGCGCCGCACGGTCGGCCGGGCGCTGCCGCGGACCTCGATGCCGGAGGCGGAACGGGTGACCACCCGCACGTCCAGCAGCTCCGGGGTGCCCTCCTCGACGAGGACGGCGGGCGCCGTCGCGTCCTGGCCCTCCACGTGCAGGTCCTGGACGACGGCCGAGGCGCGCACGGTCAGCGGCACGCCCTCGGTCGGCGCGATCCGCACCGAGCCGTGGGAGCCCTCGGGGCCGCGCAGGGTCACCGCCCGCTGGACGACGAGGTTCTCCCGGTAGGTGCCCGGGGCGATGGTGAGGACGTCACCGTCGGCCGCGGCCTCCAGGGCGGCGGCGAGCGATGCGTACTCACCCGTGCGGCGCCGCCACCGCGAGGTGCCGGTGTGCGTCACCTGGACCGTGCCCTGTGCCATGGCGCTGCTCTGCCCCCACCTCGTCGTCCTGACGGCTCGTTCGCCCGCGGTGTGCTCCGCGGCTCCCCCCGGCGGGCCGCGGCCGACCGGTTCGGCCGGTCCACCGTAGCGTGCGGACGGAGGGCGGGCCGACCGCAGGCCCGGGCCCGTCCGCCGCCGGTCAGCGGCCGGCGCCGGGGCCGCCGGGGACGGCTCCCGGCCCAACGGGCCCGCCGGGGACGGGTCGTGTGCCCCGTACCCGGCACGGCACGGTCGCCGCCGCGCGTCCGCCACGCGTCGCCGGGCCCCGGCGGGGCCTTCGCGCGGCCGTCCCCCGGGGTCAACGCCCGGGCGCGGCACCGGGTTCCCCGGCCCCGCGCCGCCGGGCGGCCTCGGCTACTCCAGGACCCGGACCGGGTCCCCGACCCGCACCGTGCCGAGCCGTTCGGGCACGAGGTTCTGGCCGAAGACCAGCCTGCCGTCGATGGCGCGGTGCCGGGCGAGGCTGCGCAGCGGTTCCTTGCCGCGCGCGGCGGTGTCCTGGTCGGTGGTGGTCACCACGCACCGTCCGCAGGGCTTGGCGACCCGCGCCACCAGCTCCCCGACCGCGATGCGCGTCCAGCCGTCCTCCGCCCACGCCTCGGTGCCGGAGAGGACCAGATTCGGCCGGAACCGGTTCATGGGCAGTGGCCCCTCGGCCGGGCGGTCGCCCCCGGCGATCATCGCGTTGAGGGCGTCCAGGGAGGCGGTGGTGGTCACCAGCAGCGGGAAGCCGTCGGCGAAGGTCACCGTCTCGCCGGGCCGGGAGTACGCGGGGTCGACCCGGCGGCGGGTGGCGGGATCGTCCATGTGCACCAGGCGCACGTCGGTGCCGAGGTGGGCGCTGCACCAGGCGTGCGCCTCCGGCGCCTCGGCCGGGACGGCCTCCAGGGTGTCGCGGAAGATGTGCACCGGCACGGTCTGCGCCGCCTTCGGCACCGGCACGGTCAGCGGTTCGAGGCCCGGCGCGGACAGGCGGATGCCGCCGCCGGGCAGCAGCTCGGCGGCGGCGAGGGCCAGGCGTGGCCGCTCGCGCTGGGTGACGACCCTTCCCCCGTCGTCGACCAGCATCCAGCGGCGGTCCCCGGCCAGCCCCCAGGGCTCCACCACGGCCTCCCGGAGCGGAACGCTCCGCAACGCCTTGACCGGGTGGACGTGAATCGACTGCACTCGCGCATTCCCCATGGGGCCATGGTGCCAGCAGGCACCCGCGGGCCACCCGGGGAACGGCTCAGTAGCCGCGGTACTGCTGGTTCTGGTACGGGTCCTGGTACGGAGCCGGGGCGGGACGGGGCGCGGCGGGACGCATCGCCTCGTACCCCGCGGGGCGCATCCCCTCCTGCCCGGCGGGCCGCATGGCCTCGTAGCCGGCGGGGCGCATGCCCTCGTACCCGGCGGGCCGCATGGCGTCGTAGCCGGTGGGGCCCGGTGCCATGGGGCGGGGCGGCTGGGGCTGGTGGGGGGCCGGGTAGCCGCGCGGGGCGGTCTGCTGCGGGATGTACGCGGTGGGCGCCTGGTGCAGGGGCGCGGGCTGCGGCATCTGCTGCGAGTAGCCGTAGGAGGGCTGGGACGGCGCCGCCGGGAGGGCGGGCAGCGCCGAGGGGAGCGCCGGCAGGTGACTGACCGGCGCGTCGTACGCGGCCGGGACCCGGATCGGCGCGATCTGCGGGGTGCCCCGCTCGGCGACGAGGGAGTCGTAGATCGGGGTCTCCGGGAAGGAGGCGGAGTAGTAGCCGCCACCAAAGGTGGAGCGGGGGGAGGTCATGGCCATAAGTTAAGCCCACGATGTGCTGGTTGGGGAGACCGACAAGAGGGTTGTTTTCCCGCGTTCACGACGGCCTGGTATCCATAATTCGAGTGAATACGACAAAACAGGTCAGCAGGCGTCCCGTTGTGAGGTAAAAGCCGAGTTCCGGGCCTGTTACCGGGGGTTGGCGGGGGTCACTCCCCGTACTCCTGGCGGGCCGCGGGCCCCGGGGGCTTAGGTTGGGTGCGAGGACTTGGCGGACCGCCGGGGCACGGCCCGGCGCCACGACACAGTGATGGGGGCGTACATGTCCATGTCCAAGGGCGCGAACACTCCGGTGCCGACCGCGGCGCTGAGGGTCGAACTGGGCTGGCGATCGGGCCCCGGAGTGCCCGACGCGGACGCCTCGGCGCTGCTGCTCCTGGGTGGAAGGGTCCGCTCCGACGCGGACTTCGTCTTCTACAACCAGCCGTCGCACTCCTCGGGCGCGGTCCGGCACGAGGGCAAGCGCGACGCGGGCGGCCGGGTGACGGACGGCCTGCTGGTCGATCTGGCGCGGGTGGAGCCCGCCGTCGACACGGTGATCGTCGCCGCGTCCTCCGACGGCGGCTCCTTCGGACAGGTCCCCGGCCTGTACATCGAGGTCCGGGACGCCGCGGGCACCGTCGTGGCCCGCTTCGACAACCCGGGCGCCACGGTGGAGACGGCGTTCGTGCTCGGTGAGTTCTACCGCCGCCAGGGCGCCTGGAAGTTCCGCGCCGTCGGCCAGGGGTACGGCACCGGTCTGGAGGGCCTCGCCACCGACTACGGCATCACCGTGGACGAACCGCAGGTCCCCGCCGCCCCGCAGGCACCGCCCGCGCCCCCGCCCGCCGCCCGTCCGGCCTTCCCCCCGGCCGCGCCGCCCGCGGCCCCGCCCCGTCCGCCCGCGGCCCCGGCGGCCCCGCCCGCCGCGCCACCGGTCAGCCTCGGCAAGGTCACGCTGACCAAGGCGGCGCCCTCGGTGTCGCTGACCAAGCAGGGCGGCACCTCCGGCGCCCTGCGCGTCAACCTCAACTGGGAGGTGCGCAAGCAGTTCTCCGGCTGGGGCCGCAAGCTCGGCCGCTCCGTCGCCATGCACAACGACCTCGACCTCGACCTGTGCTGCCTGTACGAGCTCACCGACGGCAGCAAGGGCGTCGTACAGGCCCTGGGCAACGCCTTCGGCGCCCTGCACCGGCCGCCGTTCATCCACCTCGACGGCGACGACCGCACCGGGGCCGTCTCGGCCGGCGAGAACCTCACCGTCAACCTGGACCACCAGCGCAGCTTCCGGCGCATCCTCGTCTTCGTCACCATCTACGAGGGCGCGCGCTCCTTCGCGGACCTGCACGCGACCGTCACCCTCCAGCCCCAGCACGGCGCCCCCGTCGACTTCTCGCTCGACGAGTGCACGGTGCCCTCCACGGTGTGCGCCCTCGCCCTGATCACCAACACCGGCGACGACCTCGTGGTCCAGCGCGAGGCGCGCTACCTGGTGCCCGACCGCGGCGTCAGCCCCCAGCGGACCGTCGACCGCGCCTACGGCTGGGGCATGAACTGGACCCCCGGCCGAAAGTGACCCCCGGCCGCCGGTGCCGCCCCCCGGGGGCACCGGCCCGCCGCCGGTGACCACCGCCGCCCCGGTGCTCAGCCCTCGTCGGGCAGGGCGCCGGGCCGGGAGTAGGTGCGGCCCTTCCACGCCGCGCCGCGCCCCCGGTAGTGCAGCACCGCCGAGTCGACCGTCATCAGCAGGTACAGCAGCGCGGTGAACGGCAGCAGCGGGGCGAGCCACCAGGGCTGCCCGTAGTACCGCAGCATCGGCACGTACGTCGCCGCCATCACCAGCCACGCGGCGCCGCCCGGCACCGCGACGGCCGCGCCGCCCCCCGCCGCGCCCGCCACGACCGCCGCGGGCGGCACCAGATACACCAGCGCCAGGCCGAGCACCGTGCCCGCGAGCAGCGGCGGACTGTGCCGCAGCTGCGCGTAGGCGCTGCGCGAGACCATCCGCCAGAGGTCGCCCAGGCGCGGATACGGCCGCACGCTGTCCACCCCGTCGGCCAGCCCCAGCCAGACCCGGCCGCCGCTGCCCTTGACGGCGCGGGCGAGGGCCACGTCGTCGATCACGGCGTGCCGGATGGAGTCCGGGATCCGCGCCCGCTCGGCGGCCCGGGTCCGCAGCAGCACACAGCCGCCCGCCGCCGCGGCCGTCCGGGTCGTCCCCACCCGCCCGTCGCGCCCCGGGCGCCCGGCGATCCACCGGAACGGGTAGAGCTGGGCGAAGAAGTACACGAAGGCCGGCACCACCAGCCGCTCCCACGGGCTCTCCACGCGCAGCCGGGCCATCTGCGAGACCACGTCGAAGCCGCCGGGCCCGGCCGCCGCGACCAGGCGGCGCAGACCGTCCGGCGCGTGGGCGATGTCCGCGTCCGTCAGCAGCAGGAACCCGGGCTCCCGCGCGCGGGCCAGCGCGATGCCGTGCCGCACCGCCCAGAGCTTGCCCGTCCAGCCCGGGGGCGGCTCCCCGGGCGAGGAGACGGTCAGCGGCAGCCCGCCGGTCCGCCGCGCCAGCTCCCGGGCCAGCTCCCCGGTGCCGTCCGTGCTCCCGTCGTCGACGAGGAACACCTCGGCGCGCCCCGGGTAGTCCTGCGCGAGCAGCGACGGCAGGCTCGCGGGCAGCACCCCGGCCTCGTCGCGCGCCGGGACCACCACGCACACCGGCGGCCACTCGGCGGGCTCCTCCCCCTCGGGCAGCCGGACGTCCGTCCGCCAGAAGAAGCCCTGCCCGAGCAGCAGCCACAGCCAGACGGCGAGCGACAGGACGGCCACCGCGGACGCCACGGACGGCGGCGCCGCGGCGAGCGAGGCGGCCACGTCGGCCGCGGCGGACGGACCGGCCGCGCCCGCCCCGGGGGGCGGGGCGGGCGGCGGGGCGAGGGCGGTCGGAAGGGCGGTCCACACGTCGGCGCTCACGTGCGCAGTCTGCCGCACGGCCCCGGGCCGCGGCGGCGCATCGTCTATCGTGGCGGAGTGAAGATCGCGCTCATGGACTCCGGAATCGGTCTGCTGGCGGCCACCTCCGCGGTACGGCGGCTGCGGCCCGACGCCGATCTCGTCCTCTCCCTCGACCCCGACGGCATGCCCTGGGGGCCGCGCTCCGTCGAGGACCTCACCGGGCGCGCCCTGGCCGTCGCCGAGGCAGCCGCCGCGCACGCCCCGGACGCCCTGATCGTCGGCTGCAACACCGCCACCGTGCACGCCCTGTCCGCGCTGCGCGCCCGGCACGAGCCCGGACTGCCGGTCGTCGGCACCGTCCCGGCGATCAAGCCCGCCGCGGCCGGCGGCGGACCGGTGGCGATCTGGGCGACCCCCGCCACCACCGGCAGCCCCTACCAGCGCGGCCTCATCGCGGACTTCGCCGACGGGACCCGGGTCACCGAGGTGCCCTGCCACGGGCTCGCGGAGGCCGTCGAGCACGCCGACGGGGCGGCCGTCGCCGCCGCCGTCGCCGCCGCGGCCGCCCTGACCCCCGAGGACGTGACGACCGTCGTCCTCGGCTGCACCCATTACGAGCTGGTCGCCGAGCGCATCCGCGCCGCCCTGCGCCGCCCCGGCTCCCCGCCGCCGGCCCTGCACGGCTCCGCCGGGGCGGTCGCCGCCCAGGCGCTGCGCCGCCTCGGCGTCCGGCCCGAGCCCGGCGCGCCCGCCGGGGGCACCCTCACCGTGCTGCTCAGCGGACGCGAGGGCACCCTGCCCGACGCGGCGCTCGCCTACGCGGAGGGACGGCTGCTGCACGCGGTCGCCCCGGCGCACTGACCGCCCGGTCCGCCCCGCCTGCCCGGTCCGGCCCCGCCCGCCCGGTCCGGCCCCGCCCGTCGCGCCCGGAGCCCGGCGCGAACCCGGTCCGGCCCGCCCCGGCCGGGGACGCCCCGGTTGGCGCAGTCACGTTCCGCGACGCCGCACACACGGGGCGAAACGTGGGTAACCTCGTCTTCCATGAGGCATCGCCCCGGCGAGAAGGCCCCCCGCCCCCCGCACATCTGGACCGGACGCGCCACCAACAGGGCCCAGTGGTTCCTGGCCCTCACCGGCGCCGCCTGCCTGGCCCTCGGCATCGCCCTGGCCGTCGACTCGGCCTGGGAGTCCGGGGTCGCCCCGCTCGCCATGGCCGTGGTCGGCTGCATCGCCGCCGGGCTCCTCGTCCTCTACGGCACCCTGGCCTTCGTCCACGTGGCGCTCCGGGTCGACGAGGAGTGCCTGGAGGTCCGCTGCGGCCACATCGGCGTGCCCCGCCGCCGCATCCCCCTCTCCGACGTGGCCGGCGCCGAGTTCGTCCCCCACGTCACCCCCCGCCACTGGGGCGGCTGGGGCTACCGCTGGAGGCCCGAGAAGGGCACGGCCGTCGTGGTGCGGCGGGGCGAGGGCATGATCCTGCGGCTGTGGGACGGGCACACCCTGACGATCACCGTCGACGACGCGGAGTCCGCCGTCCGGGTCATCACCGGCCTGCTGCGCCCGAGGAGCCCGGGGCCGGTCCTCTGATCCGCCGCCCCCGGTCCGGCCCGCGCCCCTGATCCGGCCCCGGCCCTCCCGGGCCGCCCCGCCGGTCCCGCACCGGTGCCGCGGCCCCGTGCCGGGACGGTCACCGCCGGTGCCCCTCACGGACCGTGTTGCCGGGCGCGATGTCACGCACCGTACACTCCCGGGGTGACCGCCACCGCAATCCCCGTCGGCACCCCGGACCCCTCGGAACCGCAGGCCGCGCCCGGATCCCGCGCCGCCCGACGGCTGCGGCGCGTGCTGCCGGCCTCCGTGGCCGCCCTGTCCGGAGTGCTGCTCTACGTCAGCTTCCCGCCGCGCACCGTGTGGTGGCTGGCCCTGCCCGCCCTCGCCGGTCTCGGCTGGGCACTGCGCGGCCGCACCTGGAAGGCGGGCTTCGGCCTCGGATACCTCTTCGGCCTCGGCTTCCTGCTGCCGCTGCTCGTCTGGACCGGCGTGGAGGTCGGCCCGGTGCCCTGGCTGGCCCTGGTCGCGGTCGAGGCGGTCTTCCTCGCACTGGTCGGCGCGGGGATCGCGGCCGTGTCCCGGCTGCCGGCCCGGCCGGTGTGGGCCGCCGCCCTCTGGACCGCCGGGGAGGCCGCCCGGGCGCGCGTGCCGTTCGAGGGCTTCCCCTGGGGCAAGATCGCGTTCGGCCAGGCCGAGGGCGTCTTCCTGCCGCTCGCCGCGGTGGGCGGCACCCCCGTCCTGGGCTTCGCCGTGGTCCTGTGCGGCTTCGGCCTCTTCGAGGCGGTCCGCCTCGCCCTCCTGGCCCGCCGCACCGGCGCCGTACGGCGGGGCGCCGCGGCGGCCGCCCTGCTCGCCCTGGCGGTGCCCCTCCTCGCGGCCCTGGCCGCCCGGCCGCTGGTCAGCGACCGGGCCGAGGACGGCACCGCGACGGTCGCCGTCGTCCAGGGCAACGTGCCGCGCGCCGGTCTCGACTTCAACGCCCAGCGCCGGGCCGTGCTGGACTACCACGCGCGCGAGACGGAGCGGCTGGCCGCCGAGATCGGGGCGGGCCGCGTCCCCCGCCCCGACTTCGTCCTCTGGCCGGAGAACTCCTCCGACATCGACCCCTTCGCCAACCCGGACGCCCGCCACGTCATCGACCGGGCGGCGAAGGCCGTCGGGGTGCCGATCTCGGTCGGCGCCGTCGTCGAGCGGGACGGCAAGCAGCTCAACGAGCAGATCCTGTGGGACCCCGAGAAGGGCCCCACCGACACCTACGACAAGCGGCAGATCCAGCCGTTCGGCGAGTACCTGCCGCTGCGCTCGCTCATCGGCGCCCTCAACGACGAGTGGACCGGCATGGTCCGCCAGGACTTCACCCGGGGCACCGAGCCGGGCGTGTTCACCATGGCGGGCACCAGGGTCGGCCTGGTCACCTGCTACGAGGCGGCCTTCGACTGGGCGGTGCGCTCCGAGGTCACCGACGGCGCCCAGCTCATCTCGGTGCCGAGCAACAACGCGACCTTCGACCGCAGCGAGATGACCCACCAGCAGCTCGCCATGTCCCGCGTCCGGGCGGTCGAGCACAGCCGCACCGTCACCGTGCCGGTGACCAGCGGCGTCAGCGCGATCATCATGCCGGACGGCCGGATCACCCAGCGGACCGGCATGTTCGTGGCCGACTCCCTGGTCCAGGAGGTGCCGCTGCGCTCCTCCCTGACGCCCGCCACCCGGCTGGGGGTGCTGCCGGAGATCGCGCTCGTCCTGGTCGCCGCGGCCGGCGTCGGCCTGGCCGTCAGCCGCGCCGTCCGCGCGCGGCGCGCCGGGACCGGGACGCCGGGCCCGTCCGCGTAGCGGCACGGCCGGGCGCCCGCCCGCACCGCCGGTGACCGCCCGTGCCTGCGGGGCGCGGGCGCCGTCGTCCGGCGTCGCGGTGCCGGACGACGGCGTACCGCAGGGCGGGGGCGCGCGGTGCCCCAGGGCGGGGCGCGGGGTGTTGCCGGGCGGAGGGCGCGGTGACGCGTCGCGCGCCCCGTCCCGTGCACGCGCTCCCGGGACGTACGCCCCGCCGCACGCCCGCGAAGTGACGTCGTACGCCCCGCTCCACGCCCCCGTGCCCGGCCGGCCGCCGCCGGACGGCCCGTTAGGGTCGGGACCATGCCTACGCCCGACTTCATCCACACCATCCGCGCCCACGCCGGTCACCATCTGCTCTGGCTCCCCGGAGTCACCGCGGTCGTCTTCGACGACGAGGGCAGAGTGCTGCTGGGCCGGCGGTCCGACACCGGGCGGTGGGCGCTGATCGGCGGCATCCCGGACCCGGGGGAGCAGCCCGCCGTCTGCGCGGTGCGCGAGGTGGAGGAGGAGACGGCGGTGCGGTGCGTCGTCGAGCGGGTGGTCCTGATCCAGGCGCTCAGCCCGGTCACCTACGACAACGGGGACGTCTGCCAGTTCATGGACACCACGTTCCGCTGCCGTGCCGTCGGCGGCGAGGCCCGGGTCAACGACGACGAGTCGCTGGAGGTCGGCTGGTTCGCCGTGGACGCCCTGCCGGACCTCAACGAGTTCGGCCGCTTCCGGATCAAGCAGGCGCTGTCCGACGCCCCCGTGTGGTTCGAATCCGCCACCACCCCGTGATCCCCGCCCCGGCGGGGCGACCAGGCAGGGGCGGGAGGGGGCGGCGCGGCTCGGCAGCCGCCTGACGGGGCTCCCGGGCGCCGCCCGCCACCGCCGGGTGGCTCCGGCCGCCCCTGGCGCCCCGCGCGGTCCCGGCCGCCGCCCGATGCCGCGCGGGGGGCCGCCTGCCCGGAGTGGCATCCGTGCCAACGGGTGGCCGTGACACCGACGGGCGCGGCTCACGCGCGCCGGAGCCGCGGCCTTCGCCGGTTCGTCCGAACGTCCCCTCCGACGGCCCCGTCCCGCCGTACCGGTGGCCCCCTCGACGCCGGAGGACGCCGCGCTGAGAGGATCGTCCGGACCCGCGAGATGCACCGCGGCCCGGAAGGAGACCGAGACCATGCGCGTCACCACGGACGGCGGCCGGACGGAGGCCCACGGATGAGCGGCGGCGGGAGCGACCACGTCCTGGCGCACACCGAGGGACGGACCGGCCGGGTCGTCCTCAACCGGCCCGGGGCGATCAACGCCCTCACCCACGCCATGGTCCGCCGTCTCGACGCGGTCCTCACCGCGTGGGAGCGCGATCCGGCGGTGGAGGCCGTGGTCCTCACCGGGGCGGGGGAGCGGGGGCTGTGCGCGGGCGGTGACATCCGCGCCATCCACGGCGACGCCCGGGACGGCGACGGCAGCGCGACCGCGGCCTTCTGGCGCGACGAGTACCGTCTCAACGCCCGTATCGCCCGCTATCCCAAGCCGTACGTCGCCGTCATGGACGGGATCGTGATGGGCGGCGGCGTCGGCGTCTCCGCCCATGGCAGCGTGCGGATCGTCACCGAGCGCTCCCGCGTCGCCATGCCGGAGACGGGCATCGGCTTCGTCCCCGACGTGGGCGGCACCCATCTGCTCGCCCGCGCACCCGGCGAACTGGGCACCCACCTCGCCCTCACCGGCCTGCCGGTCGGCGCCGCGGACGCCCTGCTCTGCGGACTGGCCGACCACCACGTGCCCTCCGCCTCCCTCGGGCCGCTCCTCGACGACCTGGCCGGGTCCCCCGTACCGGCGGCGCTGGCCCGCCACACCCAGGCCCCGCCGCCCGGCGCACTGGCCCGGCGGCGCCCCTGGATCGACGCCTGCTACTCCGCCGACACGGTCGAGGAGATCGTCCGGCGCCTCCGCGCCCACGGCGATCCCGAGGCCGGGGCGGCCGCCGAGACCCTGCTCACCCGGTCGCCCACCGCGCTCAAGGTGACCCTGGCCGCTCTGCGCCGGGCACGGCGGCTCGGCTCGCTGGAACCGGTCCTCGACCAGGAGTACCGGGTCTCCCTGGCCGCCTTCGCCCTCCCCGACCTGGTCGAGGGCATCCGGGCCCAGGTCATCGACAAGGACCGGACACCGCGCTGGTCGCCCGCCACCCTGGAGGAGGTCGCCGGGGCCGACGTGGAGCGGTTCTTCCGGCCCCTCGGCCCCCGCGAACTCGGCCTCGCCCCCGGCACCGCCCCCCGGAGCGGAGCGGAGACCGGCTGACGGGACCGTCGCCGCCGGCCCTCCTTCCCGCCCCCGCGGCCTCCTCCCGGCCGCACCCTTCTCCCGGCGTCGGCACCCCGCCCGGTGGCGGAGCCGTCGGACGGTCGGCCCGGGTGTCCGCCCGGCCCCGGCACACCGCCGCGGCCGGGTGTCCGCCCGGCCCCGGCACACCGCCGCGGCCGGGTGTCCGCCCGGCCCCGGCACACCGCCGCGACATGCGGAACCCGGGTGCCGTTGGGACGATGTCCCCAGGCGGGGGCGGCCGGGGGGCAGCGGAAGGGAGGACGTGGGGATGCCCGGCAGCGCTCCGTCCCCGGACACACCGTCCACCGCGGGGACACCCCCCGACGGCGCACCGCCGCCCACCGGCGCACCGCCCTCCGCCGGGCCGCCACCGGTCCCCGCCGGACCGTCCGCCGACACGGCGTCACCGTCCGCCGCAGCCCCGTCGCCCGGCCCGTCCCGAGGTGAGCGGCCCGGTATCCGGTTCTGGATCGACCGGGGCGGCACCTTCACCGACATCGTGGCCCAGGCGCCCGACGGCGGGCTGAGGGCGCTGAAGCTGCTCTCCGAGAACCCGGACCACTACCCCGACGCGGCCGTCGAGGGCATCCGGCGCCTGCTCGGACTGGCCCCCGGCGAACCGGTCCCCGCCGCCGCCGTGCACAGCGTCCGCATGGGCACCACCGTGGCCACCAACGCCCTGCTGGAGCGCTCGGGGGAACGCACCCTCCTGGTGATCACCCGCGGCTTCCGCGACGCCCTGCGCATCGGCTACCAGAACCGACCCCACCTCTTCGCCCGCGGCATCGACCTCCCCGAGGTCCTGTACGAGCGGGTGACCGAGGTCGACGAACGCGTCACCGCCGAGGGCGAGGTGCTCCGCCCGCCCGACCTCGACTCCCTCGCCCCCGAGCTGCGCCGGGCCCACGACGACGGCATCCGCAGCGTCGCCGTGGTCTGCCTGCACAGCGCCCTGCACCCCGCGCACGAACGGGCCGTCGGCGAACTCGCCGCCGCGGTGGGCTTCACCCAGGTCTCCCTGTCCAGCGACGTCGGCCCGCTCACCCGGCTCGTGCCGCGCGGCGGGACCGCCGTCGCCGACGCCCACCTCTCCCCGGTCCTGCACCGCTACGTCCACCGGGTCTCCCGTGAACTCGCGGGTGTCCGGCTGGCGTTCATGCAGTCCAACGGGGGACTGGCCGCCGCGGAGCACTTCCGGGGCACCAACGCCGTCCTGTCCGGCCCGGCCGGCGGCGTCGTCGGCATGGCCGCCCTCTCCCGGCTGGCGGGACACGACCGCGTCGTGGGCTTCGACATGGGCGGCACCTCCACCGACGTCTCGCACCACGCTGGTGAACTGGAGCGCGTGTCGGTCACCGAGATCGCCGGGGTCCGCCTCCAGGTGCCGATGCTCGACCTGCACACCGTCGCCGCCGGCGGCGGCTCCGTGCTCCGCTTCGACCACGGCCGCTACCGCGTCGGCCCCGACTCCGCCGGTGCCCGCCCCGGTCCCGCCTGCTACCGCCAGGGCGGACCGCTGACCGTCACCGACGCCAACGTGATGCTCGGCCGCGTCCCGCCCGCCCGCTTCCCCCACGTCTTCGGCCCCGGCGGCGACCAGCCGCTCGACGAGGCCGTCGTGCGGCGGGAGTTCACCCGGCTCGCCGCCCGCATCCGCGCCGCCACCGGCGACCGGCGCACCCCCGAGGAGGTCGCCGAGGGGTTCCTGCGCGTGGCCGTCACCCATGTCTCCGCCGCCGTCAAGCGCATCTCCGTCCACCGGGGCCACGACATCCGCGAGTACGCCCTGACCTGCTTCGGCGGCGCCGGCGGCCAGCACGCCTGCGCCGTCGCCGACTCCCTCGGCATCCGCACCGTCCTCGTACCGCCCTTCGCCGGGGTGCTCTCCGCCGTCGGCATCGGACTCGCCGACGTCACCACGGTGCACGAGCGGTCCCTGGAACTCCCCCTGGACCGGGCCCACATGGCCGAGGTGAACGCCGCCGCCGACCGGCTGGAGGCCGACGCCCGCGCCGTCCTGGCCGACCAGGAGGTCCCCCGCGCGCACGTCCGCGTCACCCGCGCCGCGCGCCTGCGCTACGACGGCACCGACACGCCCGTGACCGTGGCGCTGGCCGGACCCGGGGCGATGGCACGGGAGTTCACCGAACGCCACCGGGCGCTCTACTCCTTCCTGCTCGACCGCCCGGTCGTGGTCGACGCCCTCTCCGTCGAGGGCCGGGGAACGAGCCCCCACCCCGACCTCGCCCGCCCGGACACCCCGCCGACCGGCCGCAGTCCCCACGAGACCTCCGACCGGACCCTCGACCGGCCGCCCTCCCCCGGCCACGACGGCTCCCCGGGGGAGGGCACCGGACGGCGGGAACCCCGGGAGGACGGCACCGGAGGGGACGAGGCCGGGGCCACCACCCGCCTCCACCTCCGGGGCGCCTGGCACGACGTACCGCTGCGCGCACGCGAACGGCTGCGCCCCGGCGCGGTGCTGGCCGGGCCCGCCGTCATCACCGAGGCCAACGCGACCACCGTCGTCGACCCCGGCTGGCAGGCGGCCGTCACCGGCTCCGGCCACCTCCGGCTGACCCGCACCACCGCCCTCCCCGCCGAGGACGTCGGCACCGGGGCCGACCCCGTCATGCTGGAGATCTTCAACAGCCAGTTCGTCTCCGTCGCCGAGCAGATGGGCGCCCGACTCGCCGCCACCGCCCAGTCCGTCAACATCAAGGAGCGGCTGGACTTCTCCTGCGCCCTGTTCGACCCCGAGGGGCACCTCGTCGCCAACGCCCCCCACATCCCCGTCCACCTCGGCTCGATGGGGACCGCCGTGCGCGAGATCGTCCGCCGCCGCGCCGGGACCATGCGGCCCGGTGACTCCTACGCCGTCAACGACCCCTACCACGGCGGCACCCATCTGCCGGACATCACCGTCGTCACCCCCGTCTTCGGGGAACCCGGCACACCGCACGCCGGCCGCCTGCTGTTCCACGTCGCCTCCCGCGGCCACCACGCCGAGATCGGCGGACTCACCCCCGGCTCCATGCCCGCCGACAGCCGCAGCATCGAGGACGAGGGCGTCCTCCTCGACAACTGGCTGCTGGTGCAGGACGGCAGGCTCCGCGAGGAGGAGACGCTCGCCCTGCTCACCGGGGCCCGCCACCCCTCCCGCGACCCGGCGACCAACCTCGCCGACCTGCGCGCCCAGACCGCCGCCAACGCCAAGGGCGTCGACGAAGTGGGCCGCATGATCCGGCACTTCGGACTCGACGTGGTCCGCGCCTACATGCGCCACGTCCAGGACAACGCCGAGGAGGCCGTGCGCGGCGCGCTCGACACCCTCACCGGCGGGACCCACCGCTACGAGACCGACTCCGGAGCGGTGATCGCCGTCCGGGTCGACGTCGACCGCGCCGGACGCCGCGCCACCGTCGACTTCACCGGCACCTCGCCCCAGCTCGACTCCAACCTCAACGCCCCGTCCGCGGTCGCCACCGCCGCCGTGCTCTACGTCTTCCGGACCCTCATCGCCCAGGACATCCCGCTCAACGACGGCTGCCTGCGCCCCCTGCGCGTCATCACCCCGGAGGGCTGCCTGCTCGCCCCCGTCCCGCCGGCCGCCATCGTCGCCGGCAACGTGGAGACCTCGCAGGCCGTCACCGGCGCCCTCTACGCGGCCCTCGGCGCCCAGGCGGAGGGCAGCGGCACCATGAACAACGTGACCTTCGGCAACGCCCGCCACCAGTACTACGAGACGGTCGCCTCGGGCGCCGGAGCGGGCCCCGACTTCGACGGCGCGTCCGCCGTCCAGACCCACATGACCAACTCCCGGCTGACCGACCCCGAGGTGCTGGAGCTGCGGCTGCCCGTCCTGGTCGAGGAGTTCTCCGTGCGCCGGGGCAGCGGCGGCGCCGGCCGCCGGCACGGCGGCGACGGGGTGCGCCGCCGGATCCGCTTCCGCGAGGCGATGACGGTCAGCGTGCTCGCCGGGCACCGCAGGATCCCGCCCTACGGGATGGCCGGCGGCTCCCCGGGCGCCCTCGGCTCCCACCACGTCGAGCGCGCGGACGGCACCGTCGTCCCCATGGCGGGCCGCGACTCCGTGGCGGTGCGCCCCGGTGACGTGTTCGTCCTGCTCACCCCCGGCGGCGGCGGCTACGGCAGCCCGCCGCCGGAGGACCCCGGGTGAGCGGCGACGCGGGCCGCCGGGGGAGTCGCCCGCCGCTTCCCGGGTAGGGGTCCCGGCGGCGGACGGTACCGGACGGCCCCCGGAGGAGGGCCGGTCGGCCCCGGACCGGGACCAGCGGCCCCTGCCCGGGGCCCCCGTCGCGCGAGAGGCTGGCAGCGCGGCACAACCGGACACAGGAGGTGGGCACCATGCCCCGCACGATCACCGTAGGACTCGACGGATCGCCCGAGAGCCGGGCCGCCGCCGAGTGGGCGGCGCGCGAGGCGGTCCTGCGCGACCTGCCGGTCACCCTGCTCCACGTACCGCACCCGCTGCCGGAGCCCGTGGCACAGGCCCCGCTGCCCGGTGCCGAGACCCTCCAGCACTGGAGCGAGCGCATCCCCCGCGAGTCCGCCGAGGGCCTGCGGCTGCGCCACCCCGCCGTCGAGGTGCGCACCGAGCAGCGCCCCGGCACCCCCGTCGACGTCCTGGTGGAGGCCGCCGCCGAGGCCGATCTGCTGGTCCTCGGCTCCCGGGCGCTCAGCGGGCTCGGCGGCTTCCTCGTCGGCTCCGTCGGACAGGCGGTGGTCGCCCGCGCCGAGGCGCCGGTGGTGCTGGTGCGCACCGGGACCCGGGCCGCCGACGAGCACGTCATGGACGCCACCGGCATCCCCTCCGCCGCCACCGCCTTCCGCCCCGTCGTGGTCGGCATCGACCTCGCCCGGCCCGCCGAGGCGCCGCTCGCCTTCGCCCTGGACGAGGCACGGCGCCGCGGCACCGGCCTCTACGTCGTCCACGGCTGGAACCTCTCGCCCTACTACGCCTACAGCCTGGCCGCCGGAGTGGACGCGAGCGACGAGGCCGCCCGGCAGCAGGCCGCCGAACTCACCGGCCTGCTGCACCCCTGGCGGCAGAAGTACCCCGACGTCCCGGTCACCGAGGTGTCCCGCCTCGGCAGCCCCGCCCGGCAGCTCATCGAAGCCGCCCGTGACGCCTCCCTGGTGGTGGTCGGACGGCGCCGCCGCAGGCGCCCCTTCGGCATCCACATCGGTTCCGTCGCCCACGCGGTGATGCACCACTCCACCGTCCCCGTCGCCGTCGTCGCGCACGAGTGAGCCGCGGCCCGGCGCCCAGCGAGAGGAGCGACACGCCATGAAGGCAGCCGTCGTCCAGAAGTTCGGCGAGCCCCTCGTCATCGAGGAGCGCCCCGACCCCCGGCCCGGCCCCGGCCAGGTCCGGGTGCGAGTCGAGGCGTGCGGGCTGTGCCACACCGACATCCACGCCGCGCACGGCGACTGGCCCGTCAGGCCCAGCCCGCCGTTCGTCCCCGGCCACGAGGGCGTCGGCATCGTCGAGGAACTGGGCGACGGCGTCACCCACCTCGGCGTCGGACAGCGCGTCGCGGTGCCCTGGCTGGGCCGGGCCTGCGGGCGGTGCGAGCACTGCCTGTCCGGCTGGGAGACGCTCTGCGAGAGCCAGCTCAACACCGGCTACTCCCACGACGGCGGGTACGCCGAGAAGATGCTCGCCTGGGCCGACTTCGCCCAGCCCGTGCCCGACGGCGTCGACCCTCTCGACGCCGCCCCGCTGACCTGCGCCGGGGTCACCACCTACAAGGCGCTGAAGGTCGCCGGGGTGGCCCCCGCCCAGCTCGTCGCCGTCTCCGGGGTCGGCGGGCTCGGGCACCTGGCGGTGCAGTACGCGAAGATCGCCGGGGCCACGGTCGCGGCCGTCGATGTCACCGACGACAAGCTGGCGCTCGCCCGCGACCTGGGCGCCGACATCGTCATCGACGCCCGCACCCAGGACGTCGGCGCGGAGCTGAAGCGGCACGGCGGCGCCCACGTCGCCCTCGCCCTGGCCGTGAACCAGGGCGCCTTCGAGGCGGTCAACAAGGGACTGCGGCGCGGCGGCAAGCTCGTCATGGTCGCCATGCCCGCGCACGGCACCCTCCAGGTGCCGATCTTCGACACCGTCCTCAACGGCACCTCGGTGATCGGCTCCATCGTCGGCACCCGGCAGGACCTCGCGGAGGTGTTCCGGCTGCACGCGGCGGGCCGCACCCGGGTCGTCCGCGAGACCCGCCCGCTCACCGCCGTCAACGAGTCCGTCGACGAGGTGCTGCGGGGTGCCGTCACGGCCCGGATCGTCTTCGACCTCACCGGGTCCGGCTGAGCCCCGGGCCCCCTGCCCGCCCCTTCCGCGCCCGCCCGGACCGGTCCGCCCCCGCGGCCGGTCCGGGCGGGCGCGCGGTCCCTCCCGAGCCGAATCCCGCCGGGTGCGACAAGCTGGACGGGTGAGGTGATCCCCGCCGGCCCCCGCCGGACCCGCGCCCGCGCACCCCGCCGTCCGCGGAACCGGAGGCCGCCGGCCCACAGCGAGAGGGGCCAGCATGAAGGCGCACGTCTTCCACGCACCCGGACGGTCCGCCTGGGAGGAGGTCCCCGACCCGGGCCTCGACGGGCCCGGCGACGCGATCGTCCGCGTCGACACCGTCACCATCTGCGGAACCGACCTGCACATCCTCAAGGGCGACGTGCCCGCGGTCCGGCCCGGCCGGGTCCTCGGCCACGAGGCGGTCGGCGAGATCGTCGAAGTGGGCCGGGACGTGCGCACCGTACGCCCCGGCGACCGGGTCCTGGTCTCCTGCGTCAGCCCCTGCGGGCGCTGCCGCTACTGCCGCGAGGGCGCTTACGGGCAGTGCCTCGGCGGCGGGGGCTGGGTCCTCGGCCACACCGTCGACGGCACCCAGGCCGAGTTCGTCCGGGTGCCCTTCGCCGACCTCTCCCTCCACCCCCTGCCCAGCACCGTCACCGACCGGGACGCGGTGCTGCTGGCCGACATCCTCCCGACCGCCTACGAGGTCGGCGTGCTGAACGGACGGGTGGGCCCCGGCGACACGGTCGTGGTGGTCGGCGCCGGGCCGGTGGGGCTGGCCGCCATCGCCACGGCCCGCCTCTTCGCCCCGGAACGCGTCATCGCCGTCGACGTGGCCGAGCCCCGGCTGGAGGCCGCCAGGGCCTTCGGCGCCGACGCGGTGGCCGACGCCCGCGAGGACCCCGGCCAGCTCGTCGCGGACCTCACCGGGGGGCTCGGCGCCGACACGGCCGTCGAGGCGGTGGGCCTGCCGGAGACCTTCGAGCTGTGCACCCGCGTGGTGCGGCCCGGCGGGCGCGTCGCCAACGTGGGCGTGCACGGCGCGCCCGCCACCCTGCACCTGGAGGACCTCTGGATCAGGAACCTGACGGTCACCACCGGCCTGGTCGACACCCGCACCACCCCGACCCTGCTGCGCATGGCCGCCGCGGACCGGCTGCCCACCGGCCCGATGGTCACCCACACCTTCCCGCTCGACCGCATGGAGGAGGCGTACGACGTGTTCGCCAACGCCGCGCGCACGGGAGCGCTGAAGGTGGTGCTCGGGGAGCCCCGGCGCGAGATCGTCGCCACCTGAGCGCCGCCGGGTCCGCCGGTGTCGCCGATGGGACCGGCGGGCACCGGTAGGGCCGGCGCTCACGGCCGCCCGTCGGCGCCCGGGGCACGGGCGGCGCGGACGCCTCCCGGGAACCGGCGGCGCGGCCCGTGACGGGCCCGTACGGCCGGTACAAAGGCTCGGAGGCACCGGGAGTCCGGGGCCGGTGCGCCCTCCCGGTACGGGCCCTCACAGGGGGCCGGTCGGCGGGCGCGTACCGGGGCACGGGGTACAAGGGCACGGGGTGCCCCACCGCGAGGTGCGGGAATCCGCGGGGCCGGGGCCGGGGCTGGGGGCTGGGGCCGGGGCGGAAGGGAACCGCCCGGTCCGCCCTCGCGGCCGGGGTCAGCGCGTCATGTCCGGCTCGCCGCGCACCACGACCACCGGGCACGCCGCGTGCTGGGCGCAGCGCTGGCTGACCGAGCCCAGCACCGCGCGCGCGAACGCCCCGCGCCCCCGGCGGCCCACGACGAGGATCTCCGCGCCCTGCGAGGCGCGGATCAGCGCCTCCGAGGGGTCGCCCTCGACGAGCAGTTCGCGCATCCCGGCCGGACGGCCGTCGGGGAAGACGGCGCTCAGCGACCGCGAGAAGCGCTCCCGGGCCTGCTCCAGGTCGAAGCCGGGCTCCATGGCGGGGGCGCCGCCCCACCCGCCCGTGGCCGGGGTGTCCCAGACGTGCACCGCCTCCACGACGCCGCCGACGGTCCGGGCGTAGCGGTCCGCCCAGCGCAGCGCCGTGTACGAGGACGGGGAACCGTCCACACCCACGACCACCCTCGGTGGTACCGGCTCGGAGGGTCGCATGGCCACCTCGCTCACACGTCGCGGTCCGCTCCCGTCCACGCTGCCGGGACCCGCGCCGCGCCGCCAGTCGGGGCACCCCCGACCGCCGCGCCGTCCTCCTCGTCCCCGGTCCGCCAGTCCACGTCGACGACGCCCTCCACGGCCCGTGCCAGACGGGCCGCGACCGGCACCAGCGAGGTGTCCCGGACCCGCCCGGCCAGGGTGACGACTCCGTCGGTCACCTCCACCCGGACGGGCTCGGCGGGCCCGGGGAAGAGCGGCGCGACGACCTCCCGGCGGATCTCCTCGACGAGTTCGCCGTCGTCCCGCAGGAAGCCCTTGAGCAGGTCGGCCCGGCTGACGATGCCCCGGAGCAGGCCCCTGTCGTCCACCACCGGCAGGCGTTTGACCCGGTGCTCGGCCATGAGCCGGGCCGCGCGGGCGAGGGTGGCGCCGGGGCCGACGGTGACGGCGGGGGAGGTCATCAGCTCGGCCGCGGTCCGGGCCCCGGCCCTGGCCAGGTCGGCCAGGCGGCGCAACTGGGTGAACCGGTCCGGGTCGCCGTCCCGGAACTCCTCCTTGGGCAGCAGGTCGGCCTCGGAGACGACGCCGATCACCACCCCCTCGCCCTCCACCACGGGAAGGGCGCTGACCCTCCACTGGTGCATGAGGACGACGATGTCCTTGAACGGGGTGTCACGGCCGACGGCCACGGCCGCCCGCGTCATCACGTCGCTCACGGGGCGAGGACTGCCGTACACGATTCCTCCAGGGTGTCGGTTGCGCCCGGTGGCGTCGGGTGCCGGTGGCCGGCGCACCGGGACCGGCCACGGCCGCTCCGCCGGACCCCCGGGCCCCGCCCGCCCCCGCGCGCGGGGCCCCGCTCCCGCCGGTGCCTCCCTGACGGCAGCGTCCTCCCCGCGCGGGCGCGGCACCAGGGGCCACTCGGGCACCGGTGGGGGACCTTCGGCCCCCGTCCCGTCGGAGGGACCTCGCCCGTGCCCCGTCCGGCCCCCCCGGGAGGGCTGTCAGGGCTTGCGGGCCAGGCCCCCGTGCTCGCCGATGGGCTCCGGGGCGGGCGTGGTGGTGAAGGGGCGCCAGAGGGTGACCGGGACGACCCCCGGCTCCACCAGCTCCAGGCCGTCGAAGAACCCGGTGATCTCCTCGGCGGTGCGCAGCACGTACGGCGCCGCGCCGCTCTCGTTGTAGGCGTCCTGGGCCTGCTCGAAGTCCGGGTCGATGCCGCGCGAGCCGTCGTTGATGGACACATGGCTGCCCGGCGGCAGGCCCGCCACCAGCCGGGCCACGACCGAGCGCGCCTGCTCGTAGTCAGGGATGTGCCCCAGGATGTTGCTGAGGATGAGGCCGATGGGCCGGGAGAAGTCCAGCGTCTGCGCGGCGCCCGCCAGCACCCGGTCCGGGTCCAGCACGTCGGCGTCGATGTAGGCGGTCGCGCCCTGCGGTGTGGAGTACAGCAGCGCGCGGGCGTGCGCGAGGACCATCGGGTCGTTGTCGACGTAGACGATGCGCGCCTCGGGGGCGAGGCGCTGGGCCACCTCGTGGGTGTTGTCGGCGGTGGGCAGCCCGGTCCCGATGTCGAGGAACTGGCGGATGCCCGCCTCGCCGACCAGGTACGCCAGATTGCGGTGCAGGAAGGCGCGGCTGCTGCGGGCGATGGTGACGATGCCGGGGAAGACGCGGGTGTAGGCGTCGCCGGCCTGTTCGTCGACGGGGTAGTTGTCCTTGCCGCCCAGCCAGTAGTTCCAGATCCGGGCCGAGTGCGGTACCGAGGTGTCGATGTTCTGGAGTGCGTCGGGTCCGGGCTTCGGTGCGTGGTCGCTCATGATGGTCCGTCTCTCAGCGGCGGCACGGGTGCCTCGTGCACGGGTCCCGTCCAAACTACGTCCGGTCGCCCCGGTCCCGCACGGAGGCGGGGGACACCGTCGGCGGCGACGGCGGGACGGAACGGCCGGGGAGGGGGCGTTCCGGACCGGTTCCCGGCGGCGCGGCGCGGCCGTCCCGGGCGATCGGCGCCGGGTGCCGCCCCGCCGCGTCCCGGCCCAGCAGCCGCTCGGCGTTGATGTCCTGGACGGCGCCGAGCGCGTCGCCGACCGTCGCGTAGTCCACGGCGACGAAGTTCACCTGTGCGCCGCGCTGCTGTTCGCAGCCGCGGACCCGTTCCAGGACGCGCTGGCGGGAGTTGACCGTGCCCGCGTCCAGCCGCCGTCCGCCGCCCGCCGTGACGAAGTGGTTGAGCAGGAACAGCCGCCGGCCGGTGCCGCCCCGGTGGGGCAGGCAGGTCATCTCGTCGGGGCTGCGGAAGGCGAACGGCGTCTCCATGCCGTACTGGTAGAAGTTGCGGTACCAGGGCGCCGGGCCGTCGGCCTTCTCGGTGAAGACGACCAGCCGCCGGCCGCTGTCGATCATGTCCTTGAGCCGGGGCCAGGGGCGGTCCGGATCGGGGTCCGGGGTGTGGATCAGGTCCGTGAGCCCCGCCTCGGCGAAGGCCCGCTGGGTGGCCTCGGGGTCCGTGCCGTCCTGGAGGATCAGGGTGACGATCTCGGTCGGGTTGTCGCGCAGCCAGTCCCCGATCTGCCGCAGCGACGGCGTCAGTTCCAGGGCGCCCGCGCCGCAGACGGCGTGGCACAGCCACAGTCCCGGGTGCGGCGGGTTGACCCGCTGGAGCACCTGGATGAGCTGCCGCCGCAGCTCGGGGGTGAACTCGGAGGCGTTCAGCCGGTCCGCGACCTCCTCGGGCCGCTCCCAGCGGTGGGTGTCCAGCAGCAGGACCCGCACCCCGGCGTTGAGCTGGCCGACGATGTCCGGGTCCTGGAGCGGCCCGATGAACCGGTCGGCGGTGGTGGCCATCGCGTTGTGCGCCGCGAGCTGCGCGATCTCGTCGTAGCGGGCGTCGCACAGCTCGGTGCTGCCCTGGCAGATGCGCGGGGAGGAGCCGGTCATCGCCACCGGCGCCAGCATCGTCCCGAGCAGGGCGCAGGCCGTCACGGTGAGGGTGAGCAGCGGGCCCTGGCGGGGGTCGGTGAGGCGCGGCACCGAGGGCCTGGTCTGCCAGACCCAGGAGACGGTGATCAGCAGGGCTCCGGCGGCGAGCAGGATCACGGCGACGACGGTGGCGGTGGACAGCAGCCGTTCCAGCGCGGTGGCCTGGACGTCGGCCAGCAGCCGCGCGGCGGACGGCGGCCAGGACGGCGGCGGCACCAGGAGCGCGTCGCCGAGCACCAGGCGGAGCAGGAACACCCCGGCCGCGGTCAGGGCCGCCGCGGCGGCCGGCACCCAGCCCAGGGACATCAGGCGGCGGGCGGCCGGAGCGGGCGTGGACCGCCAGAGCAGGAACAGCGCCCCGGCGCAGAGCACCGCCGCCACCGGTTCCACCACGTCCTGGAAGAGCCGGGTGACGGCCCGCGCGCGGTTCACCGGGGCGAGCACCTCCTGCCCGGGGTCCACGTCGACGGTGATCACCCAGGTGCCCCGGCGGGCGTCGCCGAGCAGCTCGCCCGCGGCCTCCCGGACCTTCTCCGACAGGGCGAGCGGGGCGACCGCGGCCAGCGCCCCGGTCACGTCGCCCCGGTCCAGGGCGGTGCCCACGGTGACCCGGGCCTCGGCGCGGGACCCCGGCGGCACGAGCCGCATCAGCGCCTCGGTGGCGGCGGCGGCCTGGCCGGGCGACAGCGGCAGCCGGGGCAGCGCCTCCAGCGGGGCCTCACCGGCCACCAGCCGCGCCGTCATCTCGGACAGGCGCTGCACGAACGCCTGGAAGTCGGGCTCGGAACGCTGCTGGAGGGCGGCGACGGCGTCCCCGAAGTAGGCCTCGCTGAGGCGCTCCACATTGGCCACGACGGGTTCGAGGTCGACGGTGATCCGCAGGGCGGCGCGCTCGCCGCGCAGGTAGTGGATCACCTCCGCGATCTGCCGGTCGCCCATCGCGCGCAGCGTCTCGGGCGGGATCACGACCTTGAGGTTGGAGGTGACGGTGGACTGCGGCACGGGCAGCCGGTCCAGCAGCTCGCTGGTGACGGGCGTGCCGCGCGGATCGACCAGGACCTCGTCGTAGAACCGGCCGTAGGCGCCCTCGTCCTCCAGCACCTGCCCGTAGAAACCGGGGTCGAGGACGGTGGAGCGGATGACGGCCGCGGCGGCCAGGACGGTCAGGCTCAGCACGGCCACGACGCGGACCAGCAGCGCGAACCGGGGCGAGCGGCGCACCAGTGCGTTCATGGCCACCCTCCCGTCGTGCCGTGCGTGTGCTCCCTTCACCCTGCCACGCCGGCGGGGGGCGGCGGGGACCCGGTGCCGTCCCCTCCGCCCCCCGCCGTGCGCGGTGCCGGGGTCAGACCGCCGGCGCCGGGTAGGTCGGGTACTCCACCCCGGAGACGTGCTGGACGACGCGGACGACCTGGCAGGAGTAGCCGAACTCGTTGTCGTACCAGAGGTAGAGGATCGCGTTGTCGCCCTCGACCCGGAGCGCGCCCGCGTCGACGATCGAGGCGTGGCGGGAGCCGATGAAGTCGCTGGAGACGGCGTCGGGGGCGGTGATGAAGTCGATCTGGCGCTTGAGCGGCGACGTCAGCGACACCTCGCGCAGGTGGTCGAGGACGTCCTCGCGGGTGGTCTCGCGGGCGAGCTGGAGGTTGAGGATCGCGATGGACACGTCCGGCACCGGCACCCGGATCGAGCTGCCGGTGATCGTGGCGTCGAGCTCCGGGAGCGCCTTGGCGACGGCGGAGGCGGCACCGGTCTCGGTGATGACCATGTTCAGCGGCGCGCTGCGGCCGCGGCGGTCGGACTTGTGGTAGTTGTCCAGCAGGTTCTGGTCGTTGGTGAAGGAGTGCACGGTCTCCACGTGGCCGCGCAGCACCCCGTACTCCTCGGCCATCGCCTTCAGCGGCGGCACGATCGCGTTGGTGGTGCAGGAGGCGCAGGAGAGGATGCGCTCGTCCGGCTTGATGGTGTCGTGGTTGACACCATGGACGATGTTGGCGACGTCGCCCTTGCCCGGCGCGGTCAGGACGACCTTGTCGATGCCGGGGCGCAGGTGCTTGGAGAGCCCCTCGCGGTCGCGCCACTTGCCGGTGTTGTCGATGAGGATGGCGTTGTCGATGCCGTACGCCGTGTAGTCGACCTGCGAGGGGTCGTCGGCGTGGATGACCCGGATGGCGTTGCCGTTGGCGAGGATCGTGCTGCTCTCCTCGTCGACGGTGATGGTGCCCTGGAACTGGCCGTGCACCGAGTCGCGGCGCAGCAGCGAGGCCCGCTTGACGAGGTCCTGGTCGCCGCCGCCGCGCACCACGATGGCGCGCAGCCGCAGTCCGTTGCCGGAGCCCGCCTTCTCGATGAGCAGGCGGGCGACGAGGCGGCCGATCCGGCCGAAGCCGTAGAGGACCACGTCGCGGGGCTCGCGGCGGTCCGTCTTGCGGGCGCCCGTGGCGCCCTCGACGGCCTCGGCGGTGAAGTCGGCGACCGAGAGGCCGCGGTCGTCCTCCTTGTAGGTGGCGGCGAGCATGCCGATGTCGATCTGCGAGGGGCCGAGGTCGAGAGTGGCGAGTGCCTGGAGGAACGGCATCGTCTCGGTGACCGACAGTTCGGCGCCCGCGATCTGGCGTGCGAACCGGTGCGTCTTGAGGATGCTGACCACCGACTTGTTCACCAGGGAGCGGCTGTGCAGCAGGACGGTGACGTCCCGCTCGCGCTGCAGCTTCCCGATGATCGGGATCATCGACTCCGCGATCTCCTCGCGGTGCATCCAGTTGGTGAACGAGTCGTCGTTGACAGTCACGTCTCTTATCTTTCGAGCTAGGCGGCGCTCATATGCTAACCCTCTCCCTCGGACGGTCCCTCATGTGGGCCCCGTCTTGATCAGATGAGTGCGCCGAGGGCGCCCCGGGGCCCGCTCCGGAGTGCCGACGGCACCGGGGCCGCGCGCCTCTGGCGGGGAGGCCCGCCACCGGCCGGACCGCCTCCCCGGCCGCCCGCGCGGCCGGTGGTGCGAGGGGGCGCGCGGACCGGGGTTGTGCCACGGCCGACCGGGTACGCGGATCTGGACCGCGCCCGCCGGTGCCCCGGTCGGGCGGCGCCGCTACCAGGGATGCGCCCATGGAGACACCCGCGAACAACACGCCCCTGCCCACCCCCGCGCAGCGCGCGCTGGACGCCCTCGCCGGGGACACCGAGGACACGGTGGCGCTCGACACCCTCGCCGGCAGCGACGTCCTCGTCCCGGTGCCCGACGACGCCGACGAACGGGACGCCACCGATCCCGGCATGCTGGCCCTGCCGGTGCTGGAGCAGCGGGGCGGCCGGCCGGTGGTCCCGGTGTTCACCTCGGAACGGGAGATGGCGGGACTGCTCCCGTACGTCTCCCGCTACCGCCTGGTGCCGCTCGGCGTCCTCGCCGCGCAGTGGCCCGCCGAGGACCTGTCGCTGTCGATAGACGCCGGGTCGGAGCACCGGCTCACGCTCACCTCGGACGGGGTCCGCACGCTGCTGGCCCGCCCGTAGCGGGGGACCGCCCGCGCCCGCGGGCCGGGCCGGACGCGCGGGTCAGGCCGGGTGCGCGGGCCCCGGCGCCGTCCGGGCCGCCCCGGGGGGCGCCGCCGGGGCCTCCTCGCCCAGGCTGCGGGACAGGGCGGCCCGCTGCAACGGGCGCACCTCGGCGTACAGGGCGCTGCCCCGGAGGGTCAGGGCGACCCGGACGCCGCGCCGGTCCTCGGCGCACATGGAGCGCTCCACCAGCCCGTCCCGCTCCAGCCGCGCGATCAGCCGGGACAGCGCGCTCTGGCTGAGATGGAGCCGGTCCACCAGGCTCTGCACCCGGTACGGGGCGCTCTCCCCGGACGGCTCGGCCGCGAGCACCTCCAGCACCTCGAAGTCACTGGCGCCCAGACCGTGGGGATGCAGCACCCGGTCGATCTCGCACACCGTGCGGGCGTGCAGCGCGAGGATCTCGCGCCAGCGTTCCTGCAGCCGCGCACCGGCCGTTCCGACTGCCATGCGTGCACGGTAACACCCGAACGATCATTCGTTTAGGGGAAGAGCACAACCCGTCGCACCGGCCGCCTCCCGGGTCCCGGAAGGGCCTTCCCCCGCGCGCGGGGGTGATGCCGGACGGCGCCCTCGGGCGTCGCCGCCGCGCGCCCGACGGCGTGTAGTAGGACTGGCGCGCGGGGAGCGGGAGGGGGGTCCGGTCCCGTCCCTCCGCAGCCCGCCCCGCCGCGAGGAGAACAGGACCTCCATGAGCGCCATCAGCATCGGTCAGGCCGTCGTCCTCGGAGCCGTCGAGGGGGTGACCGAGTTCCTGCCCATCTCCTCCACCGGCCATCTGAAGATCGTGGAGGGGCTGATGGGGATCCCCGTCGACGATCCCGCGGTCGTGGGGTTCTCGGCCGTCATCCAGGTCGGCGCCATCGCCGCCGTGCTCGTCTACTTCTCCGGGGACATCGCCCGGATCACCTCCGCCTGGCTGCGCGGACTGACCGACCGCGAGCAGCGCTACCACCACGACTACCGGTTCGCCTGGTGGGTGGTCCTCGCGACGCTGCCCGTCGTCGCGGTGGGGCTGGCCGCCAAGCCGCTGATCCAGGGACCGCTGGCCTCGCTGTGGGTGGTGGCCGGCTCGCTGATCGCGGGCAGCGCGGTCATGTGGGTGGCGGACCGCAGGGGCCGGCACAAGCGGGGCGAGGACGACACCTCGCTGCGGGACGCCCTGCTGGTCGGCGGCTCCCAGATCCTCGCCCTGCTCTTCCCGGGCTTCTCCCGCTCCGGCGCCACCATGTCCACGGCCCTGCTGCTCGACCTGGACCGGGTGGCCGCCACCAGGCTGTCCTTCTTCCTCGGCATCCCCGCCCTGATCGGCGCCGGGGTCTACGAGCTGAAGGACGCCCTGGGCACCGGCACCGCCGCCGCCCCGCTGGCGGTCGGCACCCTGGTCTCCTTCGGGGTGGCCTACGCCTCCATCGCCTGGCTGCTGCGGTTCGTCGCCCGGCACACCTTCGACGCCTTCGTGGTCTACCGGATCGTCGTCGGCGTCCTGCTGTTCGGCCTGCTGGGCGCGGGGGTGCTCCAGGGCTGACGGGTCAGCGGGCCCGGGCCGCCCGCAGCGGCTCGCCCACGGAACGCAGGTGGCGCAGCCCCTCCCGGTGCGAGGCGAGGAGGCCGGTGCGGTGGTAGGGGAGGCCCAGTTCGGCGCAGTACCGCTCGGTGAGGACCTGGGCGTCCCGCAGGGCCGGCGTCGGCATGCTGGGGAAGAGGTGGTGCTCGATCTGGTGGTTGAGCCCGCCCATCAGCGCGTCGACGAACACCCCGCCGCGCACGTCGCGCGAGGTGAGGACCTGGCGGCGCAGGAAGTCCAGCCGGGTGCCCTCCTCGATCATCGGCATGCCCTTGTGGTTGGGCGCGAAGACCGAGCCCAGGTAGATCCCGAACAGTCCCTGGTGGACGGCGGCGAAGGCGAGCGCCCGGCCGGGGGACAGGACGGCGAACAGCCCGCCGAAGTAGAGCGCGAAGTGGGCGACGAGGAGGGTGCCCTCCAGGACCGGGCGCTTGACGGCCGGTCCGCCGAGCGCCCTGAAGCTGTTGAAGCTCAGGTTGAGCCCCTCCAGCGTCAGCAGCGGGAAGAAGAGGGCGGCCTGGTGCCTCCCGACGAAGCGCGGGAGGCCCCGCGCCCGCTCCGCCTGCCCCCGCGACCAGACCAGGATGTCGGGGGAGACGTCGGGGTCCCTGCCCTCGTGGTTGGGGTGGGCGTGGTGGCGGGTGTGCTTGTTCATCCACCAGCCGTAGCTCATGCCCAGCAGCAGGTCGGCCGTGAACAGGCCGCCGATCTCACTGGGCCGCCGCCGCGAGAACACCTGCCGGTGGGCGAGATCGTGCGCGGCCAGCCCCAACTGGCCGAAGACGACGGCCAGGACGGCCGCGACGGCCAACTGCTCCCAGCGGTCCCCGAGGACCAGGAAGGCCGCGACGCAGGAGGCCAGGGCGAGGGCGACGAGACCGAAGCGCACCGTGTAGTACAGCGGTCGGCGTCGCAGCAGCCCCGCCTCGGTGACGCGCCGCGCGAGTTCGGCGAAGTCGCTTCCCCGGCCGGGCCGGAGCGCCGGGTGCGTGGGGAGGTCCGCCGCCTGCTCGGGCGGGGACTCGGACGGGGGGAACAGGGTGGTTCGGGCCATGCGGTCGAGTATCCGAACGGGGCCGCGCCCGGGGAATGGCGGTGCCCCCCGGGCCGGGGTGCTGCTGTCCCCACCCCCGGACCGGGGGGGAAGGCCCGGGTGGCGGTCCGTCCCGGCGGGTCCCGCCGCCGGGACCGGGCACCCGGGCAGGCCGTCACCGGCGGGTCCTGACGCCCTCCGGCACCCGGCACGGCGGCCGGGGGTCCGCCGCACCGCGGAGCGTGTCCGGCGTCGGCACCGGGGCCGGGGAGAACGCTGTGCCGGTAGACCCGTGCCGGCGGGCCCGTGCCGTGCGGGGCGCCGTCACAGCCGTGCGTGCCGCGCCTGCCGTGCCCGCCGGAGCCCGAGGCGCAGGGCCAGGGCCGCCGCGCACGCCCCGAGCCCCGCGACACCCCCCGCGACCAGCCCGGCACCGGGGCCGCCACCGCTGCCGCCGGGGGCGGGCGGGGCCGCCGCGGGCACCGGCGAGGAGCCCGCACCCGGACCGGTGTCCCGGGGCAGCCCGGCGTCCAGGGAACCCACCGGCACGATCCGCCCGTCCGCCGCGAACCCCCAGTCGAGCAGGGCGCGCGCCTCCTCGTACACGGCGTGCGCGCCGCCCTCCTGGGGGTTCATCACGGTCACCACCAGGGTGCGGCCGTCCTGGCGGGCCGCGGTGACGAGGGTGTTCCCGGCGTCGCTGGTGTAGCCGTTCTTGACGCCGATCAGCCCGGGGTAGCGCTCCACCCCGTCCGCTCCGGTGAGCAGGCGGTTGGTGTTGAGGATGCCGTACGTGGTGCCGTCGAGCCCGGGGAACATCGCGTCGACGGTGGAGCAGTAGCGCGCGAAGTCCGGGTCGCGCAGCCCGGCCCGGCCGAACACGGCGAGGTCGAACGCCGACGACACCTGACCGGGCGCGTCGTAGCCGTCGGGCGAGCGCACCCGGGTGTCGAGGGCGCCCAGGGCGCGGGCCCGGGCCTGCATCCGCCGGGTCGTGGTGTTCCAGCCCCCGCCGAGCGAGGCCAGCACGTGCACCGCGTCGTTGCCCGAGTTCAGGAAGACGCCGTTCCACAGGTCGGAGACCCGGTACGTCTGCCCCTCGACGACGCCGACCAGACTGCTGCCGGGACCGATGTCCGAGAGCTCCTCGGGGCTCACCCGGTGCAGGGTGCCGCCGGGCAGGTCCGGCAGCACGGTCAGCGCGAACAGCGTCTTCAGGGTGCTGGCGGGCGGCAGCGGACGGTGCGCCTCGTGCCCGGCGAGCACCGCCCCGGTGTCCGCGTCGGCCACGACCCAGGACAGGGCCGAGACCTCGGGGACCTTGGGCACCCCGGCGCGTGGGTGCACCTGGGTGCCGGAGCGGAACAGCAGACCCGGCCGGGCCGCCGCCGCTCCGGGGCCGCCGGGCGTCCCGGGGTCGGGGCGGGTGGGGCGGGCGAAGACCGCGGCGGGGGTGAGCGTGAGCAGTCCCGCCACGCACAGGACACAGGAGGAACGGGCGGCCCGGCACAAGAATCTGATAGTCATACCGCAAACGTAGGAACGGATCCGGGGGACGCCCCGCCGACCCGGCCGGGCCGCGCCCGCGACCACCCGGATGCCGTACGGAAACCGGTCCGCCGCGCGCCGTCCGGCGCCCGCCGCCGTTCGCGGGCCGCCCCGCACCCGTCGTTCACCGCCCGCCCCGCATCAGCCGTTCGCCGTCGTCCGTCAGGCGGCCGTGCCGCGGCCGTCGTCAGGCGGCGGGCAGCGTGGGCCGGAGGCGGCGCAGCAGGGAGGCGTTGTCGGGTGTCCGGCGCATCCGGTCGAGCAGGGTCTCCAGCGCGGCCCGCGGGTCGCGGGACCCCAGCACCCGGCGCAGACCGGGCACGGTGGCCGACTCGGCGGCGGACAGCAGCAGTTCCTCGCGGCGGGTGCCCGAGGCCGCCACGTCCAGGGCGGGGAAGACCCGGCGGGAGGCCAGCTCGCGGTCGAGGCGCAGCTCCATGTTGCCGGTGCCCTTCAGCTCCTCGAAGAAGAACTGGTCGGCGCGGGAGCCGGTCTCCACCAGCGCGGTGGCGAGGATGGTCAGCGACCCGCCCTCCTCGGTCTTCCTGGCCGCCCCGAACAGCCGCTTGGGGGCGGACAGCGCCGCGGCGTCGACACCGCCGCTGAGCACCCGGCCGCCCGCGGGCGCGGCGTTGTTGTGGGCCCGGCACAGGCGGGTCAGGGAATCGAGCAGCACCACCACGTCCTCCCCGTCCTCGACCAGCCGTTTCGCCCGCTCGATCACCAGCTCGGCCAGTTCGATGTGGTGCCGCGCGCCCCGGTCGAAGGTCGAGGCGTACACCTCGCCCCGGACCGATCGGCGCATGTCGGTCACCTCCTCGGGGCGTTCGTCGAGGAGCAGCACCATCAGCCGGCACTCGGGGTGGTTGCCGGCGACCGCGGCGGCGATCCGGGTGAGCAGGACCGTCTTGCCGGTCCGCGGCGGGGCCACGATCAGCCCGCGCTGGCCCTTGCCGACCGGGGCGATCAGATCGGTGACCCGTCCGGTGGGCCCCGCCGCCGGATGCTCCAGCCGCAGCCGCTCGTACGGGTGGACCGGGGTCAGGTCGGCGAAGTGCCGCCGTCCGGGGAGGTGCCGGGGATCGGCGCCGTTGACCCGGACCACCTCGGTGACGGTGCCCCGGTCGCCGGGGATCCCCTCGACCAGATCGCCCCGGCGCAGCCCGTGGCGGCGGACCAGGGCGGGGGAGAGTACGGGATCGGACGGTTCGGGCAGCAGGGCCGCCGAGCGCAGCCGGCCGGTACCGCGCGGGTCGAGGTCCAGCACGCCGGTGACGGTGCCGGCGGGGGAGGAGTGCGGAGCGGGGGGTTCGAGGGTGGTGGTCATGCGCGGTCCTTTCGGGACGCGGGGCGCGAGCGGCGCGGGCACACGGAAGGAAGGGAAGGGGGAAGTCCGCGCCGAGGGGCCGTGGGCACGCCCGGGCGGCGGGAACAGCACCCCGGGCCTGGCGAAGGGCCGGCTCACGAGGTGGTGGTGCGAAGACAGCGGATGCGCCGAGCCCGGGAGGCGGGCGGGGCGCGGAACCGAAGCAAAGACAACATCGGCGCCCATTGCGGGCGTCCACAGATGCTGGCCGCACCCTACATCGCGGAGCGGTTCGGTGGCAAGGGGTCACCGGTTTCCCCGCCCTGACCTCCACATCCGTGCTCCGGCGCCCCTCTCCGGAGCCCGGCCACCGCTCCCGTTCGCCGCCCCAGGGCCCCGCCCACGGCCCGCCCCCGGGCCCGTCTCCGGACCCCGTCTCGGTCCCACCGCGCCGACCCGCCCCGAACCCTCCTCCGGGCGGACGCGCCCCCGGCGCGCGGTCGCACACCCGCCGCGCCGCCCCGCGCCACGCGGGTCCGCCGCGCGCCGGACCGCCTCCGGTGCCGCGGCCGGCGGCGTCACCCCGTCGGGAGGCCCGCACGACGCCCGCGTGCGCCCTTCGCGGTGGGCGGAGGTGTGTCCCCCGCGGCGCCACCCGGTGGCCGACCGGAACCGGGCGCCTGACACGGCGTCCGCTCCCGCGCCCCGGCGCCAGGCACCCCCTAGGCTGACGGAGTGTTCAGCCCCGAAGGTCCCACCCTGCGCGAACTCGCCGTCCAGGCACTGTCGTCGGTCGAGCACGGCTACGACCTGCTCGCCCCCAAGTTCGACCGCACCCCCTACCGCACCCCGGGCCCGCTGCTCGACGCCGTCGCCTCGGCCCTGGAGCCGATGGGGCCGTTCGGCAGCGGTCTCGACCTGTGCTGCGGCACGGGCGCGGGCACGGACGTCCTCGCCCGGGTCTGCCGGGACCGGGTGACGGGCACCGACTTCAGCGCCGGGATGCTCGCCGTGGCGCGGGGGCGGATCGCGCCCCGGGGGCCGAAGGTGTCCTGGGTGCGCGCGGACGCCCGCGCCCTGCCGTTCCGCTCCGCCTTCGACCTCGTGGTGAGCTTCGGCGCGTTCGGCCACTTCCTGCCGAGGGAACTGCCGGGCCTGTTCGCCGGGGTGCGTGCCGTGCTGCGGCCCGGTGGCTGCTTCGCCTTCCCCGTCGTCGCCCCGCCCCGGCCGGGCTCGGGGGCGTACTGGGCCCTGCTGGGCTTCGACACCGCGATGCGGGTCCGCAACGCGGTGTGGCGCCCGCCCTTCGTGATGTACTACCGGACCTTCCGACTCGGCGCAGTCGGAAGGGAGTTGGCGCGTGCCGGGTTCCGGGTCGGCCTGCGCGACCTGCCCTCCTTCGGACACCGGCCGGACGGCAGCCCGCGCGTCCGGCTGGTGGTGGCCCGCAGGCTGCCCGGCGGCCGGGTCAGCCCGCGGCCGGCAGGGTGAACTCGTAGACCAGGGCGTCCCGGTGGGTGTCCACCAGCAGGTCGGTGACCTCCAGGGGGCGGGCGTACTGGTCGTGCACCCGGCGCAGGACCCGGACCGCCGGGGTGTCCGCGAGCGGGGTGATGACGTCCCGGTGGTGCAGCGTCAGGCCCGCCCGCCGCATCCAGTCGTAGGCCCTGCGCAGTTGGGCCGCGGCGGCCCCGTCGGCGCGGTCGCGGTAGCGGGCCAGCTCGGCGACCTCGGCGAGCGCCACCGGGGAGAACGATGTCAGAGCCGTGCGCCGGCCGCTGCCGTCGGCGGAGGTGGAGGTGTAGCGGTGCACCAGGGTGGGCCGGTCCGGGGCCAGTCCGAGGGCCCGCGCGTGCTCCGGCGGCGGCGCCTCCCAGACGACCGTGGCCCGGTCGACGGCGGCCGACTGCGCCCCGCGGGCGCCCACCGGGAAGGCGAGGGACGACGGGCTCTGGGCGGGCGGCCCGGGGAGGGTGACATGGCTGCCCCGCTTGTCGGTGGCGACCAGTCCGTCCCGGCGCAGCACCTCCAGCGCCTGCCGGACGGTCTCCCTGCTGACACCGAAGGTTTCGGCCAGTCTCCGCTCACCCGGCAGCCGGCCGCCCGGCGGGACGGTACCGTCGTGCAGTTCGCCGAGCAGCCGCACGGCGATCCGCCAGTACAGGGGTTCCGCCCCGGTATCGGAGCGGGCGTGCGGGGTGGAGCGAGCGTCCTGCGAAGTGGAGCGGGCCATGCCGCGCCCTCCTGTTGGTCACGTACGGTAGCCGCGCGGGCTCGATGCGCCACCAGAATTACCATTGGTCTAAACCACTAGGGAAGGGCGCCCCGGTGATCTGGCCGAAACCGTACTGGCGCCCCGTGCGGGGGTGTACCTGTCCGCGGACGGCGGCGCTCCGGGGGAACCCCCGCCACCGCTTCCGGGCCCGCCGTTCCCCCGCGTCGTCGACCGCGTGGTCCGCCCGCCGCGCCCCGGGCGGGCCGGACCTGCCGGGGCCTCCGGGCGGGGCGCCCGGGCCTCCGGGAGCGCGCGGCCTCAGGCGCGGCCGTCCAGCCATCGCATCCGGACGGTCTGCTGGTACGGGCCCCCGCCCTCGTGGTCGTTGAACTCGTACACCTCGATCGCCTTGTCCCGGTGCGCCCACGCGTTGAACGCCGCGAAGACGGTCGACGGCGGGCAGGTCTCGTCCTCCAGCCCCGTCGAGAACAGGGCCGGCACCCGGCCGCGCGCCGCGAAGTGCACCCCGTCGAAGTACGACAGGGTGCGCAGGGCGTCCGCCGCCCGGCCCCGGTGCGTCCTCAGGTACAGGCCGATCTCGCGGTACGGGTGCCGGTCGGTGAGGGTGGTCGCGCGGGGGAAGTCGCACAGGAACGGCACGTCCGGCGCCACCGCCACCAGATCCGGCACCAGCGCGCCGACGGCGAGGGCGATGCCGCCGCCCTGGCTGTTGCCGAGGGCGACCGTGCGGGACGCGTCGGTCAGCGGGTGGGCGCGCGCCGCCTCGACGGCGCGCACCGCGTCGGTGAACACCCGGCGGTAGTAGTAGTTCTCCGGGGCGTCGATGCCGCGGGTCATGAACCCCGGGTAGGCCGGTCCGCCGCCCAGCGGGTCCGCGGTGCCGCCCCCGCCGCCCCAGGCGCTGCCTTGGCCGCGGGTGTCCATCACGAAGTGGGCCCGGCCCGTGGACGCCCACAGCAGGTGCTCGTGCGGCAGGCCCCGCCCGCCCCCGTAGCCGACGAACTCCACGACCAGCGGCAGCGGTTCCCGCGCCGAGGCGGGCAGGAGCAGCCAGCCCCGGACCGGGTGGCCGCCGAACCCGGCGAACGTCACGTCGTACACCCGCACCGTGGACAGCCCGGTGTCGACCGGCTCGAACCGGGCGTCGAGGTCGTGCTGCCGCGCTTCCCGCAGGGTGCCGTCCCAGAACGCGTCGAAGTCCTCGGGCTCGGTGGAGGTGCTGCGCCAGGCGCGCAACTCGTCCAGGGGAAGGTCGAACAGGGCCATCGAGACCGCCTTTGTCGCCGGGAACCGGTGGGGACCGCGCCCGCCGGCACGGGCCCGGCGGGGGCCGCGGGCCCGGTTCGCACGGGTGAGCACACGGTACGGGAGCGGCCGAAGGGGAGGCCAGGGCCGTCCGGTCCGTCACCTCGGGTGATTCCGCCGTTCGGCCCAGGGGTGCCGGGACGCCGGGACGCCGGGGAACCGGAGGACCGGGCCGCCGCCGGCCGGGGGAACGGGGTGTCCGGAAACCACCGGACACCCGAAGCGTCCTGCCGCGTGCCGCGTGCCGCGTGCCGCGTGCCGCGTGCCGCCTCCGTGTCCCGTCCGGGTGTGCCGCCCGCCGCCGGCCGTCCGTCAGGTGCGGCGGTGGGTCCAGCGGGGCTCGGTCCGGGCCCACGCGCGGTCCCACTCGGCCAGCCGCCGCCGCATCGCCGCCCCGCGCACCGCCCGGTGTCCGGCGACCACCACGAGCGCCGAGCCCAGCGCGGTGAACGCGCCGACGGTGACGGTGTGTTCCAGGATCGCGGTGTCACCGGTCGGCGGCGGCACCCTCCGGTCCCGCGAGTCCACCCAGATGCCGACGGTGTCACCCGCGCGCGTGTCCGCCGGGACCCGGGCCGTCGCGTCCCGCGCCGTGCCGTCCCGCGCCGTCCAGCGCACCGTGGCGCGGAAGGACTGCCGTCCGCCGTCCTCCGACGACGCGGGCGCCTCGGACGTCCGCCCGGTCACGAGCGCGCCGACCCGGTGCCGCTCGGCACGCTGCTCCGCCGCGACGGCGCGCGCGTGCCCGTCGGAGCGCACCGCCGCGACGGCGCCCAGCAGCGGTGCCCCCACGATCAGCAGGACGGCGACGACCAGCGCCGTCCACGTCTCGACGACGTCCGAACGGCGCAGCAGCGGATTGCGGTGGCGCCGCCGGACGCACACCCCGGTTCGCATCTCGGCCTCCTCGCGGTCGCGCCGGAGAAGTGCCCCGCACCGCACCCGGGAAACCCGGCCGTACGCAGGGTGCGCCATGCCCCACGGACCGTCGCCGGGCGCCGCCGCGGCCCCGTCCCGGTGTCACCGCGGCACTCCCCTCCGTGACGGAGCGCCGCCGTCCCGTGCCGGCCGCGGTCCCGGACCCCGTGCCCGCCGGAGTCCCGGCCCGGTGCCGCCGGACCCCGTCCGCCGCCGACCGGGGAGCGGGTGCCGGCGGGAGGGGCGGCCGTCCGGGCCCGGCCGTCGGGGCGTGACCGTTCCCATGTCCCCAACACCCCCTGGACAAGGGGCTGTTGGAGTAGTCCGGTCGTCGGCCGAGGAGGAGTGTCCCGGCCGGCGTACTCCGGGAGGTGAGCCCCATCGCCCCTGTGTCGGTCAGGGTGCTCGCGGCCCTCGGCGGTACCGTCACCGGACTCCGGTGACCGCGAGAGCGCCCTTCGGTTCCCGAACGGCCCTCCCTTCACCATGCCCGCTCCGTTCTCCGCCCTCCTCCCCTGCCGTGACGCCGTCGTGGCCGCGCTCCGCGCCGCCGGTCGCGTCTTCGCCGAGGACGAGGCCGCACCGATCCCCGGCGCCGCCCGGACCCCCGGTCGGCTCATCGCCCCGGTCGGCCGCCGCGTCACCGGTGTCCCCCTCGAACACGTCCTCGGCCGGGCCGTGTTCGGGGGACTGCGGGTCGCCGTCGAGCCCGGTGTCTTCGTCTCTCGCCGCCGTACCGAGTACCTCGTCGAACAGGCCCTGGCCGGGGCACCCCGCGGCGCCGTCGCCGTGGACCTGTGCTGCGGCTCCGGGGCCGTCGGCGCCGCCCCGGCCGCCGGGCTCGACCGCCCCGAGGTGCACGCCGCCGACATCGACCCGGCCGCCGTGCGCTGCGCCCGCGCCAACCTCGCCGCCGCCGGGGGCCGGGTGCACACCGGCGACCTCTTCGACGCCCTGCCCGGCGGTCTGCGCGGCCGGATCGACGTCCTCGCGGCCAACGTGCCCTACGTCCCCACCGCCGAGGTCGCCCTGCTGCCCGCCGAGGCCCGCGACCACGAGCCGCTGACCGCGCTCGACGGGGGCGCGGACGGCCTCGACGTGCCGCGCCGGGTCGCCGCCGGAGCCCCGCGCCGGCTCGCGCCCGGCGGGCGCCTCCTCGTCGGGACCGGCGAGCACCAGGTGCCGGCGGCCCTCGCCGCCGTCACCCGGGCGGGGCCGACCGCCCGGCTCGCCGCCGACCCGGACCGCGGCGCCGACGTCGTCATCGGGGTCCGGGGGCGGCCGGGGGACCGCTGACGGAGGGGGGCGTGGCCCGGGCGATCAGCAGGGCGACGTCGTCGGCGGTGTGCGGCTCGCGCAGGGCGTCCAGCAGCAGGTCGCACAGCTCCTCCAGCGGCCGGTCGGGGCCGCCGAGCAGGCTCAGCAGCGTCCCCAGCCGCTCGTCCAGCGAGTGCCGCCGGGTCTCCACCAGGCCGTCGGTGTAGAGCACCAGCCGGTCGCCCGGCTCCAGGTCCACGGTGACGGCGGAGAAGGCGACCCCGCCCACGCCCAGCGGCACCCCGGTCGGCAGGTCCAGCAGCTCCGGCTCCCGCCCGGGGCGCAGCCGCACCGGCGGCGGATGCCCGGCGCTGGCGATCCGGCAGGTCCGGGTGTGCGGGTCGTGCACGGCGTAGACACAGGTGGCGATGGCCTGGTCGAGGCCCGCCGCCGTCCGGTCCAGGTGCTCCAGGAGCAGCGCCGGATCGAGGCCGAGCACGGCCAGGGTGTCCGTCGCGGTCCGCAGCCGCCCCATCGATGCCGCGGCCGCGATGCCGCTGCCCATCACATCGCCCACCACCAGCGCCGTCCGCCCGCCGTCCAGCGGGATCACGTCGAACCAGTCGCCGCCGACCTCGTTCGTCGCCTCGGCCGGGCGGTACCGGGAGGCCACCTCCAGCCCGCCGGTCACCGGGGGATGGGCGGGCAGCAGGCTCCGCTGGAGGGTGAGGGCGGCCTCGCGGGCGTTCTGGTACCAGCGGGCGTTGTCGATCTGGAGGGCCGCGCGGGAGGCCAGCTCCCGGGCGAGCAGCAGATCGTCCTCGCCGAAGGGCAGCGGGTTGCCGATCCGCTTCAGGTCCAGCGCCCCCAGCACCTCGCCCCGCGCGATCAGCGGCACCGCCAGGTACGAGTGCACCCCCGCCCGGCCCAGCAGCCCGGCGGCCTCGGGGGAGCGGGCGATCCGGGGCAGGTCCGCGTCCGTCACCCGGGACACCAGCACCGGGCGCCCGGCCCGCACGCACTCGGTGACCAGGCGGTCCGGACCGTAGCGGGCCACCTCGCCGGGCGGATCGGCCGCCCGCAGGGCCTCCCCGGCGTCCTCGGCGGCGACGGCCAGCGCCCGGATCACCGCCGGATCGGCGGGCCGGAGCGCGGAGCGCCGCCCCCGCGTCACCGGCTCCAGCAGGTCCACCGCCGCGATGTCGGCCAGCCCCGGCACCGCCACCGACGCCAGCTCGTGCGCCGTGCGCTCCAGGTCCAGGGTGGTGCCGATCCGCGAGGACGCCTCCGCCACCGCCGCCAGCCGCCGCCGCGCGGCCTCCGCCTCGGCCTCCGCGCGGTGCCGCTCGGTGATGTCCTCGACGGAGACCACCACGCCCAGCACCGTCCCGTCCGGGGCCTCCAGCCGGTACAGGGACAGCGACCAGACGTGCTCCTCGTCCGGGCCCGCCGGGGTGCGCCCCCGCACCGCCTGGTCGACGACCGGCCGCCCCACCGCCAGCACCCGGCGGGCCGCCGCCTCCAGGAGGTCCACGGTCTCCAGCTCCGGCAGCACCTCGCGCACCGTGCGCCCCAGGTGATCCCCGGCCGGCAGCCCGTTGATCCGCTCCAGCGCCGGGTTGACCGAGACGTACCGCAGGGAGGTGTCGAGCACGGCCAGCCCGTTCGGGGCCTGTCTGATCACCTGTGCCGACAGCGCCACCTCGCGCTCCAGACGGCGCAGGGCGCTCCGGTCGGCCGCCAGCGCCAGCGCGTACGCCGCGCCCCGCTCGTCCAGCAGCCGGGTGACCCGGAACTCCACCGACCGCGTCCCGCCGTCCCCGCGGCGGACCGGGAAGGAGCCCGTACGGCCGCGGCCCGTCCGCAGGGTCTGCGCGAACAGCTCCGCGACCGCCTCCGGGTCCCCCTCGGGGGCCAGCAGCGGGCCGGCGGGCCGCCCCAGCGCCTCCCGGGCGGAGCGGCCGAACAACTCCTCCGCCCCGGAGCCCCAGAACACGATCCGCCCCCCGGAGTCCAGCACCAGCGGGACCCCGCCGAGCACGCCCGGCAGCCCGCCGTCCGGCACCGGACCGAACGGCGGCGCACCGCCCCCGTCCGCGGTGGCCCCGGCTCCAGTCATCCCACGCTCCGCCCTCGCCGTTCCACGCGGCGGCCCCGGCGCTGCCGGTCGCCGCCGCCCGCCGCGCTCGCACGCGGCATGCCTCCACCCGCGGTTCCCGCCCCACCGTCCAGCATCACCCCGTACGGCGGCCACCGCCCACGGAAGGGGGCGCGGCGCCGGGAGGGCGGGTCCGGCGAGGGCGCGGTGCCCCCGGAGGGAGGGCGCCGGTAGTGCTCCGCCCGGGGGAGTGCTTCCCTGGAGGGAGAGGCAGTGCCGGCCCGCCGTGACCGGGGCGCGTCCCGGCGCCGCGCGCCGCGCGGCCGGGCGCGGCGGTGCCGTGCCGGGCCCAGGAGAGGAGCGATCACCATGGATGCCGAGCGACCGCACCCGGAGTCCGTCTCGGTGGAGCTGAGCGGATGCACCGAGGAGGACGCGCGGGCCGTCTTCGACGCCCTGTGCGCCCGCTTCCCGTCCGACCGGCACACCGGCGACGCGACCCGCCGGTACGACGCCGTCCGCCCGACCGTCTGGCTCGGCACCTTCGACGTCGCCGCCGGACCGGCCGGGGAGGGCGGCCCGGCCCCGCTGGGGGCCTCCGTGGAGGCCGACGCCCAGGGCGGCTACTGGGCCGTCGAACGGCTGCGCGTCACCCTGGACTCCCTGTTCACCGTGCGCGACCTGAGCACGGCCTCGGGGGACCAGGAGCGCGAGCTGCACGTGCGGCTGGAGAGCCGCTGAACGACGTCGCGCTGCCCGGGGCCCCTCCGTACGGGCCCCGCGGCCCGGACCCTCCGCGCGGGCCGACGGCGCCGCGCGACCGGGTCCCCGCGTGACCCGGTCTCCAGCGCGACGAGGCCCCGTGCGGCCCGGTTCCCCACGCGGGCCGTCCTTCGCGCGGCCCGTGACGACGTCCCACGGCCGGGTCGCGGGCGGGGCCGGTGACGGCCCACGGCCCGGGCCGGTCCGTGGAGCCGGGAACACCCCGCGGCCCGGCTCCCCGCGCGCCCGGCCGCGTCCCGTCACCCGGTCCCCGGCGAGGCCGGGGACACCGTGCCACCAGGGCCTCCGTGTGGCCGACGCCACTTTATGCAACTAGTTGCACAAAAGTGGCGGTGTCCTCTAGAACTGAGGCACGACATCGCGCACGGAGGCCCTGATGAGCCGCTATCCCCACCTGCTGAGCCCCCTGGACCTGGGCTTCACCACGCTGCCCAACCGGGTCCTGATGGGCTCCATGCACGTCGGCCTGGAGGAGGCGGAGGGCGGCTTCGAGCGCCTGGCCGCCTTCTACGCCGCGCGGGCCCGCGGGGGAGTGGGTCTCATCGTCACCGGCGGCATCGCGCCCAACGACGAGGGCCGCCCCTACCCCGGCGGCGCCCGGCTCACCACCGCCGAGGAGGCGGCCCGGCACCGCGTCGTCACCGGCGCCGTGCACCGCGAGGGCGGCCGGATAGCCCTCCAGATCCTGCACTTCGGCCGGTACGCCTACCACCCCGACCTCGTCGCGCCCAGCCCCCTCCAGGCGCCGATCAGTCCCCATGTGCCGCGCGAGCTGACCGACGCCGAGGTCGAGCGCACCGTCGACGACTACGCCCGCACCGCCCGCCTCGCCCGCGAGGCCGGGTACGACGGCGTCGAGATCATGGGCTCCGAGGGCTATCTCATCAACGAGTTCACCGCCGCCCGCACCAACCACCGCACCGACCGCTGGGGCGGCTCGCCCGAGAACCGCAGGCGCTTCCCGGCCGAGATCGTCCGCCGGGTGCGCGCGGCCGTCGGCGAGGACTTCATCGTCGTCTACCGCCTGTCCATGCTCGACCTGGTCCCCGGCGGCTCCACCCTCGACGAGGTGACCGCCCTCGCCCGGGAGGTCGAGGCCGCCGGAGCGACCCTCATCAACACCGGCATCGGCTGGCACGAGGCACGCATCCCCACCATCGCCACCTCCGTGCCGCGCGGCGCCTACGCCTGGGTGACCGAGCGCCTGATGGGCGAGGTGGGCGTCCCGCTCATCACCACCAACCGCATCAACACCCCCGAACTCGCCGAGGAACTGCTCGCCGGCGGCGCCGCCGACATGGTGTCCATGGCCCGCCCGATGCTGGCCGACCCCGACTTCGTGGCCAAGGCCGCCGCCGGGCACCCCGAGGCCATCAACACCTGCATCGGCTGCAACCAGGCGTGCCTGGACCACACCTTCAGCGGGCTGCCCACCTCCTGCCTGGTCAACCCGCGCGCCTGCCACGAGACCGAACTGGTCCTGTCCCCGGCCGCGACCCGCCGCAGGATCGCGGTCGTCGGCGCCGGGCCCGCCGGGCTGGCCTGCGCGGTGAGCGCCGCCGAACGCGGCCACGAGGTCACCCTGTTCGACGCCGCGGACGAGATCGGCGGCCAGCTCGACGTCGCCCGCAGGGTCCCCGGCAAGCAGGAGTTCGACGAGACGCTGCGCTACTTCCGCCACCGGCTCACCGCGCTCGGCGTCGACGTGCGCCTCGGCGCCGAGGTCACCGCGGCCGGCCTCGACGGATGGGACGAGGTGGTCGTCGCCACCGGCGTCACCCCCCGCGTCCCCGACATCCCCGGCGTCGGCCACCCCAGCGTCGTCGGCTACCTGGACGTCCTGCGCGACGCCGTACCCGTGGGCGAGCGGGTGGCCGTCCTCGGCGCCGGGGGCATCGGCTTCGACGTCGCCGAGTACCTCACCGACGACGGGGGCCGGGCCCACCGGGACCCGGCGGCCTTCCTCCGCGTCTGGGGCGTCGACCCCGCCCACCGCGCGCCCGGCGGGCTCACCGAACCGGTGCCGCCCGCCTCCCCGCGCACCGTCCACCTGCTCCAGCGCACCGTCGGCAAGGTCGGCGCCGGGCTGGGGCGGACCACCGGCTGGATCCACCGCACCGAACTGCGCCGGCGCGGCGTCACCATGGTCCCGGGCGTGCGCTACGACCGCATCGACGACGCCGGGCTCCACCTCACCGTGGACGGCGCGAGCACCGTCCTGGAGGTCGACACCGTCGTCCTGTGCACCGGCCAGGAACCGCGCCGCGGGCTCTACGACGACCTGGTCGCCGCCGGGCGCCCGGTCCACCTCATCGGCGGCGCCCACGAGGCCGCCGAACTGGACGCCAAGCGCGCCATCAGGCAGGGCACCGAACTGGCGGCGGCGCTGTAGCCCCGGCCCCGACCGGAGGACCCCGCCCCCGCCGCTCGGCTCCGGGCGGGAGGTCCCCCCGGTGCCGCGTGCCAGGATGAGCCCATGTCACTCCCGCACGCGATCCTCACCGCCCTGGTCGAAAGGCCGTCGTCGGGGCTGGAGCTGACCCGCCGGTTCGACCGGTCGATCGGGTACTTCTGGTCGGCCACGCACCAGCAGATCTACCGCGAGCTGGGGCGGCTGGAGACCGACGGGCTGATCCGGACCCTGCCCGCCCCGCGCCCCGCGCGCGGACAGCGCAAGTGCTACGAGGTGCTGCCCGCGGGCCGCGCCGAACTGGCCCGCTGGACCGCCGCCGCCCAGGACCCGAAGCCCCAGCGGGACGTGATGCTGCTGCGTCTCAGGGCCGCCGCCGTCGTCGGCACCGCCGGGATCGAGGAGGACCTGCGCCGCCATCTCGACCTGCACGAGCGGCAGTTGGCCGAGTACGAGGAGATCGAGGAGCGTGACTTCCCGCCCGGCCGGGACAGCGCGGAGGACCGGCTGCGGCATCTGGTGCTGCGGGCCGGGATCGATCTGGAGACCTTCTGGACCGGGTGGCTGCGGCACGCGCTGGCCGAGTTCGCCGCCCTGCCCGCCGCCACCGGCACCGCCACCTGCCCGGCCCCGCCTCCCGGCGCCCCGGACCGGTCCGCCTCCTCCGGGGGTCCCCCCGGCCCCGGCGACCCCGACGGTCCCGGCCTCGCCGACGGTCCGGGGTGAGCCGCTCCCGGCACGCCCCCGCCCCGCTCAGAACCGGTACGGCTTCGAGCGCCGCCGCAGGAACCAGGCCGCGGCGATGACCCCGCTGCCGACCAGCGCGCCGCCCGCGACCAGGGTCACCGTGCCGTAGTCCTTGACGGCGCCGCCCACTCCGCCGAGGACCCCGCGCGGCGACGCGGTCGGCGAGGGGGCGGCCGTCCGGCTGGGGGACGGCGAGGGGGAGGGGGCGGCGGCGACGATGACGGTCTGGGTGCCGGCGGTGCTGTTGTTGGAGCACATGACCACGACGGTGTAGGTGCCGGGGGAGATGTCCGACCACGCGGCCGTCTGGCCCTCGGCGGTGCCCGACAGGGCGACCTGGCGGCCCTCGGCGAAGCTGCCCTGACTGCTGGTGAGCAGCGAGGCGGTGCCCCAGCTCCCGTTGAGCTGGGCGCAGGCGGTGGTGGTGACCGACACCGTGGAGCCGGTGGTGCTCACGGAGATCCCGGGGCCCGCGGCGGCGGGACCGGCGGCCAGGGCCAGGGGCAGCGCGAGGGCGGCTGCCACGGTGGGGCCGGTACGGGGAAGCGGCGATGAGTAGCGCATGGGACTGCCCTCCGGCGGCACGGTCGACGGCACGCCCGTGCGCCGCCGGAGGTGGGGGAACGCCCGTGCTGCCTCAGACGCAGCCAACAGGGCCGCGAGCGGGGCCGCATGCGGAGCGCCCCCGGCCAGGTGACGCCCGTCTCGTGGCGCGTGGCGGCCGAGCCCGCCCACCGGCACCGGCCGCCCGGCCGACGCCCGGGGCGCGGCGCTTTCGCGGCCCCCTCGCGGTCCCGCGGCGCCCTCGCGTCCCCTTCGCGGTCCCGGGTCCCCGCGTCCTCTCCACCCGCGCCCTGCCGTCCCCGGTCCGGGGGATCGCACGGCCCTGCGACTCGCGTCCGGCCCCGGCCGCCCGCCCGGGCCGTTCCGGCCGTCCGCCCGGCCCGCGGCGGATTCCGCCGCCCGCCGCCCCTGCCGTCCACCCGGCCCGCGGTGGACTCCGCCGCCCCTGCCGTCCGGCCGGTCCCGGCCGGCGCCCCTGCCGCATGCCCGGCGTACCAGGCCCGTCCGGTGTCATGGTGTGCCCCGCCCGTCCGGTGTCACGACGCGCCCGGTCCGTCCGGTGTCACGGGCCGGTCGTCACCGTCCGCTCCTCCGAGAAACCGCCCCAGGTGCCGTCCGGCAGCTTGGCCCGCAGCCGTACCCGGTGCCGTACCCCGGCCTCCTCTCCCGCGTAGAAGCTGTACTCGCCGTGCTCGCGGGGCGCCTCGGCGCCGTAGACCAGCGAGGTGGCGGACTCGCCGTCCAGGTGGATCTGGTACTCGGTGACCACGCCGTCCGTGTGCGGCACCGTCCAGGTGAGGTCGATGTAGTACGCCCCGTCCTCGCGGTGGGAGGCCGCCTTCAGCCCGGTCGGCGCGGGGGCCCGCCCGTCGTCGGAGCCGGGGGTGGTGAGCCGGACGACGGCGCTCGGCGTGGAGGTGTTGTCGGCGGCGTCGCGCGCCCGGACGGTGAACGCGTAGGCGGTGCCCGGACGCAGTCCGGTGACCACCGTCGCGGTCTGTCCGCCGCCGACGCTGTGGACCTTGGTGCCGCCCTGGTAGACGTCGTACGACACCACGCCCCGGTCGTCCTCGGAGGCGGTCCAGCCGAGCTGGACCGCCCTGCCTCCCGCCACCCTGCCGTGCGCCCCGCCGGGAGCGGTCGGCGCGCTGCTGTCGGCGGGGCCCCCGGCCGGTGTGGTGGCCCCGACCTCCTGGCTGTGCGGACCGAGCCGTCCCTCGGCGTCGCGGGCCCGCACGGTGAACACATAGGCGGTGGAGGGGCGCAGCCGCGTGATGTCCACCATGTGGCTCTCCGACGGCACCTCCTTGATCTTCGTGCCGCCCCGGTAGACCTCGTAGGTCTCGACCCCGTCGGCCGCGTTCCACATCACGTGCACGCTGGTCGAGCTGCCCGCCTGCGCGGTGACGCCCGCGGGCGCGGCGGGCGGCGGCTTGCCCCCGCCGCCGTCGTCGCCCAGCCCGCAGGAGGTGACCAGGAGCAGGGCCCCGCCGGCCAGGGCGCAGCGCCGGGCGAGGGAACCGGACGCGCGGAGAGCAGCGGGGATGGATCGCACGGCGGTGCCTCCCGGACGGTCACGACAAAGGTCCGGACCAATTGTGCGGTCATGACGCGATCACATCAAGAGGACCTTGGCGGGGCGCTGCCGGAAGGTTGCGTATGCTGGCCTTCTGAGCCGAACTGTCCCGCGCCCGCGGGGAGTTCGAGCCCATGGCGCGGGCCGCTGTCGTCGCTGCCGCCGTGCCGGCACGGGTGGCCGGGCGGACCGGACCCCTCGGGTTCCGGTCCGCCCGCCCCCGGTCCGCCACCCGGGGCGCACCACCCGTCCGGCCCCGCCCCGGTGGACGGACGGCCCCGCGCGGGGACAGATGGGCCGAGTGTCCGCCGCTGTCCCCCAGGAAGGCCGCACCGTGTGTGTCCGTTCGCTGACGCTGGCCCTGGCCGGTGCCGCCCTGCTCGCCCCCGCGCTGCCCGCAGCCCCGGCCCACCCGCACCCCGGCCCCCGGCCCCCGGCGCGGCCCGCACCGGCCCCCGCGCCGGGGCACGGGACCGGCACCGCGCGGGGCACCGCGCCCCTGCCCCGCGCCGTGGCGCCACCGGTGCGCCGCGGTGATCCGCACGCCGTCTCGCGCGGCCACCGCGGGGCCGCGCCGCCCGGGCCCGCCCGGAAGGAGGCCGCGGAGGACCCCGTCCGCGCCGCCGACCTGCTGGCCAGGATGCGCGACTGCGCCCCCGTCTCCGGCGGGCGCTACCGCCCCGACGCGGGCGCCCCCGCCGACATCCCGGTCTGCGGCACTCCCGACGCCGTGTTCTGGAAGGCCGACCTGGACATCGACTGCGACGGCCGGCCGGGCGAGCACTGCAACGCCGACACCGACCCGCACTTCACCGACGCCACCGCGTACACCGGTCCGGACGGCCGGCCGCTGGACGCCGAGCGGCTGCCCTACGTCGTCGTCCCCGAGCCCAGCGACATCTGGGACCACCGTGAGCACGGGGTCGGCGGCGGCTCGGTCGCGGCCGTCGTCTACGAGGACCGGGTGCGGTACGCGGTCGTCGGCGACGTCGGCCCCCGCGACCTCATCGGCGAGGCCTCCTACGCCGCCGCCGAGTCCCTGGGCATCGACCCCGACCCCCGGGCCGGCGGCGCCGCCTCGGGGGTCTCGTACATCGTCTTCAAGGACAGCCGGGCCGAGCCCATCGACGACCCGGCCGCCGCCGTGGCGGCGGGGGAACGGCTGGCCCGGCGGTTCGCGGACGGCGGCTGACCCGCCGGGCCGCCCGCCTCACGCCTTGCGGTAGGAGTACGCCTCCGCGGCCGCCGCGGCCACCGCCGCGAGGTCGCCCCCCGCGGCGGCGGTGACCACCGCGGCCACCGCGCCCTCCACGAACGGCGCGTCCACCAGACGGGTGCCGTCCGGGAGTTCGCCGTCCTCCGCCAGCATCGCCTTCACCGTCAGCACCGCGCTGCCGAGGTCGGCGAGCACCGCGACACCCGCGCCCCCGTCCACCGACGCGGCGGCGGCCGACACCAGCTCCGCGCTGGTGCCGAAGCCGCCGTCCGCCGTGCCGCCCGCCGTGGCGACGGGCACCGCCGTACCGCCCCCGGCCAGTTCCCGGGCCAGCTCCGCCACCGCCCCGGCCACCCGCGCGCTGTGCGACACCAGCACGATCCCGACCCGCCCCGCCTCAGCCATCCGCGGCCTCCTCCAGCGCGGCGACCAGCAGCGCCGCCGAGGTGGCCCCCGGGTCGCGGTGGCCCACGCTGCGCTCGCCGAGGTAACTCGCCCTGCCCTTGCGGGCCCTCAGCGGTGTCGTGGCCGCCGCCCCCTCCTCGGCGGCGGCGCGGGCGGCGGCGAAGGACTCGCCCAGCGCCTCCACCGCGGGCACCAGGGCGTCCACCATCGTCTTGTCACCGGGCGCCGCGCCGCCCAGGGCGCGGACCGCGTCCACCCCCGCCCGCAGCGCCTCGGCGAGGTCCCCGGGGCTCACCTCCCCGGCGTCACCGAGCGCCTTGCCGGTGCGGCGCAGCAGCGTCCCGTACAGCGGGCCCGAGGCGCCGCCCACGGTCGAGATCAACTGCCGTCCGGCCAGCGTCAGTACGGCACCCGGGGTGCCGGGCGGCTCCTTCTCCAGGGCGGCTGCCACGGCCGCGAAGCCGCGCCTCAGATTGCTGCCGTGGTCGGCGTCGCCGATGGGCGAGTCCAGTTCGGTCAGCCGCTCCGCCTCCCGGTCGACCGAGGCGGCGGCCGCCGCCATCCAGCGGAGGAAGAAGCCGGTGCCGAGCAGGTCCTCCCGCCCGGTGCCCGGGGCTCCGTCCGGTCCCGTGCCCCGTTCGGCGCTCACCGGCCCCACCGCAGCCCCGGGGTGCTCACCGGCGCGTCCCACAGTCCGAGCAGCTCCTCGTCGACGGTGCACAGGGTGACCGAGACACCGGCCATGTCGAGGGAGGTGACATGGTTGCCGACCAGCGTCCGGGCGACGGCCACCCCCCGCTCCGCGAGCACCCGCTGCACCTCGGCGTTGAAGCCGTACAGCTCCAACAGGGGCGTGCCGCCCATGCCGTTGACGAGGACCAGCACCGGTTCGCGCGGGGCGAGGTCGGCCAGCACCGCGTCCAGCGCGGCCTCCGCGATCCCGGCCGACGTCATCATCGGCCGCCGCTCCCGGCCCGGCTCACCGTGAATGCCGATGCCCAACTCCAGCTCGCCCTCGGGCAGATCGAAGGTGGGACTGCCCTTGGCCGGGGTGGTGCAGGCGCTCAGGGCCACCCCGAAACTGCGGGAGTTCCCGTTCACCCGGCGGGCGACGGCCTCGACCTCCTCCAGCGGCCGGCCCTGCTCGGCCGCAGCGCCCGCGATCTTCTCCACGAACAGCGTCGCCCCGGTGCCGCGCCGGCCCGCCGTGTACAGGCTGTCGGTCACCGCCACGTCGTCGTCGATCAGCACCCGGGCGACCCGGATGCCCTCCTCCTCGGCCAGTTCGGCGGCCATCTCGAAGTTGAGCACGTCGCCCGTGTAGTTCTTGACGATGAACAGCACCCCCGCGCCGCCGTCCACCGCCGCCGCCGCGCGCACCATCTGGTCCGGCACCGGCGAGGTGAACACCTCGCCCGGACAGGCCGCCGACAGCATGCCGGGGCCCACGAACCCGCCGTGCAGCGGTTCGTGCCCGGAACCGCCGCCGGAGACCAGTGCCACCTTTCCGGCCACGGGGGCGTCCCGCCGCGCGATCACCCGGTTCTCCACGTCCACGGCCAGTTCGGGATGCGCGGCGGCCATACCGCGCAGGGCGTCGGCGACCACCGTCTCCGGTGTGTTGATCAGCATTTTCATCGGTACCTCCTGGGAAGGGCGACGATCGGGTCATCGGCCGGGTCCTCGCTGGTGAGCATAGGTGCGGACGGTCCGCCGTCCGGCGGTGCCCGGGGGACCGGGGCGGGCCGCGGCGGTCCGGTGCCGGTCGGGCGGCCGGGCGGTGTGCCGGCCGTCCCGGTGCGACCGGAGGCGTCGGCCCTGCTGAGGCCGCGTCACCCACGGCGTGGGGCGGCCGCGCGCGGGGCGCGGGGCGCGGCGGGGCACGGTGCGTGGCACGGGCGCGCGCCGTCCACCGGCGGGCGGAGCCCGGCGGGCGGTCCCCGGGGGGGCGGAGCCCGGCCGTCGCGCGGCGATGCCCCCGGCACGGCTCCCCGCGTCCCCTCGCCGCACATCACCGCGCGAGCACCGCCACCGCCCGCGCCCCCCGCACATGCCTCCCGCCGCATCCCCTCGCGCACCGCCCCCTCGCGCACCGCCCTCCCGCGCCTCCTCGCGCACCGTCCCCCGGTGCTCGTGCCGAGCCCCTCCGCCCCCCGGTCCGGAGCGCCCCGCCCGGCCCGGGGCATGCCCGGCGGCCGCCCGGGACCCCGTCACGGCGGCATTCGTGACAGTGGTGTCGGGGGAGTGTGGAGGAGTGGCGCAGGAGTGCCACCCACCCTGGTCCGCCATCTGTCGCCTGTGGTTAACTGGGTTCATGACTGTGCTCGTGACCCGCCCCCATGTGGACCTCGCGCGCGTCACCACCACGGGCTGTATCGCCCGGGGCTGACGCCTCGCCCGGCTTCGCCCCTCCGTGCACCCCGTCTTCCGCCCCGCCGTACGCCCGCTCCGGGCCGGACACCGGGTGCCCCTCCCGCCGTTCCCCGCCGCGCGCGGCCCAGCGCCTTTCCGACGCCCCCACGCCGTCGCTCCGGCACGCCCGTACGGCGATTCCGTCCCCTTTCTCAGTCTTTCTCTCTTTTTCTCGTTTCCTCTCGTTCCTCTCTCGCCCTCGCACGACCGCACAAGGGAGCACCACCATGAGCCAGCCGATCGACTCCGCCACCGAGGGCCGCGCACCCGACGGGGAGTCGGCCGGGCCCGCCGCCCCGGCCTGGTCCTTCGAGACCAAGCAGGTCCACGCCGGTGCCGCGCCGGACCCGACGACCGGCGCCCGGACGACGCCCATCTACCAGACGTCGTCGTTCGTCTTCCGGGACACCCAGCACGCCGCCGACCTCTTCTCGCTCGCCGAGCCCGGCAACATCTACACCCGCATCCACAACCCCACCCAGGACGTCTTCGAGCAGCGCGTCGCCGCGCTGGAGGGCGGCGTGGCGGCGGTGGCGCTCGCGTCCGGACAGGCGGCGCAGACCCTGGCGATCCTGACGCTGGCCGGCTCCGGCGACCACATCGTCTCCAGCGCATCCCTGTACGGCGGCACGTACAACCTGTTCCGCCACACCCTGCCCAAGTTCGGCATCGAGGTGTCCTTCGTCGACGACCCGGACGACCCCGACGCCTGGCGCGCGGCGATCCGCCCCGGCACCAAGGCGCTGTTCGCCGAGACGCTGGGCAACCCGCGCGGCAACGTCCTCGACATCCGGACCGTCGCCGACGTCGCGCACGACGCCGGCGTCCCGCTGATCGTGGACAACACCGTGCCCACGCCGTTCCTGCTGCGCCCCGTCGAGCACGGCGCCGACATCGTCGTCCACTCGGCCACCAAGTTCCTCGGCGGGCACGGGACCACCCTCGGCGGCATCGTCGTCGACGGCGGAACCTTCGACTTCGGCGCCCACCCCGAGCGCTTCCCCGACTTCACCGAGCCCGACCCGAGCTACCACGGACTGCGCTACTGGCCCGCGCTGGGCCCCGGCGCCTTCGCCGTCAAGCTCCGGGTCCAGCTGCTGCGCGACCTCGGGCCCGCCATCGCCCCGCACTCCGCCTTCCTGCTCCTGCAGGGCGTGGAGACGCTCAGCCTGCGCCTGGAGCGGCACTCCTCCAACGCCCAGGCCCTGGCCGAGTGGCTGGAGCAGCGCGACGAGGTGGCCGCCGTCCACTACCCGGGCCTGCCGTCCAACCGCTGGTATGAGGCCGGGCAGCGGTACCTGCCGCGGGGCGCGGGTGCCGTGCTCTCCTTCGAACTGCGCGACGGCATCGAGGCCGGCAAGCGGTTCGTGGACGCCGTCGAACTCTTCAGCCACCTCGCGAACATCGGCGATGTGCGCAGCCTCATCATCCACCCGGCGTCCACCACCCACAGCCAGCTCGACGAGGAGCAGCTCGCGGCGTCGGGCGCGGCGCCCGGCCTGGTGCGCCTCTCGGTGGGCATCGAGAACCTCGCCGATCTGAAGGCCGATCTGGAGGCCGGGTTCCGGGCGGCGAAGGGCGCGTCCTGAACACCGTGCCGGCACCCGCGAGGGTCCCCCTCCCGCCGTCCCACGGGGGCTGGCGGGAGGGGGACCCGTCCGGGCGCCGGCAGTGGTACGCGCACGGGACGCCGCTCGCCACGGAGGCGGGCGGCCGACTGCCCGGGGCACGGCTCGCGTTCGAGACCTGGGGACGCCCGGCACCGGACCGCTCCAACGCCGTGCTCGTACTGCACGCCCTCACCGGGGACAGCCATGTCGCCGGGCCCGTCGGCGCGGGCCACCCGTCCCCGGGGTGGTGGGACGGTCTCGTCGGGCCCGGCCGGGCGATCGACACCGACCGCTGGTACGTCGTCGCGCCCAACGTCCTCGGCGGCTGCCAGGGCAGCACCGGACCGTCCTCCCCGGGACCCGGCGGACGGCCCTGGGGCGGCGACTTCCCCTTCCTGACCCAGCGCGACCAGGTGGCCGTCGAGGCCGGCCTCGCGGACGCGCTGGGCATCGACCGCTGGGCCCTGGTGGTGGGCGGCTCGATGGGCGGGATGCGGGCGCTGGAGTGGGCCGTGACGCACCCGGAACGGACGGGCGCGCTCCTGCTGCTGGCCACGGCCGCCGCCGCGAGCGCCGAGCAGATCGCCTGGGCCGGCATCCAGACGCGCGCCATCCGCTCCGACCCGCACTGGCAGGGGGGTCACTACCACGCCACGGGCCGAGGGCCGGACGAGGGGCTGGGACTCGCCCGGCGGATGGCCCACGTCATGTACCGCGGCGAGCCCGAACTCCAGAGCCGGTTCGGCCGCTCGGCGCAGGGCCGGGAGGACCCCTGGGCGGGCGGCAGGTATCAGGTGGGGTCGTATCTCGACCACCATGCCGACAAGCTCGCCCGCCGTTTCGACGCGGGCAGCTACGTGGTCCTCTGCGACGCCATGAACAGTCACGACATCGGCCGCGGCCGGGGTGGCACGGCCGCCGCGCTGCGCCGGGTGACCGCCCCGGCCCTGGTCGCCGGGGTCGACTCCGACCGGCTCTACCCGCTCTACCAGCAGGCGGAGTTGGCGTCGGGCATCGGCACGGCCGACGATCTGCGGATCATCGGGTCCCCCTACGGCCACGACGGCTTCCTCCTGGAGACCGAGCAGGTCGCCGCGCTGGTGGCGGAGCTCCTGCCCTGACCGGCCGCCGCGCGCGGCGGTGAGGGTGCGGGCGGGGCGCCTTGAACGAGGCGGCCGGGTGCGCACCCCGCGCCGCGTGGGCGGCGCGGCGCCCCGAGGGCCGGCCGGGCCGCGCGCCGCCGAGCGGGGGTCGGCGGGCCGCGGACGTGGCGCGCCGCCGCCCGCCCGGAGGGAGCGGCGGGAGCGCGCCCCGGCCCCTGCCGCCGTCACCGCCGCCGTCACCGAAGCGGGACCGGCCCGACCGGTCGGCGGGGAGCGGCCCCGAGGTGACCCGGGAGCGGCCCGGGGGCTGGGCTGAGACCGGGGATGGGTACGCTGCCGACGACAGCGGGCGACGCCCGGGGCCCGGCGCCCCTGCCGACGCCGATCCGACGACCGACCCGAGGCCCCGCCCATGCCAGCGCGCCACCCCACCGGCCCCGCCCGGGCGTCCGGTGTGCCGCGCGTCCTGGGCGCCGGAGCCCCGGCGGTGCTGTGCGTCCTGCTCCCGCTCGCCGGACACCTGCTGGACCGCTGCCACGCGCCGCGCTGGATCCTCGCCGCCGCCGTCGTGTCGGCCGCCGTGCCCGGCGCGGTGCTGCTGACCCGGCGGCGGCTCTCGGACGCCCAGGCGATCGGGGTCCTGCTGGCCGCGCAGCTCGCCGCCGACCTGGCCTACACGCTTCCCGGTGCCTGCCGGGCGATGACGGGGGGTCAGAGGGCGGCGCCGGGCCCGCTGGCCCTGACGGGGCACGCGGCCGAGGGCGGGCCCCCGGCCGGGGTGCTGTTCGCCGGGCATCTGATCACCCTGCTCATCGCCGCCCGGCTGCTGGGCTGCGCCGAGCCGCTGAGGGGGCGCAGCGGGTCGCTGCCGGCGCTCGCGCGCCGTCTGCTGCGGCGCGTCCGGGCCGTGCTCGGCCGGGTCCCCGGCACCGGTCCGCGGGTGACCGCGCGGACCGGTGCCGCGGTGCTGCGGTCGGCCGTCCTGGCGCGGCGCGGCGGCGGCCGGGCGCCGCCCGCGCGGGGACGCGTGCTCCCCGGCCCGCTCCGGCCGCTGCCGTACGGCGTTCCGTCGCCGCCCTGACGGGCAGTGGGGCGGACCCGCGCGGCGCGGTGCCCGGCGTTCCCGGTGGCCCGTGCCCCGCCGACGCGGGACCACGGGGACGCCGGAGCGGGTGAGGGCCGGAGGCGGCCCGGAGACGCCCCGAGGTGTCTCCCGGGGGCCGCGACGGGAGTCCCCGCGCCGATGGGTGCGCCGCACGCCCTCCGTCGGACGGGCCGCCCGCGCCACGCCCCCCACCCCGACCCGACCCGACCACCGTCCCGTGGGCGCGGCGGCGCCCACCCCGCCCACGCGGTCCCGGCCCCGTGCCGCCGCACGGCCGCACGGACCGCCGTCCCTCACCACCGCCCTCCCGCGCGCCCGGCCCGTACAGGCCGTACGGCCCCGGCAGATGCCCAAACCGGTGCCGTGGCCGCCGCGAGGCCGGCCGCGGCCCGGCCCGTGCCGCCGTCCCCCTCCGACGCCATGAAGAAGGAACCATGAAGAGGCTCACCAGACACCTCGTCGTCGCCGCCGTCCTGCTCGCCGGATTCGCCGCCGCCCTCGGCTCCTATCTGCTGCTCGCCCCCGAGGACCGGCGCGACCGGGGCGGATCGGACGTCGGCCCCGCCGCCCAGGCCGTCCCGGTGCGGGAGAACAGCCACCGGCTCACCGACCCCGCTTCCGGCGAACTGACCCTCGTGGAGTTCCTGGACTTCGAGTGCGAGGCGTGCGCGGCCTACTTCCCGGTTGTCGAGAAGCTCCGCGAGGAGTACGGGGACCGGGTGACCTTCGTCGCCCGCTACTTCCCGATGCCCGGCCACCGCAACGGCGAGCCCGCCGCCCGCGCCGCCGAGGCCGCCGCGCGGCAGGGCCGGTTCGAGGAGATGTACACCAAGCTGTTCACCACGCAGAAGGAGTGGGGCGAGTCGAAGGAGTGGAAGGAGGACGTCTTCCGGGGGTACGCCGAGCAACTCGGCCTGGACATGAAGCGGTTCGACCGGGACATGGCCGACCCGGAGACCGCCGGACGCGTCCAGGAGGACCAGCGCGACGGACTCGGACTGGGCGTCCAGGGCACGCCCACCTTCTTCCTCGACGGCCGCCGCGTCGCCAACCCCGGCTCGTACGAGGAGTTCAGGGCGCTCATCGAGGAGGGACTCGCGCGCTGACGAGGTGACCCGGTGACCCGGTGACCCGGTGACCCGGTGACCCGGTGACGGTGACGGTGACGGTGACGGCGACGCCCGGCCTCGCCCGGTGACGGCGCCGCCCCTCCCGCGGTGCCCCGGGTCCGCCACCGCCGCCCCGTCGTTCACCCGATGCGGTGAACGGTGTCGGCGGGCTCCGGCGGCCCCCGCCACCCCCGCCGGTGCCCGTCGCCACCCGCCCCGGCCAGGGACGCCACCGTCCGGACCGGAACCGGCCCCGTCGCGCGGCACCGTGACCGGAGGGCAGCCCGCGCTCCACGGACGCGGACCTCGTGCAGTCGGTGCACTACGTTCTGTGTCCGTGGTGACGGGCATCGTTCGAGGACGCCGCCGCTCGGGGCCCCCGGCCGGAGCGGTGCTGGCGCTGCTGCTCGCCGCCCTGCTGCACGTCCTGGTCTGCGCCCACGGCCCGGCGTCCGCGAGCGCGGCGCCCGCCGCGGACACCCCGCTCGCCGCCCCGCTCCTCTGCGGGCAGCCGTCCGGACCGCACCCGGCGCTCCACTCGCACGCGCCCGTGGACGAACACCGGACGCCCTGCCGGGAGGCGGGCGAACCCACGGCGGCCCAGCCCTCCCGGGACACCGCCCCGTCCCTCCTCCTGGCCCAGAGCCTTCTCCCCGCCCTCCTGGGCGCGCTCCCGGCGGCCGGTCCGCAGCCGCTCCGTCCGCCGCTCCCCGCGCCGCCGCCCGCTCCCTCGGCGGGCGACCGGCGGGCCCTGCTCGGCGTCCGGCGGACCTGACCGGCCCCGCCGCCGTGCCCGCCGACGCGGCGCGGCGGCCGACCGGCCCCGTCCGTTCCCCCACGCACCACCGGCCGCCCGGCGCGCCGGTGGCAGGAGAAGCACGCCATGACATCCCTGACCCGCACCGCCGTCCCGGACGGCCCCGCGCAGCCGGCGGACACCGCCAGGCGCCCCCTGCACACCCCCGCCGGACTGGTCGGCGACACCCCCGTCCTGCGGATCGGCGAGCCCTTCACCGCCGCCGGGCGCGGCTTCTGGGCCAAGCTGGAGGGCCACAACCCCGGCGGCATCAAGGACCGCACGGCCCTGTACATGGTGCGCGCCGCCCGGGAGCGCGGAGCGCTCGTCCCCGGGGCCCGCATCGTCGAGTCCACCTCGGGCACCCTCGGTCTCGGTCTGGCGCTGGCCGGGGCCGCCTACGGCCATCCGGTCACCGTCGTCACCGACCCCGGCACGGAGCCGCTGATGACCGGTCTGCTCACGGCCCACGGCGCCACCGTCGACGTGGTCGCCGCGCCGTGCCCCACCGGCGGCTGGCAGCGGGCCCGCCGCGACCGCGTCCGGGAGATCCTCGCGGGAGAGCCCGGCGCCTGGTGCCCCGACCAGTACCACAACCCCGACAACGTGGCCGCCTACGCCCCGCTCGCCCGTGAACTCGCCGCCCAGCTCGGCCGGATCGACACCCTGGTCGTCTCCGTGGGCACCGGCGGCCACTCCGCGGGCATCGCCTCCGTGCTGCGGGTCCCCTTCCCCGCGCTGCGCGTCGTGGGGGTCGACACCACCGGCTCCACGATCTTCGGCCAGCCCGCGGCCCGGCGGCTGATGCGCGGTCTGGGCAGCAGCATCCACCCCCGCAACGTGGCCTACGGCCTCTTCGACGAGGTCCACTGGGTCGCGGCACCCGAAGCGGTGTGGGCCGCCCGGCGGCTGGCCCGGGACCACTACGCCACCGGGGGGTGGAGCGTCGGCGCGGTGGCCCTCGTCGCCCGCTGGCTGGCCCGCCGCTCCCCGGCCGACGACCGGGTCGTGGCCGTCTTCCCCGACGGCCCGCAGCGCTACGTGGGCACGGTGTTCGACGACGGCTACGGCCGGGCCCACGGACTGCTCGGCCGAACCCCCGCCGACGATCCGGACGAGATCGCCCACCCCGCCGAGCGGGTGGTCACCCGCTGGACGCGCTGCACCACCGTCGTCGACCCGCTCGGCGGCGCCGGCGGGCACGACGGGACCGGCACGGCGGCCGCGGGAGCGGTCCGGTGAGGCACCTCTGGCGGCAGACCCGCTCCTTCCCGCCCGCCGCGCGGCTGCTGATGGCCAACCAGTTCGCCATCAACCTCGCCTTCTACATGCTCATGCCCTACCTGGCGGCCCATCTCTCCGGCGGACTCGGCCTGGCGGCCTGGGCGGTGGGGCTGGTGCTCGGCGTGCGCAACTTCTCCCAGCAGGGCATGTTCCTGATCGGGGGCACGCTCGCCGACCGCTACGGCTGCAAGGCGCCCATCATGGCGGGCTGCCTGCTGCGCACCCTCGGCTTCGGCCTCCTCGGCTGGGTCGACCAACTGCCCGCCCTCGTCGCCGCGTCGGCCGCGACCGGCTTCGCGGGGGCGCTGTTCAACCCGGCCGTCCGCGCCTATCTGGCCGCCGAGGCGGGGGAGCGGCGGGTGGAGGCGTTCGCCACCTTCAACGTCTACTACCAGGGCGGCATGCTGCTCGGACCGCTCGTCGGACTCGCTCTGCTGGCCGCCGACTTCCGGCTGGTGTGCACCGCGGCCGCCGCCGTCTTCGCGGTGCTGACCGCGCTCCAGGCGCGGGCCCTGCCGGCCCGCCACGGCGACCGCGCGGACGGCGCCCGCGAGGGCGTGCTCCGCCAGTGGCGCACCGTCGTCGCCAACCGCCCCTTCCTGCTGTTCGCGGCCGCGATGACCGGCTCGTACGTGCTGGCCTTCCAGGTCTACCTGGCCCTGCCACTGGCCGCGTCCGACGCGCTCGGTCCGCGCGGTACGCAGGTCACGAGCGCGCTCTTCGTCGTCTCGGCGGCCGTCTCGGCCGTCGGCCAACTCCGCCTGACCGCCTGGGTGAAGGAGCGCTGGCGGCCGAGCGGGGCGCTGGCCCGGGGGCTGGTCCTGATGGGGCTGGCGTTCGTGCCGCCGCTGCTCGCGCCGCCGGGGCACGCCGTCGCCACCGCCGGCTGCCTGCTGCTGGCCGTGGCGCTGCTGGCGGTGGGGGCCGCCGTGGTCTACCCGTTCGAGATGGACACCGTCGTCACGCTCTCCGGGAACCGGCTGGTGGGCACCCACTACGGGCTCTACAACACCGTCTCCGGACTGGGTGTCACCCTCGGCAACCTCGGCACCGGCGCCCTCTGGGACGCCGCCGGGCGGTACGACGCCCGCTGGCCGGCCTGGGCCGCGCTGACCGCCACCGGGCTGGGCTGCGCGGCGGCGGTCGGCGCGCTCGCCCGCACGGGCCGCCTGGTGCCCCGCCGGACGGACCCGGTCGCCGCCTGAAATCCGGCCGGGGCGCGACGCCCGTCTCCTCCCGGCTCCCGCGATACGGGCGGCTTCGCGGGGGCCGCCCCCACCCGGCCCGGTGGGGGCCACCGGTCCGGTAGCACCGCGACCGGGACACCGGTACCCGGCGTTCCCGGCCGCCGGCCCGCGGCTCCCCGCGGTCCCGGACCGGGTGAAACGGCGGTGGCGCGGGCGGTGCCTGCGTAGCCTGTGACGGCCCCGTGTGCCACAAGTTCCCGGCGGGGCCGTCTTCTTGAGAGGCCGACAATGACCAGCAGCACATGGATACGTCGTCTGCGCCCGGCCGCGTCCGGCACCGCGCAGTTGCTCTGCTTCCCCCACGCCGGCGGCGCCGTCAACGCGTACGGCGGGCTCGCCCGCGCCCTGGACCCCGGTGCCGAGGTGTTCGCGGTGCAGTACCCGGCCCGGCAGGACCGGCTCGGGGAGCCCCCCGCCCGGGACTTCGGCGAGATCGTCGACCGGGTGCTGGCGGAACTGCCCGGGCACCGCGACCCCGGCAGGCCGCTGGCCCTGTTCGGGCACAGCATGGGCGCGCTGCTGGCGTTCGAGACGGCCCGCGCCCTCCAGCGGACCGGGGCCGCCGACGGACCCGTCCACCTCTTCCTCTCCGGCCGGGCCTCGCCCTCCCTCGGCCCGCGCGCGAGCGACTTCCAGGAGGGCGACGCCGCCCTGCTGGCCGAGATACGCCGCCTCGGTGGCATGGACCCGCGCCTCCTGAGCGAGCCGGGCATCCTCGACCTGATCATGCCGCCGGTCCGGGCCGACTACCGGCTGCTCGGACAGTACGTCTGGGACCGGGGCACCCTGCGGGACCTGCCCGTCACCGTCCTGGTCGGCGAGGACGACCCGATCGTCCGGGTGGACCAGGCCGACCAGTGGCGGGGCCTCACCTCCGGCCCCGGCCGCACCCTCGCCCTCCCCGGGGGCCACTTCTTCCTCGACCAGCAGATCGAGCGGGTCGCCGCGGCCGTCACGGAGGCCCTGGCGGGTGCCCCGGCCGCGCCGCCCGCCGCCGGGGACCCGGCCGGACGGGGCCGCCCGCTGCCCCGGTGACCCCGCCGCCGGTAGGGGCGCACGGCCCGGCGGGACCGCCCCCGCGCTCCCGCCGGCCGCCGTACCGGTGAACCGGACCGCCCGGCGGGTGTCGCGCACGGCTTCCCCAGGCTCCCGGCGACGGAAACGTCGTCGCAGGTCAGGGGCCTGTTAATGAAGATGGCAACGGTCACCGATGCAGCCTTTGCCCCTTTCTTCGGGTTGTGGTTCCCTGCTGGCGGCAAGAGGGTCCGACCGAGGAGGGGAACCGGAGTCATGGGGCACGGTCACAGTCACGGCACGGGTGGTCACGCGGGCGGGAAGCACCGGTGGCGGCTCGCCGTCTCCTTCGGGCTGATCGCGTCGTACTTCGTGGTGGAGCTGGCGTACGGACTGCTGTCGGGATCGCTGGCGCTGCTCTCCGACGCCGGGCACATGGCCGCCGACGTGGTGGCGCTCGGCGCGGCCCTGGTCGCCACCCGGGTGGCGACCAGGCCCGACCGGACCGGACGGCGCACCTACGGCTCGTACCGGGCGGAGGTGTTCGCCTCCCTGCTGTCGGTGCTGCTGATGCTCGGCGTCTCGGCCTACGTCGTGATCGAGGCCATCGGCCGGATCGGCAGCACCGCCGAGGTGTCCTCGGGACCGATGATGGTGGTCGGCGGCATCGGCCTGGTGATCAACCTCGTCGCCCTCGCCCTGCTGCGGTCCGGCGCCTCCGAGAGCCTCAACGTCAAGGGCGCCTACCTGGAGGTCGTGGCCGACACCGCCGGATCCGTCGGGGTGGTCATCGCCGGCTGGCTGGTGGCGACGACCGGACAGCCCGTGTGGGACACCGTCATCGCCCTGGCCATCGGCGCCTTCGTCGCGGTCCGCGCCGTGGCCCTGGGCCGCGAGGTGTTCGCGGTGCTCGGCCAGCACGCCCCGGCGGGCATGGAACCGGCCGAGGTCGCGGCCGACCTGGAGGCCGTGGAGGGCGTCAAGGAGGTCCACGACCTGCACCTGTGGACCCTCACCTCGGGAATGAACGTGGCCACGGCGCATCTGGTGGCCGAGGAGGGCTCCGACGACCACGCCGTCCTGGACCGGGCGCGCGACGTCCTGCGCGACCGCCACGGGGTCGAGCACGCCACCCTCCAGATCGAACCCCTCGACCACAGCGGCTGCGAGAAGGTCGGCTGGTGACCACCGGTGCCCCCGCGGACCCGCGGGGGCACCGGGCTCAGGCCGCCCCGTCCCGCTCCGGCACGAGCCGCTGCTCGGACCAGATCGTCTTGTCCCGGCGGGTGTGGCGCACCCCCCAGCGGGAGCTGAGCCGCATCACGATGAACAGACCCCGCCCGCCCTCGTCGCCCTCCCGGGCGTGCCGCAGGTGCGGCGCCGCGCCGTTGGCGTCGGTGACCTCCGACAGCAGGCGGTCCCCGTCGAGGATCAGCCGCAGCCGGATCGGGCCCTTCCCGTGCAGGATGGCGTTGGTCACCAGTTCGCTGACGATCAGCTCGGTGTCGGACGCAGCCCCGGACAGCCCCCACGCCGAGAGCTGCTGCTCCACCAGCCGCCGTGCCGTCGCCACCACCGAACCGTCGGTGGGCAGCGTCCACACCGTGACGTGCTCCTGCGGCAGCGCCCGGGTGCGGGCGAGCAGCAGCACCGCGTCGTCGTCGCGCGGCGGGGCCAGCGCGTACAGGGCGGTGTCGGCCAGCTCCGCGAGCGAGCGGTCCATCGGCGCCAGGAAGTTCTCCAGCCTCCGCCGCCGGCAGGACTCGTCGGGCCCGCAGGCGGCCACCAGCCCGTCGGTGTAGAGCGCCAGCAGACTGCCCGGGGCCAGTTGCACCGACACCGGGGTGTACCCGCCCCCGCCGCCCGCGCCCAGCGCCGGCCCCTCCGGCACCTCCACCGCCACCGGCGCGCCCTGCGGGTCCAGCACCACCGGGGCGGGATGCCCGGCGCGGAGCAGGACGCAGGTGAGCGTGACGGGGTCGTAGACCGCCACCGCGCAGGTCGCCACGTACGCGGGCGAGGCGTCCGGCGGTTCGGTGCCGATGATCGCCGCCACCTCGTCGAGGTGGGTGAACAGCTCGTCCGGCTCCAGGTCCTGCGACGCCAGCCCGCGCAGCGCGATCCGCAACTGCCCCATGGTGGCGGCGGCCTCGATGCCGTGCCCGGTCACGTCCCCGACCACCAGCGCGACCCGCGCCCCCGACAGCGGGACCACGTCGAACCAGTCGCCGCCCGCGCTCTCCGGCAGGTACACCTGGGCGGTCTCCACGGCCGACAGCTCCGGGGCGGGCCGCGGTTGCAGCCGGTGCTGGAGCGCCGAGGCGATGGTGTGCTCGCGGTGGTAGGCGCGGGCGTTGTCCAGATGCGCGGCGGCGGCCAGCGCCGCCTGCCGGGCCAGGTCCAGATCCGCCTCCCCGAAGGCGTCTGTGCGCAGGGTCCGGCAGAGCGTCAGCAGCCCCAGCACCTCGTCCCGCACCCGCAGCGGCGCCACGATCACCGAATGGACGCCCGCCTCCACCAGCGGCGCGAACCGCTCCGGGTCCGTGCGCAGCCAGGGGGTGTCGGCGGAGAGCGTCAGCAGCCGGGCCCGCGCGTCGTTGAGCACCTGGGTGAAGGGCGTCGGGAAGGGGAAGGGGCGGCCGCCCCCGCGGTCCGGCGGCCGGGCCGACTCGGGCGCGTGCCCGGCCACGCGCAACGCGGTGTCGGCGGGCAGCGGGCCCCGCCGGGCGGCGCCCCCGCCCCCGGCGGCGTCGGAGAGGTGCACGAAGGCCGCCTCGGCGAACCCGGGCGCCAGTGCCCGGGCCAGCTCACCGGCGGTCGACCGCTCGTCGAGCGTGGACCCGACGGTGCGGTGCACCCGGCTGAGCACGGCCAGCCGGTCGGCCGCGGCCTGCCGCTCGGTGACGTCCTCCAGCACCGCCACCAGGCCCAGCACCCCGCCGTCCGCGTCGTTCAGCCGGAACAGCGACACCTCGACGGCCAGCGTGTGCCGCGGCCGGGTGGGGGTCGAGCCCCGTACCAGATGGTCCCGCAGCGGCTCCCCGGTGGCGAGCACCTCCCGGGCCAGCCCGGTCAGCTCGGCGGCGGGGAACCCGGGGGCGAACTCCCCGACCGTGTGACCGACCACCTCCTCGGCCGACAGCCGCCGCATCGCCCGCGCGGACGGATTGAACCGGACGACCCGCAGCTCCGTGTCGAGGACGAACAGCCCCTGGGGCGACTGGCTGAACAGCGCGCTCAGGACCATCGAGTCATCGGCCCCGGAAGCCTCCACGCGACGCTCCTCTCCCGGCCGCCCACTCCACTCCACTCCACCCTCCCGGACCCGGTGCCCGGGGCAACCCGGCGCGCGCCGCACGGGGTACCGCGCCGCCTGCCGGGCCCGCCGGGTGCCCCGCCCCCCGGGCGTAAACCGGCACCTCCCCGGCGTGGTCCTGCGACGGGCGCCCCGGCCCGCGGATACCCTCCGCCGCATGGCGGTGCAGCAGAGGACCGGACCGCCGCACCGGGATCCGGAGCGGCACCGCGCGAACCGCGCACCCGGGCGCGCCCTGGTGCGCTGGACGACCACGACCGACCACAAGGTGATCGGCAACCTCTATCTGGTGACCTCCTTCGGCTTCTTCCTCTTCGGAGGGGTCCTCGCCCTGCTGATGCGCGCCGAACTCGCCCGCCCCGGACTCCAGTTGTTCACCGCGTACCAGTACAACCAGCTCTTCACCGTGCACGGCACGGTCATGATGCTGCTGTTCGCCACCCCGCTGTTCGCCGGGTTCGCCAACGCCGTGATGCCGCTCCAGATCGGCGCTCCCGACATGGCCTTCCCCCGGCTCAACGCCCTGTCCTACTGGATGTACCTGTTCGGCGGGCTGGTGGTGCTCGCCGGTCTGCTGACCCCGTCGGGCGCGGCCTCGTTCGGCTGGTTCGCCTACGCGCCGCTCAACGGCGCCGCCTTCACCCCCGGGCCGGGCGGCGACCTGTGGACCATGGGCCTGGTGGTCAGCGGCGTGTCGACCACCCTCACCGCCGTCAACTTCGTCACCACGATCCTGTGCCTGCGCGCCCCCGGCATGACCATGTTCCGGATGCCGATCTTCACCTGGAACGTGCTGTTCACCTCGATCCTGGTGCTGCCCGCCTTCCCCGTCCTCACCGCCGCGCTGCTCGCGCTGGAGGCGGACCGCGCGCTGGGCGCCCACGTCTTCGACGCGGCGAACGGCGGGGCCCTGCTGTGGCAGCACCTGTTCTGGTTCTTCGGCCACCCCGAGGTGTACATCGTCGCGCTGCCGTTCTTCGGGATCGTCTCCGAGATCATCCCGGTCTTCAGCCGCAAGCCCGTCTTCGGCTACACCAGCCTGGTCGGCGCCACCATCGCCATCACCATGCTCTCCGCCGTGGTGTGGGCCCACCACATGTTCGCCACCGGCGCGGTGCTGCTCCCGTTCTTCTCCGCCATGTCGTTCCTCATCGCGGTGCCGACCGGGGTGAAGTTCTTCAACTGGATCGGCACCATGGTCCACGGCTCGCTGTCCTTCGAGACCCCCATGCTCTGGGCGACGGGGTTCCTGGTGACCTTCCTGCTCGGCGGGATGAGCGGGGTCCTCATCGCCTCCCCGCCGCTGGACTTCCCGCTGACGGACTCGTACTTCATCGTCGCCCACCTGCACTACGTGCTGTTCGGGACGGTCGTCTTCGCGATGTTCGCCGGCTTCTACTTCTGGTGGCCCAAGCTCACCGGCCGGATGCTCGACGAACGCCTCGGGAAGATCCACTTCTGGACCCTCTTCACCGGCTTCCAGACCACCTTCCTCGTCCAGCACTGGCTGGGGGAGCGCGGCATGCCCCGCCGCTACGCCGACTACCTGGCCTCCGACGGCTTCACCGCGCTCAACACCGTCAGTACCATCGGCTCCCTGCTGCTCGGCCTGTCCGTCTTGCCGTTCCTCCACAACGTGTGGCGCACCCACCAGTACGGCGCCCGCGTCGAGCAGGACGACCCCTGGGGCTACGGCCGCTCCCTCGAATGGGCCACCTCCTGCCCGCCGCCGCGCCACAACTTCACCGCCCTGCCGCGCATCCGCTCCGAGTCCCCGGCGTTCGACCTCCACCACCCCGGCGTCGGCCGGACCGGGGAGAGGGACGCGCGGTGAGGACCGAGGCCCGGCTGTTCACCGGCGTCGCGGTGTTCTTCGCCTCCTCCGCCGTCCTGTACGGCTGGTGGTCCGCCGAACCCGTCGGCACCGTCGCCCTGACCGTCGCCTTCCTGATGGCCCTGGTCATCGCCTTCTTCCTGCGGGTGCAGCACCACAGGCACGGCACGGGTCCCCAGGACCGGGGCGACGCCGAGACGGCCGACGGCACCGGACCGCTGGGCTTCTTCGCCCCGCACAGCCCCTGGCCCCTCGCCGTCGCGCTCGGGGCGGCCGTCGTCGCCCTCGGCGTCGTGTTCGGCCTCTGGCTCGCCCTGATCGGCTGCGGCCTGCTCGCGCTCGCCGTCCCGGCCCTGGTCCTCCAGTACGCGGGGCGCGGCACCCGGCACCGCGACGCGCCGCCACCGCCGCCGGGTCCCTGAGAACGGCCCGGTGCCCGGCCCCCGGTCACGGGGCCGGGCACCGGGCCGGACAGCCGGGGCTGGGGGGCCGAGGCGGTGCCTCGCCCCGGTGCCCTCCGCCGGAGGACTCCCCCCCGGGGGACTCAGCGGACGCCGGGGCCGCCGCTGCCGAACGAACCGCTGCCGCCCTCGCTCCACTTGCGCCGGTGCTCCTCGGGAGCGCTGCGGGTGCCCTGGTGGCGCAGTTCGTGCGGCAGTGTCCGGCCGCCGTCGTGCGGCATCTCCTCGGCCTCCCGGTGCTCCCGGATCTCGTGCACCGCCCCGTCGGGCGGCAGCCTCGGCTGCTCGTCCGCCGTGGGCGGCGGCAGTTCCCGGCGCCGTACCCGGCTGCCCAGCGCGAAGGCGCCGATCAGCAGGGCGACCACCACGACGGCCGCGATCACCAGGCCCGCACTCATGGCGCCGGAATCCGCTGCGAGGTCCATCCACGTGTCGGTCATCCGGCGCGGGTACCCCCGGCCCTCCGGGCGATTCCGCCGCCCGCCGCGCACCACCCGCGGCGCGCCGCACACCCGCCGGAGCCGCCCGTGCCGCCCCGGGCGCCGGTCCCGGTCCGGTTTGGCGGCCTGCCCGGGGGCAACCCGGAGGAGGTGACCTCGACGACTTCGCAGCAGGAACTCTTCCGGTTTCTGGAGGACCGCTTCGCGTGCGCGCAGGCGTGCGCCACGTGCGGCAGGTCGTGCGCGCTGCGCGCGAGCCTCGTGGACCCGGACGGGAACGAGGACCAGGAACTCGCCCGGCGCAAGGGCATCATGTGCGCGGAGGTGTGCGACGCCACCTGCCGGGTGCTCTCCGAACAGAACCAGGTGGACGAGGAGGCCATCCGCGTCCAGGTCGAGTGGTGCCGCCAGGTGTGCCTGGAGACCGCCCACGCCTTCGACGGGCAGCCGGACGCCCAGGAGAGCGCCGATGCGTGCCGGGCCTGCGCCCGCGCCTGCGACACCTTCCTGACGACCCTGCGCTGAGCGACGCACCCCGCCACGGCCGCGCGCCCTCGCCACGGCCGGGGCGGGCCGGGGCGTCCCGCCCGCGTCCCGGCGTCCCCCGCGACGCCCCCGGAAGCCTTGGCCGGGCCCCTGCCGCACCGCCCCCGTCCACGTCCGTCCCGCGGGCCCCTGGCTCCCCGTCCCGCCCCGTGCTACCAAGAGCCATGACGCCGCACCCGCACCCGCGCTCCTACGACGCCGTCATCGTCGGCGGTGGCCACAACGGACTGGTCGCCGCCGCCTACCTGGCCCGCGCCGGACGCTCCGTCCTGGTCCTCGAACGGCTCGGGCACACCGGGGGTGCGGCCGTCTCCAGCCGCCCCTTCCCCGGTGTCGACGCCCGGCTGTCCCGGTACTCGTACCTGGTCAGCCTGTTGCCGGACAAGATCGTGCGGGACCTGGGGCTCGACTTCCGGGTCCGCGCCCGCACGGTCTCCTCCTACACGCCCACCGAACGCGACGGCCGCCCCACCGGACTGCTCGTGGGCGGCGGCGAGCGGCGCACCCGCGAGTCCTTCGCCCGGCTCACCGGCTCCGACCGCGAGTACACCGCCTGGCGCCGCTTCTACGCGATGACCGGACACGTCGCCCGCCGGGTCTTCCCCACCCTCACCGAGCCGCTGCCCACCCGGGACGCCCTGCGCCGCCGGATCGACGACGCCGACGCCTGGCGGGCGCTGTTCGAGGAGCCCCTCGGCGTCGCCGTCGAGGAGCGCTTCGCCGACGACCTCGTGCGCGGCGTGGTCCTCACCGACGGCCTGATCGGCACCTTCGCCGACGCCCACGACCCCGGACTGCGCCAGAACCGCTGCTTCCTCTACCACGTCATCGGCGGCGGCACCGGCGCCTGGAACGTCCCCGTCGGCGGCATGGGCGCCCTCACCCGGGCCCTCACCGACGCCGCCCGCGCCGCCGGCGCCGTGATCGCCACCGGCCACGAGGCGGTGCGCCTCGCCACCGACGGCCGCACCGCCGAGGTCACCCACCGCCACGCCGACGGCGAGCACACCACCGCCGCCCGCCACGTCCTGGTCAACGCCTCCCCGCACGAACTGGCCGCCCTGACCGGCGGGACACCGCCGCCGCCCGACGAGGGCGCCCAGCTCAAGGTGAACATGCTGGTCGACCGGCTGCCCGCGCTGCGCGATCCGCTCACCGACCCGCGCGAGGCCTTCGCCGGCACCTTCCACATCGCGGAGGGCTACGGGCAACTGGCCGCCGCCCACGCGCGGGCCGCCGCCGGCGAGCCGCCCGCCGCCCCGCCCTCCGAGATCTACTGCCACTCGCTGACCGATCCGACCATCCTCGCCCCCGACCTGGCCGCCCGGGGCCTGCACACCCTCACCCTGTTCGGCCTGCACACCCCCGCCCGGCTCTTCGCCGACGACCACGACACGACCCGCGACCGCCTGCTGGCGGCGACCCTCGCCCAGCTCGACGCCCACCTCGCCGAGCCGCTCGCGGACTGCCTGGCCACGGACGCCGACGGGCGGCCCTGCATCGAGGCCCGCTCGCCGCTGGACCTGGAGCGCGATCTGCGCCTGCCCGGCGGCCACATCTTCCACCGCGACCTGTCCTGGCCGTACGCCGCCGACGGCGCCGGCCGCTGGGGCGTCGCCACCGAGTGGCCCAACGTGCTGCTGTGCGGGGCGGGCGCGGTGCGCGGCGGAGGGGTGAGCGGCGTACCGGGGCACAACGCCGCCATGGCCGTCCTGGAGGAGCGACCCGGGGACTGACCGGTCCCGGGCGCGCCCGGGACCGTACGACCTCCCGGCCGCGGCGACGGCCGGGCCGCCGGGGACGGCCGGGCCGCCGGGGACGGCACCGGGTCCCGCGCACCGTCCGCACCCCGCGCCGCGGCACCCGGGAGGCCCACCGCCCGCCCCGGGCCGGTCCGGCGGCCCCGGCGCGGCCACCACCGCCCGCCCCGGGACCCCGCGCACATCCCTTGACCCCTCCGGCTCCCCGGCCCAGGATCGGGCCATGACGCCCGGACACGGCAGTACCGTCGACGGGGTGCTGCGGCGCAGCGCCCGCCGCAGCCCCGAGCGCGTCGCGGTCGAGTACCGCGACCGCTCCTGGACCTACCGGGAACTCGACACCGCGGTCTCCCGCGCGGCGGGCGTCCTGCGGGACCGGGGGCTCGCCCCCGGCGACCGGGTCGCCGCCTACGGGCACAACTCCGACGCCTACCTCATCGCCTTCCTCGCCTGCTCCCGCGCCGGGCTGGTCCACGTCCCGGTCAACCACCACCTCACCGGCGACGACCTCGCCCACGTCCTCCGCCAGTCCGGCAGCGCCCTGGTCCTCACCGACCCCGCCCTCGCCGCGCGGCTCCCGGAGGGGGCGCCCGCCCTGCCGCTGCGCGACGCCGACGGGGCGCTCCTGGACCGGCTGGCCGGGGCCGCGCCGTACGACGGGCCGGAGCCCGGGGACGGCGACCTGGTGCAGCTCCTCTACACCTCGGGCACCACCGCCCGGCCCAAGGGCGCCATGATGACCCACCGGGCACTGGTCCACGAGTACCTGAGCGCCGTCACCGCCCTCGACCTGCGGGCCGCGGACCGCCCCGCGCACGCCCTGCCCCTGTACCACTCGGCGCAGCTCCACGTCTTCCTGCTGCCCTACCTCGCCGTCGGCGCGACCAGCGTCATCCTGGACGGGCCCGACGGCGACCTGCTCCTCGACCTCGTCGAGGCCGGCCGGGTGGACAGCCTCTTCGCGCCGCCCACCGTGTGGATCGCCCTCGCCAACCGCCCCGACTTCGCCACCCGCGACCTCGCCGGACTGCGCAAGGCCTACTACGGGGCCTCGGTCATGCCGGTGCCCGTGCTGGAGCGGCTGCGCGCCCGGCTGCCCGGGCTGGCCTTCTACAACTGCTTCGGGCAGAGCGAGATCGGCCCCCTCGCCACCGTCCTCGGACCCGACGAGCACGAGGGCCGCCTCGACTCCTGCGGGCGGCCCGTCCTGTTCGTCGAGGCCCGCGTGGTCGACGAGGACGGCGCCGACGTGCCCGACGGCACGCCCGGTGAGGTCGTCTACCGCTCACCGCAGCTCTGCGAGGGCTACTGGGACGAGCCGGAGGAGACCGAGGCCGCCTTCCGGGGCGGCTGGTTCCACTCCGGCGACCTCGCCGTCCGGGACGCGGACGGCCGGCTCACCATCGTCGACCGGGTGAAGGACGTCATCAACTCCGGCGGTGTGCTGGTCGCCTCGCGCCAGGTCGAGGACGTCCTCCACACCCACGGGGCCGTCGCCGAGACCGCCGTCATCGGCCTGCCCGACGAGCGCTGGATCGAGGCCGTCACCGCGGTCGTCGTCCCCCGTGAGGGCGTCGCCGTCGGTGAGGACGAGCTGATCGCCCACGCCCGCGCACGGCTCACCGGCTTCAAGGTCCCCAAGCGGGTCCTCTTCGTCGACGCCCTCCCGCGCAACGCCGGCGGGAAGATCCTCAAGCGCGAGCTGCGCGCCCGCTTTGCCCCGGCGCAGCCTCCCGGGTGACCCGCCCGGGGCCATGCGGCGGTGTCCGGGGAACCCGGCACGGCGGGTCGCCCGCACGGCCTGTTCGCGCCCCCTCCCGGTCGCTAGGCTGACCGCGCAGGGCCGAGACGTGAGGAGTACGGACGTGGCCGAGAGCACCACCCACCAGCGCCCGCACACGGGCTGGGACAAGCCCGAACTGGATCTGAGCAACGCGCAGTGGCGGTCCAGCAGCGGCGGCAGGGGGGACGTCCAGATCGCCTTCGTCGAGGGCTTCATCGCCATGCGCAACGGCGGCAGCCCGGGGAGCCCCTCCCTGATCTTCACCCCGGACGAGTGGGGTGCCTTCGTCTCGGGGGCGCGGGGCGGCGAGTTCGACCTCACCTGAGCCGCCCCGCCCGGCGGGCCGCCCCCGCCCGACCCGCTCCGCCCGCCGGTGCCCCGGCCCGTCGGCGTCCCGGTCGGCCCGGTGCGCCGACCGGATGAACGGGGGTGTGCCGGACGGCGCCCTGGGGAAGGCGGCTCACCGGAGGTGAGGACCATGAACACCCTGCCGGTCATCGCGGCGGTCGACGGATCCCCGGACAGTCTGCGCGCCCTCGACTGGGCCGTCGACGCCGCCCGGGTCCGCGGCGCCGCCCTGCGCGTCGTGCACGTGCGGCAGTACGCGGCCTGGGGCCAGACCGACGTCCTGGTCGCCGGACCGCCCGACTCCGGCGAGGACCCCGTCCTGGAGGAGGCACGCGACCACCTGGCGGGCCGGGCCGACGCCGCGACGACGGACTACCTCGGCCTGGACGGCGCCCCCGGGGCCGTCCTGCCGGAGCTGGGCGCCGACGCGGGACTGCTGGTGCTCGGCTCCCGGGGCCGCGGCGGCTTCGCCAGCCTGCTGCTCGGCTCCATCGGCCTGGCCGCCGCCCGCGACGCGCCCTGCCCCGTCGTCGTGGTCCCCCGGCCCGGCCGTGAGGTGCCCGAGGGGCCGGTCCCGCCGGGCAGCGGCCCCCGGGTCGTCGTCGGGCTGAACGTGGACAGCCCCGACGAGGCGACCCTCGCCTTCGCCTTCGAGGAGGCCGCCCGGCGCGGCGCCCGCCTCCAGGTCCTCGCCGCCTACCCGTGGCCGATCCAGACCTGGGCCGCGGGGCAGGTCGTCGCCCCGGTGATCGACGAGACGGCCGTCGCCAACGACACCCGGGTCCTCGCCGACGGCTTCCTCGCCCCCCACCGCGGCCGCCGTCCGGAGGTCCGGGCCGAGCCGTACGTCGCCCCGGGCGATGCCGCCGGACAGCTCGTGGCCGCCTCCCGGGACGCCGATCTGGTCGTCGTCGGCCGCCACCGCCGGCGCCTGCTCGCCCCCGCCCGGATGCTGGGCTCCGTGACCCACGCCGTGCTGCTCCACGCGGCGGCCCCCGTCGCCGTGGTCCCCCCGTCCCCGGCCGAGGAGTAGCCCCGGGGGCGCCCCTCCGTCGGCCCCCTCCGGAACGCCGCGGCACCCCCGCCCGGACGGCCTCCGGGCGGGCCGGGGGAGCGCCGTCCCGGCCGTCGCCCGTGGGGCGTTCACCCGGCCGGGCCACGTACCATGTCGGCATGTCGTTCCTCCGCCGCCGCAGCGCCACCCCCGCCGGGCCAGACTTCGACGTACTGGCCATGGACCCGGGTGACTGGCCCGGCAACCTCGGCGCCGGGCTGCTCCCCGCGCCCGACGGAAGCTGCCAGGGCGTCTTCCTGCGCTACGACCTGTTCGGCGGGCGCGGCCCCGCGATGATCATCGGCAATCTGCCGGAGGGCTCCCCGGCCCGCGAGGTCCCCGAGGGCGAGGTCCCCTTCGAGGTGGCGCAACTGCTGCTGGCCCTGGAGAACGACGAGGAGGTGACCGTCGTCGGCGCCGAGGACGTGCCCGTGATGCAGGGTGACAACCTGCTGATCGTGCGCCGCCTCAAGCTCTCCGAGAGCCGGATCTCCTGCGTCCAGTTCGACCGCAGCGACCGGGTCCTGGTCACCATCGCCGCCTGGGACCGCCCCATCACCGACGACCTGTACGCCCTGCTGAAGCCGCTCCCGGCGGAGCTGTTCCAGCAGGGCTGACCGGCCCGACGGCGTCCCCGCTACCGCCCCGGGGACGCCACCGTCACGTCGGCGGCACGCACGTACGCCACCCGGTGGCCGTACTGGATCTCGTAGTACAGGTCCTCACCGGTCACCACCCGGTGCGAGGCACCGCCGAAGTCCACCGCGTAGTAGTACTCGCCCGGCACCTTGTCCCCGGCCACGTACGTCTGGCCCTTCGGCAGGGTGTACGGCAGCGGCGACACCGCCTGGACCGGCACCTCCGCCGGGTAGGCCGCCGGCTCCGGATAGGCCCGCCCGTACACCGGGATGCTCTCCAGACCCTCCCTCGGGGTGATCAGCAGCGCCCGCGCGGGCACCGCCGCCGGCTGCCTGCGCGGGTTCGGGAACCACGCCTTCTGCCCCAGGTACCAGATGGCCGTCCAGTCGCCCCAGCGGTCCGCCACCGCGAACCGCTGGCCGGTGGAGACCCGGGACGACAGGTCGTTCACCCCGGTCGTCGGCGCGCCGCCCAGGCCGATGTCCCTGATCAGGGGCGCGTTCGCATCGTGGTCGGAGTACAGCCGCACATCGCTCGAACCGTGCGGGACGCACGCCTCGCCCCGGGTCGCGCACCCGGTGTACTCGGGCCGGTTCGAGGCGTAGTCCGGGCGGATCGTCACCGCGTCGGCGCCCGGCCCGGCGGTCGGCACCAGCGGGCGGCCGAGCAGCTCGAAGTAGTGCCGCCAGTCCCAGTACGGCCCCGGGTCGGTGTGCATGCCGGCGACGGTCGCCGTGGTCGGTCCGGGCACGTTGCCGTGGCCCAGGATGTGCTGCCGGTCCAGCGGGATGCCGTACTTCCCGGCCAGGTACCGCACCAGCCGTGCCGAGGAGCGGTACATCGCCTCCGTGTACCAGGCGTCCGGCTCGGCGAGGAAGCCCTCGTGCTCCAGCCCGATCGAGTTGGCGTTGACGTACCAGTTGCCCGCGTGCCAGGCCACGTCCTTCGCCTTCACGTGCTGGGCGACGTGGCCGTCGGTGGAGCGCAGCGTGTAGTTCCAGGAGACGTACGTCGGGTCCTGGACCATGTTCAGCACGCCGTTCCAGGCGCCCTCGGTGTCGTGGACGACGATGTACCGCACGCGCTGCGAGGCGGGCCGGTTCCCGAGGTCGTGGTTGCCGTAGTCGCCGTCGCCGAACTCCTCGTACGGGGCCGGGATCCACTCGCAGGGCACCGAGGCCGGGCACTCGGTGCCGGCCGTCGCGGCGGCCCGCAGTCCGGTGCGCCGGAGCTGCGCCGTGTCGGGGGCCAGGCCGGGGTCGGCGGCCAGCGCGACCCGCTGGCCGGCGTCGGTGGTGCGCTCCCGGCCCTCGCGGATCACCGAGAAGACGTCGTCGGCGTAGGCCGCCGCCGTCGCGGCGTCGTCCGCGCCGGAGAACCCCGCCACCGCCCCGTACCAGTCGGCCGGGTCGCTGCTGAGCGGCTCGCCCAGATCCCGCTGGGCGGCGGCGAGCAGCGCGGCCCCTCCGGCCACGTTGGCGGCCGGGTCCTCGCGCAGCGCCGCCGGGCCGAGTCCGGTCAGCCCGGCCGCCCTCGGCAGGGTGGTCAGCCGGGCGGGCGGCGGCCCGGTCTCCGGCGCGGGCCTCGCCCGGGGCCGCAGCGGGGCGCGGGCGCCGTCGCCGCGCGGGTCCTCGGTGCCCTCGCCGTGGTGGGAGGCGCCGGCCAGGGCGGTACGGGCGTCGGTGAGGTGCATCGGACCGTAGCCGCCGCTGACACTGGGCGAGCCGCCGTGGCCGTCCCAGCGGGACTGGAGGTAGGAGACGCCGAGCAGCACGCTCGACGGCACCCCGTACTCGGCGGACGCGTCGGCGAAGGCCCGCTGGAGGCGGTCCGGCGCGGGCGGAGCGGCGACGGCGCCGGAGGCGGAGGGCGCCGCGCCGAGCAGCGGCAGCAGCAGCGCCGCCGAGGCCAGGACACCGGCCGCGGCACGGCCGCGACCGCGGCCGGGAGCGGACGGGGGAAGGGGGACGGGTCGTCGCAAGGCGGCCTCCTGTGACGGTGGGGCGTGACGGGGCGTGCGGGACCCAGTGCCGCGGCACTGGCGCCCGACAGTGGTACCGGGCGCCGTGACGATCCGTCAATCATGCGAGGGGGGACGGCGATTCGCCCCGCCGCCGGGGGCCGGCCGGGTTCCGCCGCGGGTGGGCCGCGGACCTGCGCGGCGTCAGTGGCGTACACCGGCGGCGGTCCCGAGGGCGGGAACACGGAACGAGGGGCCGGGCCGCGTCCCGCTCCGGACGCGCCCCGGCCCCTCGTCCACCGCCTCAGCGGGTGCCGACCGCCGCCCGTACGGCCCGACGGGCGAGCTGGCAGTCGTCGTGCAGCCGCCGCAGCAGCAGCCGCTGCTCCTCCCCGGACGGCACCGCGCCCGGGTGTCCCGCGCCCGGCGCCGACGCGGGCGACTCCCTGAGCGAGCGCTGCACGGCCGTCTCGTAGGTGCGGATCTCCCGGGTCAGCACGATCATCAGATTGACCAGGAACGCGTCCCGCGCGGCCGGTCCCGCCGACTGGGCGAGGTGGCTGATCCGGCGGCGGGCCTCCGGCGAGTCACCGAGCACCGCCCACAGCGTCGCCAGGTCGTAGCCCGGCAGGTACCAGCCCGCGTGCTCCCAGTCCACCAGCACCGGACCCGCCGGAGACATCAGGATGTTGGAGAGCAGCGCGTCGCCGTGGCAGAACTGGCCCATGGCCTCGCGCCCGGCCGCCTGGGCGATGCCGTGCAGCAGCTTCCGCAGGTCGCCCAGGTCCCGGTCGGTGAGCAGGCCCAGCTCGTGGTCCCGGGAGATCCGCCGCGCGTAGTCCAGCGGGGCGACGAAGGTGCCGGCCGGTGGCCGCCACTCGTTGAGCCGGCGGACCGCGCCGAGCACCGCCCGGATGTCCGCGCGCGGCGGCGCCTCCACCGGGTGGCGCAGCAGCGCAGCCGGGCGGCCCGGCATCCGCTCGATCACCAGGGTGCCGTTGTCCGGATCCGCCGCGATCAGCCTCGGCACCCGCACCGGGGGGCGGTGCCGGACGAACGAGCGGTAGACCCCTATCTCGTGCCGGGTGCGCTCCGCCCACGCGGGGGAGTGGTCCACCAGGCACTTGGCGACCGCCGTACTGCGCCCGGTCGTGCCGACCAGCAGCACCGAGCGGCCGCTGCGGCGCAGCACCTGCACCGGGGCGAACTCGGGGCAGACCCGGTGCACCGAGGCGATGGCGGCGCGCAACTGGGCGCCCTGGGCGCCGGACAGGTCGAGCCGTCCGCTGAGTGTCTGGCCGCCGGGTACCGCCCCGTGCCGCGGCCTGCCCGCTCCGAGCACCGGGGCCGCCGGACGGGCGGGGGCCAGGTACGGGCCGCCGCTCCCCGCCGGACGGGGGTGCGGCGGGCGGGGCGGGGCGGCCACGGAGGACGATGCTGCGTACATGGGCGAGACAGATCCCTTCGTGTGGCTGGTGTGCCTGTCCGGACGGCGCCGCCCCCACGGGCGCGCCGTCCTCGTCGTCGTCGCGCCCCCCGGCCCGGCCGCCGGGCCACCCTGGGGAGTGAGCCCCGGCGACCGGGTCGGGACGGCGCTTTCCTACCTGACACCCGCCCGGCCGTGGCACACCATCTGGCGCACCCTGGCGAACGGTGGCGAATAGTCGCCCGGCAATCCGCACGGGGCTAGTGTCAACTCAGCCGAGAACCTGGGGGCTTGACGTGAGTGGACGAACCAACGCCCGCCTTTCGGACCTGTTCGGCCTGGCCGGCTGGTCCAAGGGTGAGCTGGCGAGGCTGGTCAACCGGCAGGCGGCGGCCATGGGCCACCCCCAGCTGGCGACCGACACCTCGCGGGTGCGGCGGTGGATCGACATGGGAGAGATCCCGCGCGATCCCGTGCCGAGGGTGCTGGCGGTGCTGTTCACCGAGCGTCTCGGCCGTGTCGTGACCATCGAGGACCTCGGTCTGGTCCGGCACGGGCGTGCGGGAAAGCGGTCGCCCGACGGGAACGAGGAGCATCCCGACGGAGTGCCGTGGGCGTCCGGGCGGACCGCGGCGGTCCTCACCGAATTCACGGGAATGGACCTCATGCTCAACCGACGCGGCTTGGTGGGCGCGGGCGCCGCGCTCGCCGCGGGAACAACCGTACTCAGCGGTGCCATGCGGGACTGGTTCCACACCGGTCCCGCCCCGGTCGCCGACGCACCCCACTCCCTCGACACCCCGCACGCCGAACCCGCCGGGTTCGACCGCTACGAGGCCGCGCCCCTCGGGTCGCAGGAGATCGAGGAACTGGAGCGCTCGGTCGAAGTCTTCCGCGCCTGGGACGCCGCCCGCGGCGGCGGCCTCCAGCGCAAGGCGGTGGTGGGCCAGCTCAACGAGGTGGGCGGCATGCTCGCCTACCACCACCCGCCCCACCTCCGGCGGCGCCTGTGGGGCGTCGCCGCCAACCTCGCCGTCCTCGCGGGCTGGATGTCGCACGACGTCGGCCTGGAGCCCACGGCCCAGAAGTACTTCGTCATCGCGGCCCACGCGGCCCGCGAGGGCGGGGACCGGCCCCGCGCCGGGGAGGCACTGTCCCGGGCGGCCCGCCAGATGGTCCACCTCGGCCGCCCCGACGAGGCGCTCGACCTGCTGAAGCTCGCCCGCACCGGCTCGGGCGAGGAGGCCCTGCCCCGCACCACGGCGATGTTCCACACCGTCGAGGCCTGGGCGCAGGCGTCCATGGGCCGGGGCCAGGCGATGCGCCGCACCCTGGGCCTGGCGGAGGAGCTGTTCGTCTCCGACCGGGGCGACGTGCCGCCGCCGAGCTGGATGCAGCTCTTCAACGAGGCCGACCTGTACGGCATGCAGGCCCTCGCCCACCGCACCCTCGCCGAGTTCGAGCCCGGCGCCGCCGTGCAGGCCCGGCACTACGCTGACAAGGCGCTCGCCCTGCGGGTCGACGCCCAGCAGCGGTCCAAGATCTTCGACTTCCTGTCCATGGCGTCCGCCTGCTTCATCGCGGACGACCCCGAACAGGCGGACGGGTTCGCGCGGCTCGCCCTGGTGTCGATGGGCTCCAACTCCTCCCGGCGCACTTGGGACCGGCTGCGCCAGATGTACCGGCTCACCGCCGAGTACGCCGGGTATCCGAGGATCAGGGAACTGCGGGAGGAGATCGCCCTGGCACTGCCCCGGCCGAGGCAGCCCGGGGGCCGGGGCGGGGCCGCCGCCCGGGCGTAGGGCCCCGGCGGCCCGCGGGGCTCCGGCGGTGCGGGGGGCCCGGCGGATGGAGCCCCCGCCGGGGCACGCTCCGGGCGCCGTGCGGCGGTTGTTCCGCCGTGTCCCGTGGCTACTCCGTCACCCTGGCCACCAGGGTCCACCCGCCCGTCTCCGGGCGGGGCGCCTCCGGTCCGCCCGGGGCCCCGGTGAGCCACCGCAGCGCCTCCCCGGCGGTGCGGGCCCCGGTGAGCCGGGCGGCGAGGGCCGTGAGAGGGCCCCGGTCCGGCCCCGCCGTGGCGGTGCGCAGGACCAGCAGGTCACCCGGTGCGAGCACCGCCGTGCGCCCCGGGCCGTCGAGGACACCGGCCGCCCCGCCCCGGAAGAGCAGCGGGGCGGGGCCCCCGGCGTGCGCCCAGGTGAGGGCGCGGGTGCCGGGACGGTAGCCGCAGCAGACGGTGACGGCCGGGGCCGGCAGCGCGGCGTCCGCCAGGAACAGGGCCAGCCGGTCCGGCAGTTCCCGGGGCCCGGCACCGGCCAGGGCCAGCCCGCGCAGGGCGCCGAGCAGCGCCGCGATGCCCTGGGAGGCGCTGCTGCCGCCGGTGCGGACGCCCCCCTCGGGGGCGGTGCCGGGCACCGGCGCGCTCGCCGTCCCCGGCGCGGTCGCGGCGAGGACGCCCACGGTGAGCAGCGTGCCGTCGCCGCCCAGCGCGCACGCGTCGTACCAGCCGTCGGTACCGGGCCCGCCGTCGGCAAAGGCCGGGCCGTCCGCGGCGAGGTCCAGGCCCGGCCGCCCCCGGCGCGGGAACCGCAGCGGCCCGCGCCACGGCGGCGCCACGGCACCGGCGGCACCCTGCCCCCCGGGGTCCGCCGCCGTACCCGGGGTGTGCCGCGGGCGCGGGCCCGGGAGGGGCACGCCGGTCTCGCGCAGCACCGCCCACATCGAGGCGATGCCGCCGTCGGGGCCGGGCACGGGACCGCCCAGCATGTGCACGGGCCGTACGGTGCCGTCGGGCCGCCGCACCCGGAACTCCCCGTCGACGGGCCGGGCGTCGACGAGGCAGTCGGTGACCATCCCGGTGAGGGCGGGCCGGTCCTCGGGCAGCACCACCGAGGGCAGGGCGTCGAGGCCGAGCGGTGCGGAGTCCGGGTCGCGCCCGAGTATCCGGAACAGCCCGGCCGACCACTCGGCCCGGCCCGTCAGCAGGTCCCACTCCGCGCTGCCCACCCGGCCGGGCGGCCCGGCCGGCTCCCCGGCCGCCGGAACGCCCCGCAGATCCGCCAGGCTCCGCCCGGCGGCGTCGAGGTGACGCAGCGCCACGGCGTACAGGGCGTGCCGCCGGGAGCCGTGCGGGTGCGCGGCGCCGTCCGGGGCGGCGTGCCGCGCCGCGTCCACGTCGCCGCGCAGCCGCCGGGTCCGCAGGATCAGCGCGTCCAGCGCTCCGTGCGGCGACGGCGCGGCCGGGCGGCCCGCGGAGAGGGGGGACGGCATGACGCACTCCGGTGTGCAGACGGGTAGGGCCCCGTGGGGAGCCGGGGCCTGCGGAGGGACCGTTCCGACGATCGCACAGCCCGGGGCGCCCCGGGAGGCGTTTGGCGACACCGGGCGCGACGGTGTCTTTGGCATGTGCCAGGGTCTTCCCGGAGGGCACCGGGCGGCTGCGCGGAGGCGGCGGGACGATCCGAAGTCGGCTTCTGGGCAAGGGTTTTGACAGTTCCGTTGCGGCGACGACCGTGTCGGAGCGCTCCGTCCCGCCGTCCGTCCCGGTGACGATCCGGGCGCGCCCGCCCTCGTCCCAGGCGGCGTCCCGCACTTCCCGGCGGAACCGGACGGCGCCGTCGAGCCCCTGGTCCCGGCAGACCGCCTCGATGCGGCCGAGGATCTCGGAGCCCGGGGGTGAAGTTCCCGCGCCAGTCGTGGACCGGGCGAACGAGAAGCTGTGGTATCGGGGCGGCGGATCGCAGGCCACGCCCGGATGGGGGGTGTCCCGCCAGTGGTCCCGCCGACGCGTTCGGCCTTCTCGAAGACGGTGCACGACACCCGGGAGCCCGCCGCGGTTCGCGCACCGCGCAGATTCCCGATGCACCGGCACCGGCACCGGCACCGACGACCGCGACCCGTACCGAACGCTCCACGCCCCCGCCTGCCGAGGGAGGAACAGATGACTTCAGAAGCCCGACCGCGCGCCGGCCGGGCGGCCACGGCCGGTCGCGGAAGGCGTGCGACCCCGTGACCGCGTCGAATTCCCGGCGGGAGAGAATGGGAGGACCGGCCACCGTCGCCGGACGAACGGTCCGGGCACTGACCTTCCGCACCGATGTGGATCTTGACCCGTTCCGGTTCGGTGGCCACGGCAGCCGGTATGCGCGGAGGCCGGACCCGGTGGTGCGGCCCCGGAGGGCGGTGCCGGTGCCGGTGCCGCTGCCCCGAGGGTGCCGTGACGGGAGACGATGACCGCCCCGGAACCACGGCCCGCCCGGCCGGGGCCCGACGGGGGCACCGCACCAAGGCGCGGGCCGCCCCGGGGTGTGCCCGTCGGAACGTGGCCTGCCCGCCGTGCGCACACACGACACCTGAGAAGGGGACCATGACCACCTGGACCACCCGCCCCGAGACCACCGAGGACATCTCCGCCGTCCGGCGGATTCTCCTCGGGGCCTTCCCCACCGCCGCGGAGGCCGACATCGTCGATGCCCTGCGCGCCGACCCGAACGCGTGGATCGACGGCCTGGCCGTGGTCGCCGCGGCCGCCGACGGCACTCCGGTCGGGTACGCGCTGCTCACCCGCTGCCATGTCGGCGGTCAGCCCGCCCTCGCCCTGGCCCCATGTGCCGTGCTGCCCTCGGTCCAGCGCACCGGCGCCGGCACCGCCGCCGTTCGGGCCGCCCTGGACGCGGCTCGGGCCGTGGGAGAGAACCTGGTTCTTGTCCTGGGCCACGCCTCCTACTATCCCCGGTTCGGCTTCACTCCCGCCTCCCGCTTCGGCATTCGCGCGCCCTTCGACGTACCGGATGAAGCCATGATGGCCCTGGCCCTCGACGACACCCGCTCCGTCCCGACCGGCACCATCCGCTATCCCCCCGCGTTCGGCGTCTGATCTCTTCCCGCGGTGCCCCTGGACTCGTGCTCCGGGGGCGCCACGGTCCCGGGTGGAAGAGCCGCGGCGGCCCGTGGAGCCCGGCTCGTCCTAGAGGAAGACGCCCGCCCCTCCAGGACGCCGCCGCAGGCGGAGCCCCGGTCACTGCGAGGCCGCACGTGTCTCGCCCAGCGCGGGGCTCCAGGGCCGCGGTCGTGAAGCACGGCTGTTCCGCGCCCGTCGAGGATCCTGCTGAAGCCAAATGCATGGCATGTACTCGATCATCTGGGTACGGTGAGGATCTTTGGGTGGACGGTCAAGCGCATACGGGGGCGTAGCGGCATGACGGGCGAGCCGGACGGAACGAGACCACATCCACCGATGCCGCCGCATCCTCCGCGGCCCGCGCCCCCGGAGCCCAGGACGGGGCCACCGAAATGGGCCTGGTGGGTCGTCGGCATCCTCGTCCCGGTGCTCGGCCTGGTCGTCACGCTGGTCACTCAGGGGGCCAATCGCCCTGCCCGGCCCGCGGCTGCTTCCCCGGCATCACCCGAGGCGTCGGCTCCGGAGGCGACGGGAACCGCAGCCCCGAGCGAGCCGGCCGCCGGTGGGGTGACCACTCTCCCTCCTTCGCCGACGCCCTCGGAAACGTCGGTGGCGATCCTCAGGACCGGCGACTTCACGCTCCTCAGGGGCTACAGCGCCGATCTCGAGCACGGCACGGTCGGGGCTTTGGTGACGAGCCCCGACATGATGTGGAACGGCGGCACCACGTTCTCCGTCATGAACGGACGCGTGGGGGACTCCTCGCAGGGGGCTACCCCGAAGACCTGTACGAGCGCCCTTGCCTCGCCGTCGTCCACCGCCTGGATGGTCCCCGGCCTGGAGGGGACCTGGTTCTGCATGCCGACCAGCGCGAACCATCTGGCGGCAGTCCAGTGGCTGGGCGTCGGGAACGGGGGTCACCGCTACCACTACATCCTTTGGGACACGCCCGCCCCCCAGGCCGACCAGGCGTACTGACCCGCGGCGTCGTCGATGCGGCTGAGCGCTCGTCGCGCCGTCCGCCGCGGACGCCCACCGGCTGAAGTACGGCTCACCGGCACGAATCTGCCCACCCCCCGGCACCGGGGATATGAGCACTCATTCGGGTTCTCCCCGCTCGTGCTCACGCTGATCTTCGCGGTGCACGTCGCCCCGCCCATCCCGTCCCTGCTCATCGCAGACCTCCGCCCGACTCGTCGGCCGCCGCAAGGTGCTGCTCCCGGCCGTACTGCCGGCCGCGCTCGGCTCCCTCGTGTTCGCCCTCGCCGACGGCATCGCCCGCCTTTTCGCGGCCCGCCTGCTGCAGGGCCTGGCCGTGGGCGCGGCGTCCGGAGCGTCCCCCGCTGCACTGAGTTCCGTGACCGGACTTTCCTGAGCGCCCGCCACGTCACCCTGCTCCGGCAGCGGCAACCTCGCCCTGGCCGGCGGAGCCGTCACGCTGATGCCCGCCTGCTTTGTGGCCGCGCAACTCGCGGTGCCGGGACGCCGGGCGCCCGGCCTCCGGATCACGGACCCGGTCCTGCCGGCCGTCGGCCCGGTCCTGCTGGTGGTCGCCGGACGTACCGGCTCACTCGCCCTGCTGCTGGCCGCCACCGTCATCGGCGGGAGGGGGCAGGGGCTGACCTTCCTCGGCGGCATCATCCAGGTCAACCTGCTCGCCCCCGAGGACCGGCACGCGGAGGTGCCCTCCGGCTTCTACGTCGTCTGCCTCGGCGTCGGAGTCCCCCTCGTCGGAGTCGGCCTCCCGGCCACCGCGACCGGCTTGCTGACGGCGGTTCAACTCTGCGCCGCAGTCGTGGTTCTGCTGTGCCTCCTGGACGTGTTCGCTCTGGCCAGCAAGCGCTGCGAACAGCCCTCAGCAGGCCAGGGGGTGGAGGACGTCTTCCCCCGGCGTCGGCGCGCTCCCCGCCGTGGTCCCGGGCGCGCGGGCGTGCTTCACGGTGTCTCCCTGTGACCCGCCGGTCGGGGGCGGGCGGTGCCGGAACGTGACGGAGGCGACTCGGCGGCGCCAGCCCCTCCGCACCTCTGCGGGCAGCCCGGCATACAGGAAGAGGCGGCGGCCGGGACGACTCCGCGACGCGTGGTCGCCGCGTTCCTCGACCGGGTGAAGGAACGCGGCGAGTACGGCATGGGGGGAGAAGCCGAGCGCGCGGTCCGCATGGTGCTCGCCCCGCCGGGCGTCTCCGGTCGGCGAAGTACGCGCCCGGTTCGCGTCACGCCTGGCGGAGGAACCCGCCCCGAACCTGCTCCACTCCATCCGTATCGCCGAACCGCTGCCGGCGGAAGGGCTCGTGAGGACGGCCGCGGCATGGATCGAGGGCGCCACCGGGCAGACCGTGCCCCGGGACACCGGTGCCGCCCTGCCCGCGGTCGGCGACACCGCCGACGACGACCCGGTGGGCCAGAACCTGCTCCAGCACCCGTCGGCCACGAACCGGTCGATCGGCGGCCCCGGAGCGGCCGACCGCGCCCGCCTCAACCGGACGTGAACCCCTGGCTTCCGCCGGTCGGGACGGGGGACCGGCCGACGCCGGGGGCCGCGGTGCCGGTTGGTTCGCCGGATGCACGGGAAGAGGCGGCGCGGGCGCGCGCGGGTGACTACCGTTGCTCCTCCGGTGATCAACAGGGGCGGAGGAAGGCGATGTTGCTGCGTAAGGGTGAGAACACGGCGTTGCTGACAGCGCGGACGGTGCTGACGGTGGCGGTGCAGGGGCTGTCGGCGGACGTGTCCGCGCTGCTGCTCGGTGCTGACGGCAGGGTGCGCGGTGATCACGACCTGGTCTTCTACAACCATCCGGCTCAGGACGGCGTGTCCGTCCAGGGCGCGGCGGTCACCGCGGAGCTTTCTCACCTGCCGGTGGGCGTGCACCGTGTGGTTGTCGTGGCGAGCGCCGATCCGCTGCAGCCCGGCGCCGTCTTCACCCGGGCACCCCGACTGACGGTCACCCAGAACGGCGCTCCGGCGGCGTCGTTCACCGCGCCGGACTTCACGTCCGGCGAGACCGTCGTGGTCCTGGCGGAGCTGTACCGACGCGGTGACGGCTGGAAGGTCCGGGCCGTGGGGCAGGGGTACGCCTCCGGCCTCGCGGGACTGGCGACCGACTACGGCGTCGACGTCGACCCGGAACCCGAAACCGGCGGTGCGCCGCTGCCCGCTCGGACGCGCACGGCAAGCGCAGGCTCCGCCTCGGTCGACCTGACGAAGCTGGAGCGGCGGGCCCCGGGCCTGCTGGCCCCCGCCCGCCAGGCCGGCCGGGTCCTCGCGGACCGGGGGATCACGGGGCGGCGGGCCGCCGTCTACCTGATCCTGGACCACGACTCGCACATGGAGGAGCTCTACGAGTCGTTCGCCGTGCAGGCGTTCGCCGAACGCGTCCTGGCCCTGTCGGCCAACCTCGACGACGACGGCACGGTACCTGTGATCTTCTCCAGCGGAGACGATCCGTTCCTCGAGGAGATCCGGCTGGACAACTACCGCGGCCGCATCGGACAACTCCACACCCAGGTCGACTGGGGCTGGGGGAACGTCGCCAACGCGATGCGCCGTGCCGTCAGCCACTACCAGGAGTCCGGAGCCTCCGACCCCGCCTTCATCGTGACCCAGGTCGGTGACGAGCCCTGGGACAAGGCGGAGGTCCGCTCCCTCCTCCAGAACACCGCCTCACTGGGCGTCTTCTGGCTCTTCGTCGGCTTCGGCCGAGGCAAGCTCGCCTTCTACAAGAACCTCAACGCCTCCACCTCGGCCACCTTCACCAACGTCGCCTTCTACGACGCCAGCAAGAACCCCGGCTCGGTCCCCGGCGAACGGTTCTACACGGGCCTGGTCGACTCCTTCGCGACCTGGATGCGCTCATGAGGCCGTAACCGGGGGCACTGCGCCACCGTTTCGGCGATGACCGGGGGAGTGCTGGTGCACCTCGAATCCCGACGTTCCACCGTCGAACCCCCGATGACGTCCCGGTGGCTGACTGCGGGGGCGGGCCGCGTGCCACCCGGCCGAACGGATGCGGCACGCCTGGAGCTGCGGGCAGGCAGTGGTGCTCCGCCGGTGTCAGGAAGCTGCCGCGCGTGCCGTCTCCAGTTCGGCGACCAGCCGCACGACCCGCTTGTTCCGGACCCGGACGGAGCTGTGGCCCGACAGCATGTACAACAGGTCCGTCCCGCCCGAGGCCAGTACCAGCTCCGGGACGTCGGACGAGTGGACCGCGCCCGACAGGACGGCCACCCGCACCTCCAGGATGTCCTCCCACGCGTGGGACCGCGCGTTGAACAGCCCGGAGTACCTCAGCCCGTCCGGCCCGTAGCGGACGCCGAACACCGGCGCGCGGAACGTCATCACCGCACCCGGAACGCCCAGGATGACGACCGGGAGCAGATGGACCGCCTGCCTCACTCCCGTCGCCATCGCGACGGCGACCAGCAGGCACGCACCGCCCATCAGGAAGTAGCAGAGAGCTCCGAGAAGGGGGCGCCTCTTCCGCATGTCCGCCTCCGGTTCCGCGGTGTGTGGCGTCGCCCGAGGTCCGGAGCCGCCGTGATCGTCCACGAAACAGCTTACGAATACCGGGGCGGCCGTCCGAGGGCGGAGTCGCCCGTCCTTCGGCCCTGCTCTTCGCGAACTCCGAGGCCGGAGGCGTTGCGGCCCTGCCGAGTGGGGTGTCGGACGTCAGCGCAGATGTTCCAGGATGTCGCGCGCCCGGTTCACCTCGTAGTCCACCAGATCATCAGCCCCGTCCAGTGACTCGCCCAGGGCGACGGCCTCGCGCAGTGCGTGCCCGGCTGTGCCGTGATCACCGTCAGAGGCCAGCATGTCGCCAAGGACCACCAGGGCTCTCACTTTCAGTGCTGAAGCCCCGAGCTCGCCTGCGAGGTCACGCAAAGCAGCTTTCGCGACCTCGCCCTCACCACGATCAGCCCGCATCAGCGCCTTGCGGAACCGCAGTTCACCATCCACGTCCGGATCATAGGTTGCTCCATGGCCCGGTGGGCGTTGCGTCGTTCCCAAGCCGGTCGAGGTGAGCGCCGTGCGGGACTTCGGTGGTCCGGCGGGGGAGGGCGTGTCCTGGCGGTGGTTCCGAGACGTCCGCCTGGCCCGGACAGACGTGAGCCGGTGCGGGTCGGGTCGGCTTTCCCCGGGGTCCCACGGGGCGCGGGTGATCGGACGAGCGAGGCGGAGTCGGCCGCAGGCGGTGATGACCAGCCGGGTCCGACCGGTCCGCCGCCTCCGGTTCCCGCAGCCGGGGGGCGGGTCCGGCCCGGTGCCCGTTCCGAGACCACGGGCACCGCCTGACCCGGCCGCTGCCCAGGCGTGGCTTCGAGGATTCCGGACACCGAGTGATCCGGGCCGATCACATACCCGCCGCGATGTCGCGGGCGAGCCGCGTGCAGTGCCTGCGCGCCGCCGCGATCTGCTCGTGGTCCGTGGGACGCAGGCCCTCGCGCTCGCGCGCCAGTCGGGCTCGTGCCTTCGGTCGCCGGCGCCCACCGTCCTGGCGCCGCGTGAACCCGGATCGCGTCCGCCGTTCCCGCCCCGCTCGCCGCGCGGCCGCCGGAGGGCGGGGCGTGCGGCGGGCAGGGTGTCACGGCCGACGCGGGCGGCACGCTCCGGGAGCGGTGTCCCCCTCGGGCCGGTGCCGTCGCGGGGGACGGTTCGCGTACGGGCGCCCGTGCCGGTTCGTGTACGGGCGCGGCCCGGGCCGGTGCCGGGGTCAGTACCGCAGGACGCCCGCGATGCCGTGGGCGTCCCCCAGGGCGCCGTCCGGCACGAAGCGGACATCGGCCCCGGTGTCCAGGCACTGCTCGACGATCTCGTCCACGATGTCCTCGCGGGCGTCCAGGTCGCCGCTCTCCGCCGGGACCAGGTGGTCGCCGTCGTCGCGCACGGTCACCCGGTAGTTCTCCTCGACGGCCAGCAGCCGGACCCGTCCGGTGCGGGCGTTCTCCCACAGCTCGTCGACGCCGGCCGCGAAGTCCTTGCGCCCGCGCGCCGCCTCCAGTTCCCGCGCCACCTCGTCGGCCGCGCCGCGCGCCTCGTCGGTGAGGGCCGGGGCGACCGCCTGCCACACGGCCTCCGGGGTGCCGTTGGCCAGGCCGCCGTGCGGGACGGTCATCGCGTCGCGCAGCGTGGTTCCGGCCTCCTCCATCAGCGCCAGCGCCGCCTGCGTGCCGGTGACGTACAGCGGACGGGGATGGGCGCGCAGCACCTCGGCCATCGCGGCGTCCGCCTCGCGGAGGAACTGGCGGGTGCCCTCGTCCTGGAAGGTGCTGGGGGAGTCCCCGATGCGCTCCTGGCGCTCCGGGTCGAAGTTCTCCGGCGGCCGGTCCATCGGGAAGCCGTTGAGGTGCTCCTCGGTGACCCGGTCCACCCCGCCGCTCCACAGGGTGACGCGGTCGGCCGCGACCGAGAGCACCCAGAACGGCCGCTCGGACGCCTGGGCGGCCACGAGGTTGCGGGTCAGGAAGGTGTCCGACAGCACGACCCGCTCCGGAACGGAACGGGCGAGCGTCCACACCTGGTGCTCGCCGGGCGCGGCGAACAGGACCAGGCCGTCCTCGGCGTGCGTGAGGTCCACCTCGGCGAGGGCCCGGTCCAGCTCCCGGGAGACGTCGAGGCGCCGGTCGCGGGTGACCGCCGGGTCGTCCTCCAGCTGCCGTTTGGCCTCCGCGACGATGTTGCGCAGCCGGACCGGGTCCTGGGAGTTGTCCGGTGCGCGGCGGTGGGTCGGCGTCAGTACGGACACCGCGGGATACGGGCGGGCGCGCCGCAGTTCGGCGAGGGTGTCGGGACTCAGCTCGTGCTCCATGTCAGCACCATAGAGCCGTGGGGCGTATCCGGCATTCGGGGCAATTCACCCCGCCCGGGGTGGTGCGCCGGGTGCCCGCGCCGGTCGGGGCGCCGTTCAGCGGTCGTCGCCCTCCGGACCGCAGGAGGAGCTGCCGCCGGACGGCAGGGAGCCGTACAGCAGGAAGTCGTCCACCTTGCGGTGCACGCACTTGGAGGAGGCGTACCCGGTGTGCCCCTCGCCCCGGTTGTCCAGCACCACGGCCGAGGGGCCGAGCCGCCGGGCGGTCTCCTCGGTCCAGCGGTACGGCGTCGCCGGGTCGCCGCGCGTGCCCACCAGCAGCATCCTCGGGGTGTCGACGTGCTTGACCCGCTCGCGGATGTAGTCGGTGCCCCGGGGGCGTCCGTGGCACATCAGCACCTGGGTGAGCCGGTAGCGGCCGAAGACCGGGGACGCCTCCTCGTAGCGCCTGCGCAGCTCCCCGAGGGACCGGGTCACCTGCCCGGCCGTGGGACGGTCGGGATCGTCCGCGCAGTTCACCGCCATCAGCGCGGACGGCATGTTGTCGAGGGGGACGTCCTCCGGGTCGGTGAGCCCGGCGCCGGCGGCCCGGGGGGCGGGCGGCGGCGCGGCGCGGACGGGGAGGGTGACGCCGCCGGAGGTGAAGCCCTCCAGGCCGCGGGTGTCGCCGTCGTCCAGCAACTGGCCGAGGGCCCGTTCCAGTGACGGCCACAGCTGCCGGCTGTAGAGCGCCTGTCCGATGGCGCCGACGAGGTCCTGGCCGGAGAAGGGCTCCCCGAAGGCGCTCGGTACCGGATCCGAGTCCAGCGAGGCGACGATCCGCACCACGGCGCCGCGGGCGGTGCGCGCGTCCCGGCCGAACGGGCAGGCGACGTCCCGCACGCACCAGTCGAGGAAGTGGTCCAGCGCGATCTGCTGGCCGCGCGCCCCGGCGAGCCCCTGCGCGGAGGGCGGTTCGGTCAGGGTGTCCACGCCGTCCAGCACCATCCGGCCCACCGCGCGGGGGAACCGTGCCGCGTACACCGCCCCCAGCCGCGTTCCGTAGGAGAAGCCCAGGTAGTTGAGCCGGTCGTCGCCGAGCGCCCGGCGCATCACGTCCAGGTCGCGCGCGGCGTCGACCGTGCCCATGTGACGCAGCACGGGTCCGGAGTGCGCCGCGCACTGGGCGGAGGCGTCGCGCAGGATGCGGAGCGCCTCCCGGGGGTCGGTCAGCTCCCGGTCGGGGTCCGTGGCCTTCATGATCTCCGCCGTGGCGGGTCCGCAGGTGACGGGGGAGGAGCGGCCGACACCGCGCGGATCGAACGACACCACGTCGTAGCCGTTGGTCAGCTGCATGAACTCCTTGCCCGCGGCGGCGAGTTCGTCGACGCCCGAGCCGCCGGGACCGCCGAAGTTCAGCACCACGGACCCGCGCGAGCCGCCGGTCGCGCGGTAGCGGGCGACCGCGAGGTCGAGGGTGGCCGCGCCGGGCCGGGCGTAGTCGAGGGGGACGGTGACCTTGCCGCACTGGAGGTCGGGCGGCATGTCCACGCCGACGCAGCGCGACCAGCGGACGGTCTGCCGGTGGAACCGCGACAGTCCGTCGGACGCGGGCTCGGCGATGGTGGCCGGGAGGCCCGCGCCCAGCAGGGCCAGACCGAGTGCCCCGGTGACCGCGCGGCCCCCGAGAGAGGGCCGAGTCGACGTCTTGACCTGCATCGATGCCTCCCGGACGCTCCGTCGCGGACCGGTGCTCGGCGCCCGCGCCCACCCTAAGCGGGCCCCGGCGGGGCCGCCTCCGGGCACCGGTGCGGGGGTCACCGCGCGCCCGCTCGTGATGACGCCGGCACCCTCGGTGTCACCGGCCGCCGTCCGCTCGGCGCCCGGCTCGCACGTCCTTGCGGTGACGACGGCGGATGTTCGGGTGGGGGCGGCCGAACGGGTGAAAGATCATGAGGCCATAACCCGGACGGCCCGCCCGGGGTTTACCCGCTGCGGGCGAGTGCCCGCGACCATGTCTGGAAGGCAGGGAACCTCATGCGAAGGGTTACCCGAAACGGTGTGCTCGCCGTGGCGGCCTCCGGTGCGATGGCCGTGACGCTGCCCGCGTACGCGGCCTTCGCGGCCGGCGGGGCCTCGGCCGACGGCGCCGCGGTCGGCTCTCCCGGAGTGATCTCCGGGAACACCGTGCAGCTCCCGGTCGACGTTCCGGTGAACGTCTGCGGCAACACCGTCAATGTGGTCGGGCTCCTCAACCCCGCCGCGGGCAACAAGTGCGCCAACACGGGCGGGAGCGAGGCCGGCCCCGGGAAGGAGCACGGCTCCGGCGGCCACGGCGAGGGATCCGGGTCCCACGGCGGCGCGTCGAGCGGGACCTCCGGCGGTGCCACCGCCGAGGGCGCCGCGGTCGGCTCCCCGGGAGTGATCTCCGGCAACGGGGTGCAGCTCCCCGTCGACGTACCCGTCAACGTCACGGGCAACAGCGTGAACGTGGTGGGCGTCGGCAACCCGGTGTTCGGCAACCAGTCGGTCAACGCCCCCGGCGACCGCCCCGAGCCGCCGGAGCGCCCGACCGAGCCGACGCCGGAACCGTCGCCGGAGCCGTCCGCCCCCGCCGAGCCGCACACTCCGGCGAAGCCCGCTCCGGAGCCCGCGGCCCCGCCGTCGGCCGGGCCGGGGACCGAGGCGTCCCTCGCCCACACCGGTGCGGACGGGACGATGACGGCGCTCGCGGGCAGTACGGCGCTCGCCCTCGGCGGCGCCGCCCTCTACCGGCGCTTCCGCCCGGGGCGGGACGCCTGACCGGGCGGTGCCCGGTCAGGTGACGTCCGGTCCGGGAACGTCCGGTCCGGGAGCATCCGGCCCTGGGGCGTCCGGTCCCCGGGCCTCCGGTTCCTGAGCGTCCGGTCCGGGGGTGTCCGGATCGGGCGGGGCCGGTTCCGGGGCACCCGGCCACCGGAGGCCCGCTCAGGGCCCCGCCCCGGCGGGTTCCGGTTCCGGGAGCCCCGGTCCGGGAACGGTGAGGGACCGTGCCCCGGCGGCGCGGCCCCACGGGTCCCCGCGGTCTCCACCGCGGGGACCTCTCCGTACCCACACCGCCGGGTCGCCGCGTTCCGTCGGCGCGGGATCCGGCCGCGGCGTCACCGCCCGGTGTGGAACCTGCGGTGCAGCGCGTGGACCTCCTCGACCAGCTCCGGGACCGGGCCGTCCACCGCCACGTCGGGCGCGACCTCGCGCACGGCCAGTGTCCGCACCGGCGGCGCCGGGACGCCCAGTTCGGCGAGCCAGCCGCCGAGCTGCTCCGACGAGGCGACGTAGACGATGCGGCCGAGCCCCACCCAGGCGTGCGCGGCGGAGCACATCGGGCAGTGCTCGCCGGACGTGTACACCGTGGCCCCGGCCCGCTCCTCGGGTGACATGTGGGCGGCGGACCAGCGGGCCAGGTCGAACTCGGGGTGACGGGTGCGGTCACCCGAGGCCACCCGGTTGTGGTCCTCGGCCAGGACCGTCCCGTCCGCGCCCACCAGCACCGAGCCGAACGGCTCGTCCCCGGCCTCCAGCGCCCGGGCCGCCAGCTCCACGCAACGGCGCAGGTACGGCAGTTCGGCGTCCTTCACGACCATGGTGTCCGGTCCTCCTCGCAGTGCGGCCCCCGATGGGCTCCGCCCAGCCTATGCGCGAGCGGAGGCCGACGCTCCGCGGCCCCGGAGAGCAGGCGCGCGGACCGGTCCGGGGAGGTGGACCGGCCCGCGCGGGCTCCTTCCGTCGGCTCGTCCCCTACCGTCTGGTCGTGCTCCGCGCCGACGCGACGGCGCAGGCCGCCCCAAGGACCAGTGCCAGGGCTCCGATGACGATGTTGTTCCAGATGACGCCGGCGTCCGGGTGGGACCCGACGATCCACGGTGCGACGATCATCCACGCTCCCATCGCGCACATGGCCCAGCTCAGGCCGTACATGCGGTCGGGGGCCCGGGTGAACCCGAGCGCCAGCAGGCCGATCGCCACACCCATGATCAGGTTGTGGGTCATGAGCGCGGGCTGGCTCGCCGTGTAGTGGACGATCCACGGGGACGCGGCGCAGTACAGGCCGAGCAGGAACACCGGCCCGTCCATGAGCGCCACGTCGCGGCCTCCGAGCACACGGGCGTAGCGGGCCCGCATCTCCGAGGCGTCGGGGTGAGCGGTGATGTCCCCCGCGGGGTGGGTGGCCCCTCTGGGGTGCGAGACGTTGGCCATGACGTCGTCTCCTTCGGTGACTACGTCCATTCTGCTCTTATTTTTCCCTTATGTGTAGCCGGGGGAGGAAGAGACGGGCAACGGCCCCTGGAGTACGTCCGTTTGTCACACCGGTATGAATTCGGCGTCCGCGGGGCGGGAACGGGCCCGGATCTCCTTGACGCTCCTCTCCGGCCGCTGACACGATTCACGGCATGACCTTGCGACTGGACCTCACGCGGCGACGCCATGTCGACCTCGCGCGTGTCTCCAGCGCCTTCTGTCGCCCGGCGGCCTGACCCCTCCCGTCCCCCCGCGGCGCCTTCCTTCCCCTGCCCCTTCCCCTTTCCCGCGACCGGCCGTTCCGCGCCGGTGGGACGGGGGCGCCGCGCGCCCGGTGCCGCCACCGCGCACCCCGCGGACACCGCCGTGCCGTCCCCGGCACCGCGCCGTCCCGCGCCGTTCCCGGCCGCACCGTGCCCGGTCCGCCCTCCGGCCGCTCCGCCGGCCCGCTGTCCCGAAAAGAGAACCCATGGCCATCGTCCTGTCCGTCTCCGGGAGCCCCTCGGTCTCCTCCCGCACCAACCGGCTGCTGCGCCACCTCGACGGCCGGCTGACCGCCCAGGGCCACGAGGTGATCCCGCTCGACGTCCGCACCGTCCCCGCCGAGGCCCTGCTCGGCGCGGACTTCCGGCACCCCGCGATCGTGGAGGCCGCCGCACTGTTCGCCCGCGCCGACGGCGTCGTCGTCGGCACGCCCGTCTACAAGGCGTCCTACTCCGGAGTCCTGAAGGCGCTGCTGGACCTGCTCCCGCAGTACGCCCTGGCCGGCAAGACCGTGCTGCCGCTGGCCACCGGCGGTTCCACCGCCCATGTCCTGGCCATCGACTACGCCCTGCGGCCGGTGCTCACCTCCATGGGCGCGGAACACGTCGTGCCGGGCTGGTTCACGCTCGACCGCGACATCACCGCCCACGAGGACGGCACGGTCTCCGTGGCCCCGGCCGCCGCCGAGGCCCTCGCCGGGGTCGTCGACCGGTTCTCGGCGGCGCTCGGTGCCCGTCTCCCCGTCCTGGCCACCACCGGCTGACCCGCCCCGGACCCCGTCCCGCCCCGGATCCCTCGCGGGTCCGCACCCCCGCACGACCTCGCGCACCCCGCCCGGACCGTCCCCCCGCGGCGGTGTCCGCGCACGCACCGAACGGAGACCCTCGTGTCCCTCACCTTCCACTGGTTCCTGCCCACGAGCGGCGACAGCCGCGATGTCGTCGGCGGCGGACACGGCACCCCGGCCACGTCCTTCGGGCGGCACCGGCCGCCGACCGTCGGCTATCTGACCCAGATCGCCCGCGCCGCCGAGGACCTCGGCTTCGTCGGCGCCCTCACCCCCACCGGTGCCTGGTGCGAGGACGCCTGGCTGACCACGGCCATGGTCTCGCAGGCCGCCGAGCGGCTGAAGTTCCTGGTGGCCTTCCGCCCCGGGGCCATCTCGCCCACCCTCGCCGCGCAGATGGCGTCCACCTTCCAGCGGCACACCGGCGGACGCCTGCTGCTCAACGTCGTCACCGGCGGCGAGAGCCGCGAGCAGCGGGCCTACGGGGACTTCCTCGACAAGGACGACCGTTACCGGCGCACCGGGGAGTTCCTCACCGTCGTACGGGGGCTGTGGGAGGGCCGCACCGTCGATCTGGACGGCACGCACCTGCGGGTCGAGGAGGCCCGGCTCACCCGGGTGCCCGAGCCGGCGCCGGAGGTGTACTTCGGCGGCTCCTCGCCCCTGGCCCGCGAGATCGCCGCCCGGCACGCCGACGTGTACCTCACCTGGGGCGAGCCGCCCGCCCAGGTCGCGGAGAAGATCGCCCGGGTGCGGGAGGCCGCCGCCGCTCGGGGCCGCGCCCCGCGCTTCGGCATCCGGCTGCACGTCATCACCCGCGACACCGCCCGGGACGCCTGGGCCGAGGCGCACCGGCTGCTCGACGGATTCGACCCGGCGACCGTGCGGGCGGTGCAGGAGGGCCTGGCCCGCAGCGAGTCGGAGGGGCAGCGGCGCATGCTCGCCCTGCACGGCGGCGACCGAGGCGACCTGGAGATCCGCCCCAACCTCTGGGCGGGGATCGGCCTGGTGCGCGGCGGCGCGGGCACCGCCCTGGTCGGCGGCCACGAGGAGGTCGCCGAGCGGATCGAGGAGTACCACGCCCTGGGCATCGACGAGTTCGTCCTGTCCGGCTACCCGCACCTGGAGGAGGCGTACTGGTTCGGCGAGGGCGTCCTGCCCCGCCTCGCCGCCCGCGGCCTCTGGCACCACCCGCACACGGACCCGGCCGCGACGGAGGCGCCGGTACCGGTGGCCGTCTGACGCCCGGCCGCTTGCGACCGATGGGCGACCGAGGTGAGGCACCGGGTGACGGACACCGGGTGACGGGCGCCGGCCGGCCTGGCGCCGCGTCGGCCCCGTCCCCGGCGGTCGGCGTCAGCCGGGGCAGGGAAGGCCACTGTCCTGGGCAAGGGGCGGCGGGACCTCGATCCGGCCGCGGCACCGGTCGGATTCCGTGAACAGTGCCGGGCGATCTGTTCACGGTCACAGCCATACGTACCGGCACCGCCGTGAACCGTCGTGCCATCCGGGCGGGTTGCCTGGCCGCTCGGGTTCGTGCGGTGCATCAGAGCTGCCGCGGGCCGTCGACGGTGAGAGAATGGGTCGAGCGACAGTCGCCCCTGCGGGTCTCCGAGATGCCGGACCGGCCAGACGGTCAGCCAGAGCAGAAAGGGGCAGGCATGCCCTTCATCTTCCGGTACGGCGACGTGATCTGCACTGCTGCCGGGGGTGTCGGGTTCGCCGTGGCGTCCGCACTCGGTGGTCTCTCGACCGTGTGGTGGGCCGTGTGGGCGGCGGTGGCCGTCATGGTTGCGGGGAGCCACATCTACCGCCGTCGACCCAGCAGCCGATGAACGGCGCGCGCACCCCTGGATGTTCGCCATGTCTCCGAAGCGGCAGGGCTGGTCGTTGACCTGAACGGCCGGGAGACGCGGCGACTCGGTGGCTTCCGGGACGCGGCGGGCGTGTGCCGTGCCGTCTCTCGGTGCGGTGAGGTGCGGTGCGGACGGAACCTGGAGGCGTGCCCGGACATGGATGCGGGTCCCGGAGCAGTTCTGACGCCATCGACGGCCACGGTGTCCCGCTCGCACACGTCGGTCGGCAGCCTCTGAGAGGCATGGGCAGACCGACGTTCAGGCCGACATCGTCGACGACGAGCGGGACCGACTCGTCGTCCACGCGCTGAAGGGGCCGGCACCGGTTGCTCGGGTCCGTAGGCGAACGACCTGCGGCGCAGAACGCTCCAGGACGTGTCGCGCGTGGGTCACGGGACCCGGCACTCCGAGACGGGTGATGGGGCCCGGTCGTGCGGCCGGGCACCTGCGGCGAGAAGTGCGGCGATCGTTTCGGGAAAGGGCCCGGCCATCGCCCATTCGAGCGGGGACCTGCCCGTGCCGTGGTCTTCGCGCAGACCGGGGTCGGCGCCGTGGGCGAGGAGCGCGCGCACCGTTTCGGTGTGACCCCAGCACGCGGCCGCGCACAGGGGTGTGCCTTCCGTGCCGTGTCCGCTCTCGGTGTCGGGCAGTGCCCCGGCCGCCAGGAGACACAGGACGGTGTCGGTGGCTCCGTGGACCGACGCCGCGTAGAGGGGCGTGGTCCCTTCGGCGTCGCTTGTCTCGGGGCGGGCCCCGGCCCGCAGCAGAGCATTGGTCCGGGCGCTGTCGCCGACCATCGCCGCCTCGACGAGACGCTTGGGCAGCTTCTTCTGCCTTCTTCTGTTCATGGTTGCCCAGATTAGCCACGAGTCGGGTGAAGTACCCGGTCACACAGACTTGTTGGGGACCACGCCGTCATGGCCACCCCGGATGCCACCCGCTTTGCGCGACGTTCATGCTTCTCACGGTGCCGGATCTTCCACGGTCGAGACGGCCGGTCGGTGCCGTACCGGAGGCCCGCTCAGGGCTCGCGGACGAAGTGTGCGCAGTCCGGGCAGTCGTCGAGGTAGCGGTGCCGGCACTCGACGGTGTGCTGCAGGAAGGTGATGGCCTGCCGTGTGCGGGCGAGTTCGCCCTCGAGGGCGGTGATCTTCGCTCTCACCACCGCCTGCGCATCCTGCTTTCTCGGCGCCATCGCGGCCCTCACCTCCGGCAGGGACAGCCCGACGCGTCGCAGCTTCAGCACGGTGCGTGCCTGCTCCAGGGTGCTGTCGTCATAGACGCGGTAGCCGTGGCCGTCGCGGGGCACGGTGAGCGCCCCCGTCTCCTCCCAGTGCCGCAGTACATGGGCCTCGATGCCGAGTTCCGCGGCTGCCGCGCCGATCGTTCGCATCACCACACCCCTTGCCTTCATGCCGACCTGAACCCCTAGCGTCTCGATCATGCCTGAAACCCAACGCCCCACGGGCGCCCCTCGCAGTGCCTCGGTTCTGGTCACCGGTGCCGCCGGCAACCTCGGCCGTGAGGTCGTCGTCCGTCTCCGGGCACGCGGCGCGCGCGTGCGCCGCCTGGTGCACCGTCGGACATCCGGCCTCCCGGACGATGTCGAGTTGGTGGTCGGCGACCTCACGGAACCCGCGGTGCTCCGCGCCGCGCTCCGGGACATCGACGCCGTCCTTCTCCTCTGGCCCCTGCTCGACTCCGCCCCCGCCCACCCCGTGGTCGCGGAACTCGTCGCGGCCGCGCCCCGTGTCGTCTACGTGTCCTCGACGGCGGTGGACGACGACGCCGCCCGGCAGAGCGATCCCATCGTCCAGGTGCACGCCGACATGGAAGTCCTGTTGCGCGACGCCGGACTGGGTCCGGTGATCCTGCGCAGTGACACGCTGGCCTCCAACGCCCGTGGCTGGAAGGCTCAGTTGCGTGCGGGTGACGTGGTCGCGGGCACGGACACCGCGCGCACGGCCGTCGTCGACGAACGCGATGTCGCCGATGCTGCCGCGGCCGTACTGCTCGCACCGCACCACGCCCACCCGGACACCATCCCCTATCTGCTGACCGGGCCCGAGGTGCTCGGCCGGGCCGGCCAGATCGCCCGGCTCGGTGACGCCCTCGGGCGCCGACTGGGTTTCAAGGCCCTTCCCGCCGGCCTCGCCCGGTCCCGCATGCTCGCGGACGGTCGTCCCGAGCGGTTGGTGGAGGCGCTCATCGCCGCTGCGGTGCGCCGACCGGAGTCGAACCGCGTCACCGATCACGTCGAGCGCCTGACCGGCCACCCGGCCCGCACCTTCGCGCGATGGGCCGTCGACCACGCTGGTGAGTTCAGCTGACGGGAGAGCACTCCGTGCGGTCGTCGACCCGAGGGGGATCACCCCCGGGGGGGGAAAAAGGCGCGATGCTTCCGGCCGGGCCGCTCCGCGAGGGCCCCCTCCCGCCTCCGTCCGTGCGGGCCCCTGCTTCCCAACCTCCGCGCCCGCCCCGGCCCTCGGCGGAAGGCAGGTGGTCTGCCCGGATCACCGCTTCGCCGCCGCCCGCGCCACGGCCTCCCTCCCGGCCCCGCCTCCCGATGTCTCCCGTGGCAGCCAGCGGCGCGTGAGCAGGCCGAGGACGAGGTGCAGGAGACCTGCCGTCGCCGCGACGACGTGCAGTCCGGTGACGAAGGCCGACTTGGCGTCGCTGACGACCGCCGCGGTCAGGCCGGGGAGTTGGAGCGCCTCGTCGAGCGTGGGGGCGAGGCCGGGGACCCCGAGCCGGAACACCACGGCGGCGAGCGAACCGAGCAGCGCGATGCCGAGGGCGTTGCCGATCTCGTTGCTGGTCTCGGCGATCGCCCCCGCGGATCCGGCCCGCTCGGCAGGGACCGCGGCGACGGCGGTGTCGGCGACGACGGCGAAGGAGATGCCGTAGCCGAGGCCCGCGACCGCGGTGGAGGCGATGTACCAGCGGGTCCCGCCGGTCGCGGTGGTGAGGAGCAGCAGGAGCAGACCGGCGGCGATGGAGAAATGGCACACGAGCAGTGCGACGCGCCTGCCGAAGCGGTCGACGGCCGTCGGGGCGACGACGCAGGCCGTGGTGAGCACGACGGCTCCGGGCAGCGCCAGGAGCGCCGACCGCAGGACGGGGAGGCCGAGGACGGACTGCAGATAGATCCCGGACAGGTAGGCGGTGGCCGACCAGGCCGCGAGCGGGAGCAGGCCGGTGACGACGGCGACGGCGAAGGTCCGGTCGCGGAACAGCGTGAACTCGATCAGGGGGTGCGGGAGGCGGCGCTGTCGCAGGGCGAACCACCCCAGTACGGCGGTGCCCAGGAGCAGGGAGGCGGCAGCGGTGGCCGTCGGGCCCTCGGCGGCGGCGCGCTTGACGCCGTGGATCGCCAGCAGGAGCCCGACGGCGGAGGTCACCACGCTGATCGCGTCGATCCGGCCCGGTCGCGTGGCCCGGACCTCGCGCAGCAGCACGGGGGCCAGGCAGAGGAACAGGGCGATGACGGGCAGGTTGACCAGGAACACCGACCCCCACCAGTAGTGCTCCAGGAGCACACCGCCGATGACCGGCCCGATCGCGAAGCCCGCCGCGAACGCCGCGGCGAAGATCCCGATGGCCCGGGCCCGTCGCCCCGGGTCGGTGAACAGTTCACCGAGGACCGCGAGCGCGGAGGGGAGCAGCGTCGCGCCCGCGATCCCCATGACCGCGCGGGCGGCGATGAGCAGTTCCGGCGTGGGGGCGAAGGCGGCGGCGGCCGAACCGAGGCCGAAGAGGGCGGCGCCGGCCATGAGGAGCCGGAGGCGTCCGAAGCGGTCGCCGAGGCTCCCGAACGCGACGAGAAGGGACCCGACGGCGAAGCCGTACACGTCCAGGATCCACAACGCCTGGTCCGCGCTGGGGTTCAGCGCCCGGCTCAGCCGGGGCATCGCGAGGAACAGCACGGATCCGTCCATCGAGACCAGCAGCACCGGACCGAGGACGACGAGCAGACCGAGCCAGGCCCTGAGCGGGACGGCACCGGAGACGGGAGAGGGGCGTCGGGTCATGCCGTCCAGGCTCCGGGCATCGGAGGAGGACAGCCAGACACCCGGTGTGGGTACACCCGCCAGGTGCACCCTCGCACCGCACGGTCGGCCGTGCCCGAGAACCGTCCCGACATCCTCGGCGGGTGCGCGACAAAGGCCACGGCACCTCGCGGCGGCGTCCGAACGCCCGGACACGCCGTGGCCCGGGCGTCCCGCCCTCGCCCCGGACGGCATCCCGTCCGGCGCCCCACACCATCGGCCGGGGAGCGGCCATCGCTCCGCCCGAGACGCCGCACACCGATCCACCGGGGGTGACGGGACAGCCGTAGGCTCGGACGGGTGGAGAGTCTCGGAGCGTTCCTGAAGAGCCGCCGCGACCGGGTCACCCCGGACGCGATCGGGCTGCGCACCTACGGCGGCAGCCGGCGCGTTCCGGGGCTGCGCCGGGAGGAGTTGGCCCATCTCGCCGGTGTCAGCGCCGGCTACTACACGCGGCTGGAGCAGGACCGGGCGGGCAGCGTCTCGGCGCAGGTCCTCGACGCCCTGGCCGGGGTGCTGGTACTGGACCCGGTCGAGACGGCGCACCTGCACAACCTCGCCCGCCGGAGCGGTCGGGCCGCTCCCGCCGAACCTCCCGTCGAACACCCCCACCCCCGTGTGCTCGCGCTGCTCGACGCGCTGGCCGGGACGACGCCCGCGATCGTGCTCGGCAGGCGCGGTGACGTGCTCGCCTGGAACCGCGCGGGTCACGCGCTGTTCGCCGGGCACGTGGACTTCGACGCGCCGGGCGCCCCGGAACGCCGTCCCTCCGTCCCGCGGATGTTCTTCACCGACCCCCGCACCCGGGAGCTGCACCGCAACTGGGACGACCTCGCGCGAATCCACGTCGCGTATCTGAGGCTCACCGCGGGCCGGTTCCCGGACGACGCGCGGCTGGCGGACCTGATCACGGAACTCACCCTGCGCAGCGACCGGTTCGCCCGGATGTGGGCGGCCGGGGAGGTCGCGGACTGCACCACCGGCGACATGCACCTGCGCCACCCCGCCATCGGCAGCGCGAGCGTCGCCTATCAGGTGTGGCTCCAGCCCGACAGCCCGGATCACCGTCTGGAGGTCTACACCCCCAACGACGCGTCCTCGGCGGACGCCCTCCACCTCCTCCTCCAGCCCCGCGTCGCGGAAGAGGACGGCCCCGGTATCCCCGCGGCCGAACGGTGGCCCGCCGACGGCCGCCTGCGCGAACGGCCCGTCAGCACGCCTGCGCAATAAGGCAGTCAGCATCCCTCGACGGCTCGACGGCTCGACGGGCGCTCCCTCTCCTCGCGTCCATGCCCGCCCGGCCGTGTCACTCACCCCCGCCCCGGCCGCACCCGGCCCTCACCCGGTACGGCCCCCACCCCCGCCCCCGTCCCACGCGGCCGATCGACGGGTGGTCGACACCGCCCGCCGGACCCCTGCCGCGCCCTGACGGCCCCGGCACGCCGGGGCTCCGCGCACGGGGCTACTTGCCCGGCTTCTGCAGCAGGTGCCCGAGCTTGATCAGCGCGCTGCGCCGGTGTTCGTCGAGCAGCGCGCACAGTTCGACCGCGTCGCGTCGGCGGGTGGCGGCGAGGATCTCGTCGTGGGCCTTGCGGTCGTAGCGCCGCAGGTTGTCGTCGGAGAAGAACATGGCGCGGTACGGGTCCGACTTGTCCCAGAGCTGGGTGATGAGGCGGAGGAGCTGCGGCATCCCGGCGCGCTCGAAGACCAGGAAGTGGAAGCGCCGGTCCAGCCGGCCGAGTTCGATCACCTGGCCGCTCTCGGCGCTGGCGGCCATCTCGTCCAGGAGCAGGTCCATCGTGACCAGGTCCTCCTCGGTGAGGTTCGGCAGTCCGCGCGTCACCGCCAGGCTCTCCAGGTTGCACCTGATGTCGCACAGCTCGATCAGCTCGTCCATGCCCAGATAGGTGACGGAGAAGCCCCGCCGGGGACGGTAGGTGACCTGGCCCTCGGTCTCCAGGGTCTTCAGCGCCTCGCGCACGGGCACCACGCTGACGCCCAGCTCCTCGGCGATGGCTTCCTGGCGCAGTGGCTGACCCGGCGTCAGCCGTCCGGAGAAGAGCCATTTGCGCAGCTCGTGCAGGACGGCCTCGTGCACGGTGACCGGCTTCGCGATGCCCGTGGACTGCATGGATCCTCGATTCGCTCGGATGACGCATGACATGCACACAAGTGCACTGCGGTCATCTTAGGTCTTGTTTTTTCTAAGATCCAGCCATACTGTCCTCGGACATCGGACCAGAATGGTCGGTTCGGTATGAACACCCTGATATAGGTGACAGAGGGGGCAAATCATGCATCCCAGAAGTGTCCGGGGTTTTGTCGACGGGGCCTTTGTGGAAGGTTCCGCCGTTTTCGAGAAGATCAGCCCCGTGGACGGCGGCGTGGTTGCCCAGGTGCACGAGGCGGGCCGGGGGGAGGTGGATGCCGCCGTCAGGGCCGCGCGCCGGGCGGTGGACGACGGACCGTGGGCACGGATGAGCACGCCCGACCGCGTCGCCCTGCTGCGCAGGATCGCCGAGGGGATCGAGGAGCGCTTCGAGGACTTCGTCGCGGCCGAGGTGGCGGACACCGGTAAACCGGAGCGCCTGGCACGGGAGTTGGACGTGTCACGCGCCGTCGCGAACTTCCGCCAGTTTGCCGACATGGCGGCGACCGTGGGGCTCGACGCGTTCCACACGGAGACGCCGACGGGGCGAAGGGCGCTGAACTACGCCTTCCGGAAGCCGGTGGGGGTGGTGGCGGTGATCGTGCCCTGGAACCTTCCGCTGCTCCTGCTCACCTGGAAGGTGGCGCCCGCCCTGGCCTGTGGCAACGCCGTGGTCGTCAAGCCCTCCGAGGAGACGCCGTCGACCGCCGCCCTGCTCGCCGAGGTGATGGCCGGGGCCGGGCTGCCCAACGGCGCGTACAACGTTGTCCACGGCTTCGGGCCGGAGTCCGCGGGCGAGTTCCTGACCACGCACCCCGGCGTCGACGCGGTCACGTTCACGGGGGAGTCGTCCACCGGTTCGGCGATCATGCGGGCGGTCGCGCCGGGGGTCACCCCGGTCTCGTTCGAACTCGGCGGGAAGAACGCGGCGATCGTCTTCGAGGACGCCGACCTCGACCGTGCCGTCGCAGGGCTCGCCGAGTCGGTCTTCGCCAACACCGGCCAGGTCTGCCTGTGCACCGAACGGGTCTACGTCCAGCGGTCGGTGTTCGACACGGTGGTTCAGGGACTGGCGGAACGCGCCGGGGCGCTGCGCCCCGGCCGCCCCGACGACCCGGCCACGAACCTCGGCCCGCTCATCTCGCGCAAGCACCGCGAGAAGGTGCTCGGCTTCTACGCCGCCGCCCGCGCCGACGGGCGGCTGGTGGCGGGCGGCGGGGTGCCGGAGCTGGGCGGGGGCCTGGACGGGGGCGCCTGGATCGAACCGACCGTCGTCACCGGGCTCGACGACGGCCACCGGGCGGTGCGCGAGGAGATCTTCGGTCCGGTCTGCGCCGTACTGCCCTTCGACACCGAGGAGGAGGTGGTGCGCAGGGCCAACGACACGCGGTACGGCCTGGCCGCCGCGGTCTGGACGGAGGACCTGCGCCGGGGCCACCGCGTCGCCCAGCGGATGCGCGCGGGGATCGCCTGGGTCAACTGCTGGTACCTGCGCGATCTGCGTTCACCCTTCGGCGGGTTCGGCCTCTCCGGCATCGGCCGTGAGGGCGGGACCCACTCGCTCCACTTCTACACGGAGCCCACCAACGTGTGCGTGGAGCTGTAGCCGCGGCCCCGGACACCCCGCCACCGCGGACACGCGGTCCGGGCGGGGGTCCCGGGCGCACGACCGTCCCGGCACCGCCCCCACCGGGGGCACGCCCGGACACGCGACGACGGCGGAGACCGGCCGCCCACGCCCCGGGCGCGGGAGGGGCCGGACGCGTCGCCGCACCCAATGGACATCTGGAGGACGAAGCACAGTGCAACGGACGCAAGACACCCCACGGAACGGCGCGACCGCGCGAGCGGGCACGACAGGAGGGACCGGCGGGGCCACGCACCCCGACGACGTGGCGGCGGTGCTGGACGAGGCCCAGCGGAGGGCCGGGGCCGTACCGCAGTTCGAGGAAGGGGCCTTCGACCTGGCCGGGGCCTACCGGGCGCAGGAGGCGCTGCTCGCGCTGCGGTGCGCGCGCGGCGAGCGTCCCGTGGGGATCAAGCTCGGCTTCACCAGCCGCGCCAAGATGGCGCAGATGGGCGTCGACGAGCTGATCGTCGGACGGCTCACCGACGCGATGCGGGTCGACGACGGCGGCGCCCTGGACATGGGCGGGCTGATCCACCCCCGGGTGGAGCCGGAGGTCGCCTTCCTGCTCGGCGCGGACCTGCTGCCGGGCGAGGAGCCGCGGGTCACGGCGGTGGCCCCGGCGCTGGAGGTGATCGACTCCCGCTACCGGGACTTCCGGTTCAGCCTCGTGGACGTGGTGGCCGACAACGCGTCGAGCGCGGCGTTCACCGTGGGGGAGTGGACGGAGGTGCCGGACGGGCTGGCCGACCTCGGCGTACGGCTCGACATCGACGGGACCGAGGTACGGACCGGATCGACGGCGGCCATCCTGGGCAACCCCCTGGACGCCCTCGCCGCCGCCGCGGTGCTGGCCGCGCGCTACGGGATCGCCGTCCCCGCGGGCACGCTGGTCCTCGCGGGCGCGGCGACGGCGGCGGCGCCGCTGCCGGCCGGCAGCACCGTACGGGTGAGCGTCGACGGCCTGGGCTCCGCCTCGCTGACCTCGGGGGGCGGCCGTGGCTGAGGCGCTGCGGGCGGCGGTGACCGTCGAGGGCAAGGCGATCCCGCGCGGCCGGTTCCCCCATGTGCGCCGGGCCGGGGACCTCCTCTTCATCTCCGGGACGAGCAGCCGCCTTCCCGACAACTCGATCGTGGGCGCGGAGAGCGACGCGATGGGCACGACGCGGCTGGACATCCGGGAGCAGACCCGGGCCGTGATCACCAACATCGCCGATCTGCTCGCGGCGGCCGGAGCGGACCTGTCGGACCTCGTCCAGGTGACGTCGTACCTGGTCAACATGAACGACTTCGGCGGATACAACGAGGTGTACGGGGCCTTCTTCGACGAGTCGGGGCCGACCCGGACCACCGTCGCCGTGCACCAGTTGCCGCATCCCCATCTGCTCATCGAGATCCAGGCGGTCGCCCATGTGCCCGCGGACCCCGCACCGAAGGAGAACCCCTGATGGACATTCCCACGACGGCCCACTTCGCGCGCTGGCTGAAGGAGCACGCCGAGGAGCTGCTGCCCCCGGTGAACAACAAGGTGGTGTTCGAGGGTTCCGAGGACCTCATCGTGCAGGTGGTGGGCGGACCCAATGAGCGCACCGACTACCACGTCGACCCGTTCGAGGAGTGGTTCTACCAGATCAAGGGCGACATGCACGTGCACCTGATGGCCCCGGACGGCCCCCGGACCGTGCACATCCGCGAGGGCGAGATGTGGCTGCTGCCGCGGAACATCCCGCACTCGCCCCAGCGCCCCGAACCCGGGTCCATAGGACTGGTGCTGGAGCGGGTGCGCGAGGAGGGCACCATCGAGTGCTTCCAGTGGTACTGCCGGGAATGCAGCGCACTCGTCCACGAGGCGGAGCTCCAGGTGAGCGACATCGTCACCGACCTGCCCCCGGTCTTCGAGGACTTCTACGCGGACGAGCGGGCCCGGACCTGCCGTGAGTGCGGCGCCCTCCACCCCGGCCGGGGCGAGGCGGCGACATGACCGTGATCGACGTGCACACGCACTACGTGCCGGGGCACTGGCCCGACCTCGCCGAGGCGGCGGGCGGCGGCCGGGACTGGCCGTGGCTGCGCGGCGGGCCGGGCCGCGAGGCCATGATCATGCTGGGTTCCCGGGAGTTCCGCCGGATCGGCGCGGAGTGCTGGGACGTCCCGGCCAGGCTGGCCGACATGGACGCCGACGGCGTCGACGTCCAGGTGGTCTCCCCGACGCCGGTGTTCTTCGGCTACGAACGGCCGGCGGACCAGGCGCTCGCGGTCGCCCGGGTCTTCAACGACCTCGCGCTGGACATCTGCGCCCAGGCCCCGGACCGGCTGCTGCCGTTCTGCCAGGTGCCCCTCCAGGATCCGGACGCGGCCTGCCGGGAACTGGACCGCTGCCTGGCCGCCGGCCACCGCGGGGTGGAGATCGGCAACCACGTCGGCGACCGCGACCTGGACGACGAGGGGATCGTCACCTTCCTCCAGCACTGCGCCCGGGTCGGCGCCCCGGTGTTCGTGCACCCCTGGGACCTTCCCACCGGGCCGCGGCTGGAACGGTGGATGGCCCAGTGGCTCGCCGGGATGCCCGCGGAGACCCATCTCTCCCTCCTCGCGATGGTGCTCGGCGGGGTCTTCGACCGGGTGCCCGAGAGCCTGCGGATCTGCTTCGCCCACGGCGGGGGGTCGTTCGCCTTCTGGCTGGGCCGGATGGACAACGCCTGGCACCGCAGGAACGACGTGGTCGGCACCTCCCGGATGCCGCCGTCCTCCTACGTCGGCCGGTTCTTCGTGGACAGCGTCGTCTTCGACGAACGTCCGCTGAGGCTGCTGATCGACACGCTCGGCGCCGACCGGGTGATGCTCGGCAGCGACTACCCCTACCCGCTCGGAGAACGGCCGGTGGGTGCCGTGGTGCGCGGCTCCAAGACGCTCACGGCCGCCGAACGCGGCCTGGTGCTGGGCGGGAACGCCCAGCGGTTCCTCGGACCGCGCGGGACGCGGTCGAACTGAGGTGGAGGCCATGGGCATCCACATCCACACTGAAGAAAGGTTTCTCTGGTGTTCTCCATGACAATGCGGCGCAGACGGGTGGTCGTCCTCCTCGCGGCTCTCGGCCTCGCGGCGACGGCGTGCACCGCCGGCGGCTCCGGCGGCTCCGGCAGCGGCGGCGGCGGTGAGAAGCGGAACTCCGACACCCTCACCGTGAACTGGGCGACCGGCAACACCACCCTCGACCCCGCCGCGGCCTGCAACCAGGACGACCTCAGCCTCATCCACAACCTGTACTCGGGCCTCACCCGGTACGCCACCAAGCCGGGGCCCGACGGCACCAGCGAGTACGACCCGACGAAGATCGAGCCGTCCTTCGCCAAGAGCTGGACCGTCACCGACTCCGGCCGCACCTACACCTTCAAGCTGCACGAGGGCGTGACCTTCCCCGACGGCACCGCGATGGACTCCGCGGCGGTGAAGTACTCCGTCGAACGGGTGCTCACCATGGGCACCTGCGCCACCTTCTACCTCCAGGCGGGCATGAGCGCGCCGCCCCTGATCACCAAGGTGGAGACCCCCGACGCGAACACCGTCGTCTTCCGCCTGCGCGCCCCCAACGCCGACTTCCTGGCGGGACTGGCGACCCCGGCGGGCAGCATCGTCAACCCCGCGGTCGTCGAGGCCAACGGGGGAGTGAAGAAGGGCACCCTCAGCACCTGGATGGCCGGGAACACCGCGGGCTCCGGCCCCTACTCCCTGGCCACCTACCAGCCCAACTCCACGGCGGTGCTCACCGCCAACCCCGACTACTGGGGCGACAGGCCCGCCACCCCCACCATCCGGATCAACTACGTCACCTCGGCGCCCACGCTCGCCCTGCGCGCCAAGTCCGGCGAGGCCGACGTCACCCTCGGACTGCCCCCGCAGAGCGTCAAGAGCCTGGAGACGGAGAAGGGCCTGCGGCTCATGGCCCACCGTGCCCCGCTGTTCGCCCAGGTCGCCCTGAGGAACGACGCGGCCCCCCTCGACAACGTCAAGTTCCGGGCCGCGCTCACCCTGGCCGTCCCCTACGAGAAGATGCTGGAGTCCGTCGGCTTCGGCTTCGGCGAGCTGTACTACGGCTCCGTCCTGCCCGGCGTCTCCGGGTACGACGCGCCCGGCTCGAAGCCCCTGCGGACCGATGTCGCCGAGGCCAGGAGACTGCTGGCCGAATCGGGTGTGAAGACCCCGGTGACCGTCCCGATGATGATCAACTCCTCCGCGCCGAGCGCCGAGCAACTGGCCACCCTCCTCCAGGGCGTGTGGCAGGAGATCGGCGTGAAGGTGGAGATCGAGAAGCTGGCGCCCAGCGACTTCACCCCCCGCTTCACCAAGGGCGACTACACGTCGGCGCTGGTCCTCGAAGGCCCCGGCGTGCCCACGGCCGGCTACCAGCTCGCCCTCACCGCCTCCTGCGACAGCCCCTTCAACAACGCGAAGGTCTGCATCCCCGGCCTCGACGGGAAGCTCGCCCGGGCCCAGGCCGCCCGCGACCCCGAGACCGCCCGGAAGCTGTACGCCGAGATCAACAGCGACTGGCGCGCCCAGTCACCGCGGATCCCGCTGTACGCCCTCCAGCACGTCGCCGTCCTGAGCACGTCGGTCACGCACTACTCGTACGCCAAGTTCATGGACTTCACCGACTGGGCCGTGTCCCGCTGACCAGGAGCCCGACCATGGAACCAAGCACCCCGAACTCCGCGGTGCCCGTCATCGAACGGCACCGGAGCGAGGCCCCCGCCACCCCGGCCCCACCGGGCCGGGAGAGGACCGCGAAGGGCCGCCCCCTCCACCGGGCGCTGCGCGCCCTGCGCCGCCAGCCCACGCTCACCGCGGCGGGCGGAACCCTCCTGCTCTTCCTGCTCGCCGCGCTGCTCGGCCCGCTGCTCTGGGGCCCCGACCCGACCAGGGTGGACCTGGGCAGCGTGCTCGCCGCACCGTCGGCGGCCCACCCCATGGGCACCGACTCCCTGGGCCGGGACGTCTTCGCGCGGTTCCTGGCCGGAGCCCGCATCTCCCTGTTCGTCGGGCTCGCCGTCACCGCCGTCGGCGCCGTGCTCGGCGGGACCCTCGGGGTGGTGGCGGGCCTGGCCCGGGGACGCGCGGACAGCGTGTTCAACTGGCTGATCAACACCCTGCTCGCCTTCCCCCCGCTGATGCTCGCCATGGCCGTGGCGGTCGGCCTGGGCGCGGGCACCCTCTCGGGGGTCCTCGGACTGGTCATCGCCTCCGTGCCGTGGTTCGCCCGGGTGCTGCGCAGCGAGGTCATCCGCATCCGGTCCATGCCGTACGTGGAGAGCGCCCAGCTCCTCGGGGCCTCCCGCGCCTGGGTGACCCTGCGCCACGTCGTCCCCCAGGTGATACCGACCCTCGTCATCCAGGCCGCCGCCGCCTTCGGCTGGTCGGTGCTCACCCTGGCCGCGCTCGGCTTCATCGGACTGGGCCCGCCACCGCCCACCCCCGAATGGGGCTCGATGATCACCGACGGACTCCAGTACGCGCTGTCCGGCCAGTGGTGGATCGGGGTCTTCCCCGGACTCGGACTGCTCGTCGCCGTCACCGCGGGCTCCGTCCTGGCCGACCGCGCCCGGGACATCCTCGACCCGCGCGGCTCCTACGACCGCATCTGAAGGAGGCACAGTGCGTACCTTGTTGACCAAGGCCGGCTGGGGACTGGCCACCGCGCTCGGCGCGTCCCTGCTGGCGTTCCTGCTGATGCGGGTCCTCCCCGGCGACCCCGCCCGGCTCGCCGCCGGGGAACTGGCGTCCGAGGAGACGGTCCGCGCCCAGGAGACCGCCATGGGACTCGACCAGCCGATACCCGTCCAGTACGTCAAGTTCCTCACCTCCTTCTTCCAGGGGGACTGGGGCTTCGCGTACTCGGTCGGGCAGCCGGCCCGGCACGAGATCACCAGCAGGCTCCCCGCCTCGCTCGAACTGGGCCTGTTCGCCTTCGCCCTCGCCGTCACCACGGCGGTGTGCCTCGCGGTCCTCGCCACCTACTCCCGGCGCGCCTGGGTGGACCGGCTGGTGCGGGGGGTGTCCTCGATCGGGCTGGGGACCCCGCAGTTCTGGCTGGGGCTGATCCTGCTCGTCCTCTTCTCCCAGGCGCTCCCGCTGCTCCCCGGACCCGAGGGCAGACTCTCCCCCGGATTCGAACAACCCCCGTCCACCACCGGCCTCCTCACCGTCGACGCCCTGCTCGCCGGCGAGCCGGCCACCGCGTGGAACGCCGTGCAGCACCTGATCCTGCCCGGTGTCGTCCTCGCCCTGGTCCCGTGCGCCTTCCTCATCCGGCTGCTGCGCGGCAACCTGCTGGAGTCCCTGCGCGGCCAGTACATGGTGGTCCTGCGGGCCAAGGGCGTGAGCCGCCGCGCCTCCTTCGTCCGGCACGCCTTCCCCAACGCGGCCCTGCCCACCATCACCGCGGCCGGGCTGGTGCTGGCCGAGATGCTCGCGGGCAGCGTGCTCACCGAGAAGGTCTTCGGCTGGCCCGGCGTCGGCAGCCTCGTGGTGGACTCCATCCTCCGCAAGGACTTCGCCGTGGTGCAGGCCTTCGTCTTCCTCAGCGCCATCGCCTATGTCGTCCTCAACACGGTCGTCGACCTCCTCTACGGCGTCATCGACCCCCGGATCAGGAGCGCGGCCCGATGAACACCCTCCGCAGACCGGCCGACGGCCGGCCGTCCGCCCCGGACCCCGCCCCGGGGACCACCGGCACCGTCGAGCACCGGGCCTCGCCCGGCGCCCGGGTCGCCGACCGCGAGGTGGTCCTCGCCGTCCGCGGGACACACACCAGGTTCGCGGGCCCCCAGGGCACCGTGACCGCCGTGCACGACGTCGGCTTCGACCTGCGCCGCGGGGAACGGCTCGGCGTCGTGGGCGAGTCAGGCTCGGGCAAGTCCGCCCTCGCCCGCTCGCTGATGCGGCTGATCGACCCGCCCGGCCGGGTCACCGGCGGGACCGTGACCCTGGACGGCACCGCCCTCCACGAACTCTCCGAACGGCAGTGGCGCGCCGTCCGCGGCCGCGACATCGCCATGGTCTTCCAGGACCCCATGACCGGCTTCGACCCGCTGCGCACCATAGGCCAGCAGATCGTCGAGGCGATCCGGCTGCACCAGGACGTCACCCCGCGCCAGGCCCGGTCCCTGGCCGTCGACCTCCTCGGCGACGTGGAGATCCCGGACGCGCGGCGCCGCGCGGACGACCACCCGCACCAGTTCTCCGGAGGCATGCGGCAGCGCGCGATGATCGCGATGGCGCTCGCCAACGGGCCCCGGGTGCTCATCGCCGACGAACCCACCACCGCCCTCGACGTCACCACCCAGGCGTCGATCCTGAAACTGCTGTGCCGCCTGTCCGACGAACGGGGCACCGCCATCATCATGATCACCCACGACCTGGGGGTGGTCGCCGAACTGTGCGACACCGTGCAGGTGATGTACGCGGGACGGATCGTCGAACGCGGCCCCGCGGCCGAGGTGCTGACCCGCCCCCGCCACCGCTACACCGCCGCCCTGCTCGACTCCGTCGTCCGCCGGGACCGGCTCCGGTCCGGGGCACTGCCCATGATCCCCGGCTCCCCGCCCGACCTGGCGGCGCTCCCGGCGGGCTGCCCGTTCGCGCCGCGCTGCGCCACCGGACACGACGAGGCCGACTGCCTCGGCGGGGCCCCGGAGAGCCGCGGCGTGCCCACCGGCCTCGGTGACGTCACCGTGGCCTGCCATCTGCCGGTCGACCACACCGCGCCGACCGGGAAGGAGCCGTCATGAGCACCGGCCGCAGGGACCCGGCGGCCACCGCCGGCCACCGGAAAACCCCCGGAGCGGGCGCCGTGCCCGGGACCGGACCGCACCCGGAACCGGCCCGCCCGGTTCCCCCCGCCCGGCCCGGCCTGCGCCCCGCACTCACCGACCCCCTGCTGCGCGTCCAGGGACTGGAGAAGACCTACGGCACCGGACGCGGCCTGTTCGGGAACCGGCCCGGCGCCACCCCCGTCCTGCGCGGCATCGACTTCGACGTGGCCCGCGGCGAGACCCTGGGCATCGTCGGCGAATCCGGCTGCGGGAAGTCCACCACCGGCCGGTGCGTCGTCCGGCTCACCTCGCCCACCCGGGGCACGGTGGACTTCGGCGGGGTCGACCTCGCCACCGCCCGCGACAGCGAGGTCCGCCTGGCCCGCCGGAGACTCGGCATGGTCTTCCAGGACCCCGCCAGCTCGCTCGACCCGCGCATGACCATCCGGGCCATCGTCGAGGAACCGCTGCGCGTCCACGGGGTCGCCGACCCCGCCGAGCGCACCCGGCGGGCCGCGGAGGCCCTGGACCGGGTCGGCCTCGGCCCCCGGTTCGCCGACCGCAAGCCGCACATGCTCTCCGGCGGGCAGCAGCAGCGCGTCGCCGTGGCCCGGGCGGTCGTCGCCCGCCCCGAACTCGTCCTGCTCGACGAGCCCGTCTCCGCGCTGGACGTCTCGGTCCGCGCCCAGGTGCTCAACCTCCTCGGCGAACTCCGCGACGAGCAGGACATCACCTACCTGTTCATCGTCCACGACCTCGCCGTCGCCGAGCACTTCAGCGACCGGATCATGGTCCTCTACGGAGGCCGGGTCATGGAGATCGGCCCCGCCGCCGACCTGTTCCACCACCCCGCCCACCCCTACACCCACGTACTGCTCTCCGCGGTACCCGTGCCCGACCCGGGTGCCGCGGGACGGCAGAAGATCATGCTCCGCACCGCGGAGGGCAACGCCGCGGCCTCCGCCGGCTGCCCCCTCGCCGCCCGCTGCCCCGTCGGCGCCGGCCGGGAGCGGTGCGCCACCGAACTCCCCTCACTCAGGGAAGTACGCCCCGACCACTGGACTGCCTGCCACTACTCCGAGGAGTCGGCAGCGCTGGGAAAGGACCACCTGTGAACACCACGACCACCAAGGACCTGTCGGAGCGGATGCCCGGCGAACTCGCCGCCGCCGGCCTCGACGGAGTCCTGATGCTCGGCCTGGAGAACGTCCAGTTCGCGGCCGGTGCCGCGCTCCGCTCGGCCAGCATGCTCGACCGGCCCAACCTGGTGTGGTGGCCGCGCGAGGGCCGGCCCGTCGTCTACACCAGCGAGGAGACCGTGCCCACGGTGGCGTCCATGACCACCATCACCGACATCGTCGGCTACGACGAGCAGGGCGCCCGGTTCCCCTCCGGCATCGTCGACACGGTCGCCGCCGACCTGCTGCGGCGCGGTCTCGGCTCGGCCGCGATCGGCTACGAGTCGGACCGGATGCCCGTGGTCTTCTTCCAGCGCCTCTCCGCGCTGCTGCCCGAGGCCCGGCTGCTGCCCGGTGACGCGGTGCTGCGCCGGCTGCGGATGGTCAAGGACGAGGGCTCGATCGAGATCATGACCCGGGCCGCCCGGCTCACCGAACTGGCCCTCGCCGCCTGCATCGAGGGCGTCCGGGTGGGCGAGAGCGAGCGCGAGGCCGCCGACCGGCTCACCGGGACGATGCGCGGCCACGGGTTCGGGAACGTCGACCCCCTGGTCGGCACGGGCGAGGGCGCGGCCCGGATCGGGCCGCCCACCGACCGCCTCATCCGCGAGGGGGACTACCTCAGACTCGACGTCAAGTCCCGCTACCAGGGCCTGCTGTACACCGACGCGGGCCGGATGGCCGTCATCGGCACCCCCACCGAGGCGCAGAAGGCCGCCTACGCCGCCCAGTACACCCTCAACCGCCGGGTGATGGACTTCATCAGGCCGGGCCGGACCTGCGGCGAGGTCTACCTGTACTGCCGGGAGCAGACCGAACGCCTCGGCATCCGGCTGTTCAACTACGGCCACATCGGCATCGGTCACGGCATCGGGGTGAGCGGCACCGAACGCCCCTCCCTGCACGCACGCGACGAGACCGTCCTCGTCCCCGGCATGGTCATCAACATCGAACCCGACACCTACGGACCGGCCGGGGAGATCCTGCACATCGAGGACATGCTCCTGGTCACCGAGGACGGGGTGGAGCCGCTGTCGCACCGTGACGACTGGTCGGCGCTGCCCGTGGTCCCCGCGTGAGCACCCTCCCCGGCGACCGCCGAGCGGTCCGCGCCGACGGCCCGCCCGGCCCGGCCGCGGCGCCCCGTACCGGGGTCCGCGATCAGGCACCGGGCACCGTCGACCTGCTGGTCGGGGGCGCCGAGCTGGTCGTGACCATGGCGGGGGAGGACATCCCGGGCGGCTGGGTGGCGGTCGACGGCGGCACGGTCGCCGCCGTCGGCCCCCCGGGCTCCGAACCACCGGCCCGCCGCGTCCTCGACGCCTCGGGCACCCTGGTCACCCCGGGCCTGGTCAACGCCCACCACCATCTGTTCCAGAACCTCACCAGGGCCTTCGCGCCCGCCGCGGCCGAGGGCCTGTCCGGCTGGCTCGGCGTCCTGCGCCCCCTCTGGCGAAGACTCGACGAGGAGGCGGCCCACGTCTCGACCTGGGTGGGCCTCGCCGAACTGGCCCGCAACGGCTGCACCACCACCGCCGACCACCTCTACCTCCATCCGAGGCCACGGCTGGTCGACGCCCAGGTGGCGGCCGCCCGCGAGGTCGGGCTGCGCTTCCACCCGACCCGGGGCAGCGTCGTGGCCCGGCCGGGCGCGGACCGCGACGAGGTGCCCTCCTGGGCGGAGCGGCCCGACGACGTCCTCGCCGACAGCGCACGCCTGCTGGACGCCTTCCACGACCGGTCGGCCGGAGCGATGACCCGGGTGGCGATGGGGCCCACGGCCCTGGCCGCCACGACGCCCGCACTCCTGGAGGACCTGGCCCGGCTAGCCGAACGCCACGACGCCCGGCTCCACACCCACCTCTTCGAGGAACCCGGCGAAGCGGAGGAGTGCCGGGCGTGGTTCGGCCGCCCGCCCGGCCGGCTGCTCGCCGACTCCGGCTGGGGCGGCCGGGCCTGGGTGGCGCACGCCGTCCACCCCGGGGAGGAGGGGGTGCGCGACCTCGCGGAGGCCGGCATCGGAGTCGCCCACTGCCCCAGCTCCAACGCGCTCCTGGGCGCCGGGATCGCCCCGCTGTCCGCCCTGCGGGCCGCCGGGGTGACGGTCGGGCTCGGCACCGACGGCTCCGCCTCGGCCGACTCCGCCTCGCTCTGGCTGGAGGCGCGGACCGCGATGCTCCTGGCCCGGGCGACCGGCGGGGCCCCCGCGATGAGCGCACGGCAGGCGCTGGCCCTGGCCACCGTGGGCGCCGCCCGCTGCCTGGGCCGGGAGGGGGAGATCGGCGCCCTCGGGCCGGGCATGTGCGCCGACATCGCCGTCTGGGAACTGGACGAGGTGATGTTCGCCGGGGCGCACACCGATCTGGTCGAGGCATGGCCGCGCTGCGGTCCGCCTCGGGTCCGGCACACCCTCGTCGGGGGAGTGCCGGTGGTGCGCGACGGAGAGCTGTGCGCGCCGGGGCTGTCCGACCGGCTCGCGACCCACCGCGCCATCGCCCGTGCGTGGCAACACGCGGCACCGGCGTGAACGACGGGCCCGTCCCGCCGGTACGGGCGGCCCAACGGCCGGGTCCTCGCCGCGCGCCGCGCGCCGGGGACCCGGCCCCGCCGCCCACCGCGGAACGGGACCGTGGGGGCTGCTGGGACGGGCCCGTGGTACGGGCTCCCGGAGCAGGCCCATGACGACGACAAGGAGACAGGAATGACACGACCAGGGCCCCGGCCCGGTACGGAGACCGACGGCACCGACGCGGCCCACCTCGCCCGCGCGATCGAGCTGGGCCGACAGGCCGGGACCGAGGGGAACCGTCCCTTCGGCGCCGTCCTCGTCGCCGCGGACGGCACGGTGCTCGCGGAGGGGCGCAACACCGTGCGGGCCACCGGCGACATCACGGCCCACGCCGAGGCGCACGCCCTCCGCAGCGCGGGCACCGCGCGGGGGCCGGCCGTCGTGCGGGGGGCCACCCTGTACGCCAGCGGCGAGCCCTGCCCGATGTGCGCCACCGCGCTGTACCTCGCCGGTGTCGAACGGGTGGTCTACGGGTTCGCCGCGGCCGACATGCGGCGGATCGGATCGGCCGACGACCCCTTCATCGCGCTCGGCTGCCGTGAGGTACTGGCGCACGGCGATCGCCCCGTCACGGTGACCGGCCCGGTCCACGAGGGTGCCGGGGCCGTCTTCACCGGGGCGCCGGACCCGGCCCCCTGACCGGCCCCGGCCCCTGACCGGGCCCGGCCCGGCACGGCCGCGGCGGGGCCGGGCGGCCCTGAGCCGGGGCCGTCCGCCGAGCGGGTGGGCGCTCCCACGGGAGAACCCCCCTCCTCCCGGCCGAGCGGTGCCGGTCAGCGCCGGTCGGGCGGGTTTCCTCGGCATCCGGGGCGGGCCGCCCGGCGGTCTCGTCGGCCGCCGGGCGGCCCGCCCGCGCACGCCGGCCGACGCTGCCCGTGCGGTGCCGCCGGACGCGCCCGCGCATCGAGTGCGGGGCGGCACCGTCCACCCATCGGCAACGCCCGCCGGCCTAGTGACCTGAGTCAGAGCTTCTTCGTCAGAACGTGGCCATCAGCCGGATGCCGTGCGGCCGGCAGGTCCGGCCCGGACTGCTGACATCCGGCCTCCGGCACGCCGGGCAGCGCGCGAGAGCTACCCGAATGTCCCCGGCTCAGGTCACTGGGGCCTCTCGTTTGGATCATGCCGGGCTCGCGGGCCCCGGCACCGCACCTCGCCGGGTTGTCGTCGGTCGCCGGGGCTCCGCCCCGACTCCCTCCTCCGCCTCGCGACGCACGGCGCCCGACCCCGCCCCCTGATCCGGCCCGACCCAAACGAAAGACGCCAGCGGCGGTTGAACCGCCGCCGCCCTCGGCCCCTGCTCCTCGGGCTCTGCCCTCCGGCCCAGGCCCCGGCCCAGGCCTCGTCCCAGGCCTCGTCCCAGGCCCCGTCCCGGGCCCCGTCCCGTCCACCGGCCTCCCGGTGCCGCCCTCACCCGTCCCGCTCCGCGCGCCTCGCGCGCGACTACCGGCCGGTCGAGCCGTCGATCCGTTCGCGCAGGATGTCCGCGTGGCCGGCGTGCCGGGCGGTCTCCTCGATCATGTGGACCAGCACCCAGCGCATCGACGGCGGCGGGGTCTCGCGCAGCGAGCGGACGCCGGGGCGGTCCAGGTCGGTGCAGGCCAGGGCGATCTCGTTGGCCCGGGCGATCGCCCTCCTATAGGCGTCCGCCACGTCCGGCGCGGTGTCCTCGGCGGACACCGCGCCGTCGTCGTCCCAGGGCTCGCGGTCCTCCCCGGCGTAGGCCCAGACGAACCAGTTCAGCTCGACGGCCGTCAGATGCCGGAGGAGTCGGAGCAGGCTGGTCCCGGACGGCACACCGGCGGTGCGCACCGCGGGCTCCGGGACGCCGTCCGCCTTCGCGAGGACGGACTCCCGCAGGTAGTCGAGGAAGGCCAGCAGGGTGGTCCGCTCGTCCGCGTTCAGGCCGGGGGGCCGGAGGTCGGGGCGGGGCTCCGTGGTCGTCATGACGGAACGGTAGCCGACCGGCCGGGCCGTCGGCGGCCGTGCCCGGTCGGCGGTCGTCCCGGCGGGCACCGGCCCCCGCCGGTGCCCGACCCGACACCGTGTCGCATCCGGTGGCCCCCGGTTCCCTCACCACGCCCATGCGGCGGGCCGCGGTGCCTCCGTAGCGTCCATGCGTACCAGCCGATCAGCCCCACGAAGGCGCCGTCTCGGCGGAACCAGCCGACCGCACATGAGGGATACGCGAGGGACATGATGGATGTGAGTGACGCCAAGGGCGCCATGACCGGCGACGACTTCCGGGCGAGCCTCGACGACGGCCGCGAGGTGTGGCTGGGCGGGGAACGGGTCCGCGACGTCGCCGCCCACCCCGAACTGCGCGGCGCGGTCGACCGGATCGCCGATCTGCTGGACCTGCGCCGGTCGGACCCCGCCGCCCGCGAGGTGGCGCTGACCACCTCGGAGGAGACCGGCAACCTCGTCAGCCGCTCCTACGGCCTCCCGACCACCCCGGAGGACCTGCGCGCCAAGTTCGCCGCCTCCCGATGGTGGATGGCCGAGAGCCTCGGCCAGCACGGCCGTGCCCCCGACTTCATGGCCAACGTCGTCGTCGGCCTGCGCGACTACCACGCCGAACTGGAGACGAACCGCCCCGGCTTCGGCGCCAACGCGATCGCCTACCACCGGTACGCCACCGAGCACGACCTCGTGCTCACCCACGCCCTCGGCGACCCCCAGATCGACCGCAGCACCAGCCCCCTGGACGACCCCGACCTCGCCCTGCGGGTGATCGAGGAGAACGACCGGGGCGTCGTCATCCGCGGCGCGAAGCAACTGGCCACCCTGGCGCCCTTCGCCCACGAGGTGCTGGTCTACCTCAACGGCGTCTCCGCCCAGCGCGGCGCCGAGGACTTCGTCATCTGGTTCGCGCTCCCGATGAACACCCCCGGGCTGAAGACCCTGTGCCGCGAGCCCCTCGGCGGCTCCGGCGCCGGACACGCGCACCCGCTCGCGCGCGGCTACGACGAGCAGGACGCCATGCTCTTCTTCGACGACGTCGAGATCCCCTGGGAGCGGGTGTTCCTGCTCGGCGACGGCCTGCTGGCGCTGAAGGGCCTGTCGCGGATCAACGCCTGGTCGATGCAGAGCACCCACATCCGCTTCCACGAGCGGCTGCGCACCTTCGTCTCGGTGGCGGCCATGCTGGCCGACAGCATCGGGGTCGACGGCTTCCGCGGCATCCAGGAGGACCTGGGCGAACTCGTCTCCTACGCGGAGACGCTGCGGCTCGGCATCGCGGGCGCCGAGGCGACGGCGGTGCGCACCCCGAGCGGCCTGCTCGCGCCCGCGCCCTCCTACGGCCTCGGCTTCTGGTCCGCGGAGGTGTCGGCGCGGGTCGTCGCCATCGTCCGCCGCATCGGGGCGTCCGGGCTCATCATGCAGCCCTCCGAGGCCGACCTGGCCAGTCCCGAACTGCGCCCCTTCATCGACCGCTACATGCACGGCCGCGACATGGCCGCCGACCACAAGGCCCGTCTGTTCCGGCTCGCCTGGGAACTGGTCGGCGACGGGTTCGGGGCGCGCCAGGAGCTGTACGAGTACCTGCACCGCGGCGACCCCGGCGCGGGCCGCGCCCGGCTCCTGCGCGGCTACGACCGCTCCGAGACCGACGCCCGCATCCGCCGGCTGATCGCCTCCCCGCTCGGCTGACCCCCCGACCACCCAGAAGAGGACCACCCATGATCATCGACGTCCACGGACACCTCAGCGCGCCCGCCGAACTGTACGCCTGGAAGTCGGGGCTCCTGTCCCACCGGGGGGCCCACGGCCGGGGCGCCCCGCGCATCAGCGACGACCAGCTCCGCGCCGCGCACACCGAACCCCACCCCAGCTTCGGCAACGTCTCGCACCTGGACCACATCGACGGCGCCGGGGTCGACGTCCAGCTCGTCTCGCCGCGGCCGTACCAGATGATGCACAGCGAACAGGGCAAGCTGGTGCAGTGGTTCACCGAGGAGACCAACGACCTCATCCACCGTTCCACCCAGCTCTTCCCCGGCCGCTTCCTCGGCGTGGCCGGGCTGCCGCAGAGCCCGGAGCTCGAACCGGCCCGCTGGGTCGGCGAACTCCGGCGCACCGTCACCGAACTCGGCTTCGTCGGCGCCCTGCTCAACCCCGACCCGTTCGAGGGCACCGCCACCCCGCCCGCGCTCGGCGACCGCTACTGGTACCCCCTCTACGAGGCGCTGTGCGAACTCGACGTCCCGGCGCTCATCCACGCCGCCGGATGCCGGCCCCCGGCGCGCGAGCCGTACAGCCTCCACTTCATCCAGGAGGAGACGGTCGCCATCTGGAGCCTGCTCAACTCCTCGGTGCTGCAGGACTTCCCGGAGCTGCGGATCGTGGTCTCGCACGGCGGCGGCGCGATCCCCTACCAGGTGGGCCGCTTCCTGCCGTCCGGCGTGCGCTCCGGGGCGACGCCCTACCTGGACAAGCTCCGCAGGCTGTACTTCGACACCTGCCTGTACACCCGGGACGCGATCGAGCTGCTGATCCGCACCGTAGGTGTCGACCGCTGCCTCTTCGGCACCGAGAAGCCCGGCACCGGATCCCAGATCAACCCGGACAACGGCCGCTGGTTCGACGACATCCACCTGCTGGTCGACGAGATCGACTGGCTCACCGACGTCGACCGCACCGCCCTGTTCGAGGGCAACGCGCGCGCGGTGTTCCCCATCGGCGCCGGAGCCGGCGCCCCGGCCCGGACCGCGTGAGGGCCGCGCCATGGCGACCGTGGTCACCGGGATCGGCTGCTCGCACGGCCCCCAGCTCAAGACACCGCCGTCCGGCTGGGCCGAGCGCGGCCTGGCCGACCGGCGCAACCCCGCCCTCGAATTCCGGGGCCGCGCCCACGACTTCGCGTCCCTGCGGGCGCTGCGCGAGGACTTCTCGCGGCACTGCACGCCCGAGGCGATGCGGGCCAACTGGGACGCCTCGCAGGCCGCGATGGACCGGCTCGGCCGGCACGTGGCCGACGCCGACGTCGACGTACTGCTGATCGTCAGCAGCGACCACAAGGAGGTCTACGGCGACGAACTGCTGCCCGCCTTCGCGGTCTACTGGGGCGACGACGTCGCCCATGTGCCGTTCACCGAGGAGCAGCTCGCCGCCATGGCGCCGGGCCTGGCCGAGGCCGCGCTCGGCGACGTGCCCGCGGAGACCGTCGTGCGGGCGTGCCACCCCGGCCTCGCCCGGCACCTCATCGAACACACCGGCGAGCTGGGCTTCGACGTGGCCGCCTCGCGCACACTGCCGCCGGGCCGGTACGCCAACCACGGCATCCCGCACGGATGGGGCTTCATCTACCAGCGGATCCTCGGCGAGACCTGTCCGGTCCCGTTCGTCCCGGTCTTCGTCAACACCTTCTACGAGCCCAACCCGCCCTCCGCCGCCCGCAGTCACCAGTTCGGCCGGGCGCTCGGCCGGGCGGTGGCGGACTTCCCCGAGGACCTGCGCGTCGGGGTCGTCGCCTCGGGCGGGCTGTCGCACTTCGTCGTCGACGAGGAGCTCGACCGCGACTTCCTCGCCGCCCTGCGGGCCGGCGACGAGCGGTACCTCACCTCGCTCGACCCGGCCCTGATGCGCTCGGGCACCTCCGAACTGCGCAACTGGATCACGGTGGCGGGCATCGCCGCCGAGACCGGGCTGAGCGTCACCTCCACCGACTACCGCCCCTGCTACCGCACCGAGGCCGGCACCGGAAACGCCATGGGCTTCGTGACCTGGAGCCGCGCCGATGACTGATCCGCTCGACACCGCCCCCGTGCCGCCCGACGCGGTCGCCCGGCTGCGCGCCCTGGACGTGTGCGCCGTCTCCGACGCCCTCGACACCCTGGACCTGCCCGGTGCCACCACCGGCCTCGCCCCGATGTGGCCGTCCCCGGGCACCGTCGCCGGACGGGTCCGCACCGTCCGGGCCGCCCCCAGGACCTCGGCCGGACCGGCCACCCACATCGCGAGCCCCGCCGTCGCCGCGGCCCGGCCCGACGACGTCATCGTGATCGACAACCACGGGCGCACCGACGTCTCCTGCTGGGGCGGACTGCTCGCCGAGGCCGCCGTGGCCGCCGGGATCGCCGGGGTCGTCGTCGACGGCGCCTGCCGCGACGTGCCCGAATGCGCGGACCTCGGACTGCCCCTGTTCGCCGGGGCGGCCGTCCCGGTCAGCGCCCGGGGCCGGATCGTCCAGGAGGACATGGACGTGCCCGTCCGGATCCGCGGCGTCCGGGTCGCGCCCGGCGACCTCGTGGCCGCCGACCGCAACGGCGTGGTCTTCGTCCCCGCCGCGCACGCCGGACGGGTGATCACCCTCGCCGAACGCATCGCCGCCCGGGAGGCCGCGATGTCCGGGGCGGTGCGCGCGGGCCGCTCGATCGTGGACGTCATGCACGACTCCCAGTTCCCCACCGTCACCGCAGAGGAGACCCCGTGACCGGGACCGGCGGCCGCACCGAAGCGGCACCCGACAACGACACCGCCCTCGACCCGAGGCTCGCCCACCTGTCGACCGCGACCCTCTCCGACGCGCTGGACCGGCTCGGACTGCCCGGCGGCCTCCACGGGCTCGCCCCGCTCGGACCCGGACAGCGCATGGTCGGACGCGCCTTCACCGTGCGCTACCGGCCGGCGGGGGACCCGCCCGGGACCGTGGGGGACTACCTCGACGACGTGCCGCCCGGCTCGGTCGTCGTCCTCGACAACCAGGGCCGCACCGACTGCACGGTGTGGGGCGACATCCTCACGGCGGTCGCCCACGCGAAGGGCGTGGCGGGCACCGTCATTGACGGCGTCTGCCGCGACGTGCACCGCGCGCTCGGCCTCGGCTACCCGGTCTACAGCCGCGGACGGTACATGCGCACCGGCAAGGACCGGGTCGAGGTCGCCTCGACCGGCGACCCGGTGGCCGTCGGCGGGGTGCAGGTGCGCCCCGGCGATCTGCTGGTCGGCGACCAGGACGGCGTCGTCGCGATCCCCGCGGCCGCCCTCGACCGGGTCCTCGGCGTCGCCGTCGAGATCCACGAACGGGAGGAGGGCATCCTCGCCGGCGCGCTCGCCGGCGCCACCATCGCCGAGGCGCGGGCCGCCCACGGCTACCACGAACTCCAGCGACGAGGAACCCGATGAGCACCACCCCCTTCACGTACGACGAGGCGGAGCTGCTGGAGCTGGGGACGGCCACCCTGTTCGAGGCCGCCCGCTCCGACTGCGACCTCGACCCCGGGCTGCGGCCCGCCTGGCCCGGCGCCCGCCTGTGCGGGACCGCGCTGCCCGTGCTCGCCGCCGCCGCCGACAACCTGCCGCTGCACTGGGCGCTGGAGGCCGCGGTCCCCGGAGACGTGCTGGTCGTCGACGCCGGGGGATCGCGCTGCGGCTACTGGGGCGAGGTGCTGTCCGTCGCCGCCCGGGCCCGGGGGGTGCGCGGACTCGTCATCGACGGCGGCGTGCGCGACACCGTCCAGCTGGAGCGGCTCGGCTTCCCGGCGTTCTCGTCCTCCGTCGCCATCCGCGGCACCGGCAAGGAGTGGCGCGGCACCGTCGGCGCCCCGGTCACGCTGCGCGGACGCACCGTGCGCCGCGGCGACCTCGTCGTCGCCGACCAGGACGGCATCGTCGTCCTCCCGGCCGAGCGCGTGGAGGAGGTCGTCACGGCGGCCCGCGCCCGGGTCGAGAAGGAGGACGCCTACATGGACAGACTGCGTTCGGGCGAACTGACGCTCGACATCTACGCGTTCCGGGAGACGCCATGACCACCACCGACCCGCGGACCGGGTTCAAGAAGGCCGCCGGCCACTTCGCCTCGGGCGTCACGATCGTCACGACCCGCAACGGCGACCACGTCTACGGCATCACCTGCTCGTCCTTCGTCTCGCTGTCCCTCAACCCGCTCCTGGTGACCGTCTCGGTCAACTCCCACAGCCCCTTCCTCGCGGAGGTCCGGGAATCGGGGCGGCTCGCCGTCAGCGTGCTGGCCGACCACCAGCAGGACGTGTCGCGGTACTTCTCGACCCGAGGCCGGGGCCGGGCCGAGGGCGACTTCCCCGGCCTGGCGACCGAGTCCATGACCACCGGCGCGCCGATCGTGAGCGACAGCCTGAGCTGGTTCGACGCGAAGCTCCACGCGATGCTGCCCGGCGGCGACCACGAGATCCTGATCGGGGAGGTCGTCGCGGCGGGCGGCCGGGACGGGGCACCGCTGCTGTACTGGGCCGGGGACTACCGCACCCTGGACGTGGCCGCGCCGGCCGACCGCGTCGAGCGGTACGCGGACGCCATGGCGGTCCAGCTCCATCTGGTCGGCCTGGACAGCACCCGGCTCCTCGACGCTCAGCTCGCCGTCGAACCCGCCGCGGGCGCGCTGGCCGCCCGGGTCCGCTCGGACGCCGGACTGTCCGCGCTGCGCGGCTCACTGGCGGAGTCGCGCACCCTCACGGACTCCCCGGAGGCGTTCACCGACTCGGCACTGCGGTTCCACAACGCGCTGGGGACGGCGTCGGAGAACCCCGCGCTGGCCGCGTCGGTCCAGGCGCTCGGGCACTCCCGGCGGGCCCACTACGCGAGCGGCACCACCAGGGAGACCATGGTCCGCACCATCGAGGCGCACGAGGAGATCTACCGCGCCATCGAGGCGGGGGAGGAGGAGCGCGCGCGGGGCCTGGTCACGGACCACCTCACCGCGGTGGGGGCGCGGCTCTGCCACCACTGAGGGTCCGGACGGCGGTCCCGCGGAGGCGGCGGCAGCCGTCGCCACGGGATCCGGCGGCCGTCGGTGACCCGGTGGGCATCGGCGGCCCCGCCGCTCGCCGCCCGCGCCGTTCGCTGCCCGCGCCCTTCGCCGCCCCGGCGCTGCCGGACGGCCGGCAGCCCTGAGCCCGGACGACTGGTCCGGGGCCCGCGGAACAGTTCCCGGCAGTGTGCCGCACCGCCCGGGGCGCGCTTCACTCTGGGGCGCGTCCCGGGCGTTCCGGCGCCATGACCCGGGGTGCGGGGAGTGCCCCGGGCGGTCCGGGGGAGGGTCCCGGCGGTGCGGGGAACGGCCCGGACCGACCGGTCACCGGGGCAGAGCGGGGCGTTCGGTGGGCCGGTCCACACGGCTCCGAGGGGCGGGCCGGCCGGCGGAGGCGATCCGCCGGCCGGCCCGCCCCTCGTCTCCTCCCGCCCCCTGCGTCCCCCTGCCCTCCGCGGTCTCCCACCCCTTCCGTCCTCCCGCCCGGGCGCGCCGATGCCGCCGGGACGCGGCGGAGCCCGCCCCGGGGCGGGGAACGGGCGCCCTCACCAGTGCGGAGCCGTCGCCGGGAACCGGGCAGTGGCCCCGTGGCCGGGCCGGGCCGCCGCCCGGCCACGCGCGGCCCGTGCCCCCGGCCGCCGCCGTCCGCCGTCGCCCGCATCCCTCGGCCACCACCGCCCTCGCGCCCCCGGCCGCCGCCGCCCCGGTCACGGACACGCACCTGCCGAAGAGGGCGCCCGGACCGGTGAGGGTGCCGGGCGCCCTCCGCGGGCGTGGCGTCAGCGGGCGCCCCGCAGTCCCGCCAGGGTCGCGACGCGCAGCGCCGTGTGCAGCTCCCGGCGCACGCTGCCGCTTCCCAGGTCGATGTCGACGATCTCGCGGACGCGGTCCAGCCGGTAGTACAGCGTGCTCCGGTGGATCACGAGGTCCCGGGCGGTCGCCTGCGCGTCGCAGGCGTTGTCGAGGTAGCTCTCCAGCGTGGCGACGAGGTCGGGCCCTCCGTCGACGGCCAGCAGCTTCTGCAGCGGGGGCGGCAGGTCCCGGCGCGTCAGGGAGTCGAGGGGGAGCTGGACCAGCAGCCGGTCGAGCCCGAGGTCCGACCACTTCGCGACCGGGCCGTAGGTCGGCCTGTCCAGCCAGGCCGCCCGGGCCGCCACCAGGGCCTCCCGGTAGGACCCGACCGCGTCCACGAGATCCTCCCGGGGGTCGCCGACACCGCCGCGCAGCCGGGCGAACCCCTCCCCGCCCAGGTGCTCGGCGATGCGCTCCTGGTTGACCCGGCGCGGCGTGATCGCGACCGCGTGCGTGGCCAGGACCGTCCCCGCGACCCTCGACGGAGACTTGCGCAGCAGCTCGGCCATGCAGTCGTCGAGGGCCAGCCGGTCCTCGATGGACGGCTCCCCGTCCGGCGGGCCGACGGTGAGGACGAGGACCGTGAAGCTCCTCGACGTGCCGATCATGCGCGTGCCGCGGAGCACGTTCGCCGCCTCGGCACGCGCGTCGGAGTCGCCGGACAGGACACGTGTCAGTTGCTCGTTGACGCGCACCAGGTCGCGCTTGCGGCCCAGCTCGCGCTCGTACAGCAGCTCCTTGAGGTCGTCGGCGGCCACGTCGAGGGCGTCGCGGCACCATGCCGCCGCCTCCTCGGGCGTGCCGGTGTGGATGTAGGCGATGTACCCGACGAGGCGTTCGCCGCGCCGCACGGGGAAGATCACCCGGGCCGGCGCGCCGGTCTTCTCGTCGGGCGGGATCACCACGGTGCCGTGGGCGCGGTGCGCGCCCGCGCGATGGATCATCTCGCGGGCCCGCGCGCTGCCGCGGCGGCTGAGGATCACCGTCCGGCGCACGTCGTCGACGTCGTCGTCATGGGCGCTGAACGCCACGAGGTTCAGCTCGGCGTCGTACAGCACGAGCGAACGATCGAGCTGTTCGGCCAGGTTCTGGACTACATCATCAAGGTTCAACCGTCTACCGCCAATCCGACACGGTGTCGGAAATCCTGGGCGCACATTAGTACACCGGAGTGAGCCTTATCACGGTTGTCCCACATACCTTTTCGGCCAAGGCGTCCGGCGAGGACGGTGCGACGCCCGTCGAAAGGGAGACCCCACGTGAGCATCCTCGATCCTGAGATCTGGACCGGTCGACTGTACTCGTCCGGCTGGCGGGAGGGCTCCGGCACACCGGCCGCCGTCTCGGAGGCGGCGACCGGCACCCGGCTGGGAACCATCGGTACCGCCACCGCCGGCGACGTCGCGGACGCGGGGGCCGCGGCCGCCGCGGCGCAGCCCGGCTGGGCCGCCACCTCGTTCAGGGAGCGGGCGGCCGTGATGCACCGCGCGGTCGCGGCGCTGGAGGCGCACCGGGACGACATCACCGACTTCATGATCCGCGAGACGGGATGCACACGGCCCAAGGCCGCCCAGGAGATCGTCAAGGCCGTCGGCGAGCTGACCGCCTCCGCCGCCCTGGTCGACCGGCCCTGCGGGGACCTGCTCCCGCACGAGACGCCCGGAGTGCTGTCGATGGCGCGCCGGGTCCCGGTCGGCACCGTCGGCGTCATCTCGCCGTGGAACGCCCCGCTCATGCTGGCGATCCGCGCCGTCGCCCCCGCGCTGGCCCTGGGCAACGCGGTGCTCCTCAAGCCCGCCCCGGAGTCCCCGGTCAGCGGCGGGGTGCTGCTCGCCCGGATCTTCCAGGAGGCGGGACTGCCCGACGGCCTCCTCCACGTGCTGCCCGGGGGCGCCGACACCGGTGAGGCCGTCGTCCGCTCCCCGCACACCGCGGTGATCTCGTTCACCGGATCGTCCGCGGCCGGGCGCCGGGTCGGGGAGATCGCCGGGGGCATGCTCAAGCGCGTCGTCCTCGAACTCGGCGGCAACAACGCGTACATCGTCCTCGACGACGCCGACCTGGACGCCGCCGTCAACAACGCGGCCTGGGGCTCGCTCCTGCACCAGGGGCAGATCTGCATGGCGACCGGCCGCCACCTCGTCCACGAGTCGCTCGCCGACGCCTACGTCGAGCGGCTGACCGCGCACGTCCGCTCGCTCACCGTCGGCGACCCCACCCGCCCGGAGGTGCGGGTCGGACCGCTGATCAGCGAGCGCCAGGCCGACCGGGTCCACGAGATCGTCACCGCGTCGGTGGCCGCCGGATCGGTGCTCCGCGCCGGGGGCACCCAGGACGGCCCCTTCTACACCCCGACCGTCCTGGACCGGGTCACCCCCGAGGCCCGTGCCTTCCACGACGAGATCTTCGGCCCGGTCCTGCCCGTCACCCGCTTCTCCGACGACGACGAGGCGGCCGGACTCGCCAACGCCACCCGCTACGGGCTGTCGGCGGCGATCCACACCGGCTCCCTGGGCCGCGGCCTCGCCCTGGCCGCGCGGCTGCGCACCGGCATGGTGCACATCAACGGCCAGACCATCAACGACGCCCCGCACGTGCCCATGGGCGGCACCGGGGACTCCGGCAACGGCGGCCGGTACGGCGGCCACTGGAACCTCGACGAGTTCACCCAGTGGCAGTGGGTCACGGCCCGCGCCACTCCGGGCACCTACCCCGCCTGACCCCGCCCGCCGGCACCACATCCGAGTACGAAAGAGGAAGTCGCATGAAGATCTCAGTGGAACGGGCCCGTTGCGAGGGCTACGGGTTCTGCGAGCAGGCGGCGCCGACCCTGATGCGCCTGGACGACGAGGGCGAGCTGGAGATCCTCCTGGAGGAGGTCCCGCCCGCCCTGACCGGGGCCGCCGAGGCCGCCGTCCGCGTCTGCCCGGTCGCCGCGCTGGGGCTCGCCGATGCGTAGCGGTCGGCGGGAGATCGTCGTCGTCGGCGGCTCGGTGGCCGCCACGACCGCCTGCGACGCGCTGCGCCAGGAGGGACACGACGGACCGATCACCGTCCTCAGCGAGGAGGCGTACGCGCCCTATGTGCGGCCCCCGCTGTCGAAGGCGGTCCTGAAGGGCACGGAAGGCGCCGAGTCGGTGTTCATGTCCGCCCTGCCCCCGGGCGTCACGCTGCGCACCGGCGCGCGGGCGGCCGGCCTCGACACCGTCCGGCGGCGGGTGCTCCTCGCCGACGGCGAGGAGGTGCCCTACGACGGGCTCGTCCTCGCCACCGGAGCGCGGGCCCGGCGCCTGGGCACGTCCCCGGGCGAACGCGTGGTCCGGGACCTCGACGACGCCCTGGCCCTGCGCGACCGCCTCGCCACCGCCCGCTCCGCGGTCATCGTCGGCGGCGGCTTCCTCGGCATGGAGATCGCCTCCTCCGCGCGCTCGCTCGGCGTCGAGGTCACCGTCGTCGACCGCGACCCGCACCTGGTCCGCCAGTTCGGCCGGGACCTGGCGGCCCGCATGACCGCCGCCGCCACCGCCGCGGGCGTCCGCCTCGTCCGCGACGAGAACGGTGTGGAACTGCTCGGCGGCGAGGAGATCACCGGTGTGCGCACCGGCTCCGGCGCCGTCCACGAGGCCGATGCCGTGATCACGGCGGTCGGCTGCCGGCCCAACGTCGAATGGCTCGACGGCACCGGGCTCGCCACCCCGGCCGGGGTCACCGTGGACAGCCGCTGCCGGGTGCGCCCGGACATCGTCGCCGCGGGTGACCTCGCCGCCCGCCCCCACGGCCCGGCCGGACCGCGCCGGACGCCGCACTGGGCCAACGCGCTCGACCAGGCGCGCGCCGCCGCCGCGGCGCTGGTCCGCGGCGACGAGGCACCCGTCCACCGGCCCCGGCCGTTCTTCTGGACCGAGCAGTGGGGCCTGGACATCAAGATCGCGGGCGAGATCCGGCCGGGGACCGAGCTGTCGGTGCTCGACGGCTCGCTCCGGGACGCCGACGCCCTTCTCCAGTGGACCCTCGACGGCCGTCCGGTCGCCGCCGGCACCGTGAACCGCAGGGTCCCGGTCGGCAGGCTCCACCGGCTCGCCGCCACCGAGCCCGTCCCCGCCGCATGACCCCGATCCCCACCCCGTTCCTGGAGCCACAATGACCAACCACCCCGCACCGGCCCTGGACATCGACCTCTTCACCGACGAGGCGATGCTCGACCCGTGGCCGCTGTACCAGCGGATCCGCGACGCCGGACCGGTCTGCTACCTTCCGCGCCTCGGCGTCCACGCGATGGGCCGCCACGCCCAGGTCCGGGCCGCCCTCGGCGACTGGGAGACGTACTCCTCGGCCGGTGGCATCGGCCTCAACGACGTCGCGAACGAGGCCACCCGCGGCCTGATCATCGCGACCGACCCGCCGGAGCACGACCGGCTGCGCGGCGTCCTGGCGGAGCGCCTGTCGCCGCGCGAGATCCGCAGACTCGGCGAGGACATCCGGCGCCGGGCCGCCGAACTGGTCGGCGAACTCGTCGACAGGGGCAGCTTCGACACGGTCACCGACCTCGCCCAGGGCTTCCCGCTGTCCATCGTGCTCGACCTGATCGGACTGCCCCAGGACGGCCGCGACAAGGTCCTGACCTGGGCCGACGCCGCCTTCTCGGCGAGCGGACCCGAGGGCCCGCGCACCGACGCCGCCCTCCCGCTGCTGGAGGACCAGATGGTGTACCTCGCCACCCGGGCCACCCCCGACCAGCTCGCCCCGGGCAGCATGGGCCGGGCGATCTACGAGGCCGCCGAGGCCGGGAAGATCGACCCCGCGTCGTGCGTGCCGCTGATGTCCGCCTACGTCACCGCCGGCCTGGACACCACCATCAACGCGATCAGCAACGCCGTCTGGTACTTCGCGGAGCACCCCGAGCAGTGGGACGCCGTCCGCGCGGACCGCGCGCTGATACCCGGGGCGTTCAACGAGATCCTGCGCATCGAGTCGCCGGTGCAGTTCTTCTGCCGCGTCACCACCCGCGACGTGGACGTGGAGGGCACGGTGCTGCCCGAGGGCTCGCGCGTGATGATGATGTACGCCTCCGCGAACCGGGACGAGCGCCGCTGGCCCGACCCCACCCGGTTCGACGTGCGCCGCGACGCCGCCGAGCACGTCGCCTTCGGCTACGGCATGCACGGCTGCGCCGGCCAGGGCCTCGCCCGGCTGGAGGGCCACTCGATCCTGGAGGCGCTGGCCGACCGGGTGGTCCGGTTCGAGACCGGCACGCCGCAGCGGCGCATCAACCAGTTGATCCGCGGTCTGAGCGCCCTGCCCACCACCGTGCACACGGCCTGAGAGGAGAGGCCGACCATGTTGGCCACGAGATTCAACAAGCCCTTCGACATCACGGTCGAACGCGTCCCGGACCCGCGGGTGGTCGACCCCACCGACGTGACCGTGGAGATCCTGTACTCCGCGATCTGCGGATCGGACCTGTGGACCTTCCGCGGCATCGTCCCGCACGCCCCCGGCGGGATCGGCCACGAGTTCCTGGGACGCGTCCTCGACGTCGGCGCCGCCGTGACCTCGGTCCGGCCGGGCGACCCGGTGATCGCGCCGTTCGTCTTCTCTGAGGGCGACTGCCACCAGTGCCGCAGCGGCCTGCAGCCCCTGTGCGAGCACGCCGGGATCTGGGGCAGGGACTGGGCGGGCGCCCAGGCCCAGGCCATCCGCGTGCCCTACGCGGACGCCACCCTCGTCCCGCTGCCCTGGGCGGCCGACGAACTCGGCACGGAACTGGCCCGGCGGCTGATGCCGCTGTGCGACGTGTACGCCACCGGCACCCACGGCGTGGCCCTCGCGGGCGTCGCCGCCGGTGACACCGTCGTCGTCATCGGCGACGGGGCCGTCGGCATCTCGGCCGCCGCCGCGGCCCGCCGCGCGGGCGCCGGACGCGTGGTACTGCTCGGCGAGCAGCCGGCGCGGCTGGCCGTCGCCGAGGGCTTCGACGTGGAGACGCTGCGGGTCTCCCGCGACGAGTCCCCGGTCGAGCGGGTGCGCGAACTCCTCGGCGGCCGGCTGCCCGACCGGGTGGTGGAGTGCGTCGGCATGCAGTCCGCCTTCGACACCGCGCTGGACGTGGTGGCACCCGGCGGGGGAGTGGGATACGTCGGCGTCCCGCACGGTGTGGACCCGGTCCCGCCGATGCGGATCTTCGGACGCCAGATCCGTCTGTGCGGCGGGGTCGCGCCCGCCCGCCACTACCTCCCCCGACTGGTCGAGGAGGTGCGCACCGGCCGACTCGACCCCTCGCCCCTGATCGACCGGACGCTCGCGCTCGCCGACGCAGCGGCGGGCTACGCGGCGATGGACACCGGAACGGCACTGAAGGTGCTGCTGGACACCACGGGAGGAAACCATGGCCACTGAGCCAGCGGTGATCATCGTCGGCGCCGGGATCGGCGGCCTGACCCTGGCACTGGAACTGCACGACCGGGGCGTCGGGTGCGTCGTCCTGGAGGCCGCCCCGCGACTGGAGCCGCTCGGCGTCGGCATCAACCTGCTGCCGCACGCCACCCGCGGCCTCTCCCGCCTGGGGCTGGAGGACGCGCTGGCGGCGGTCGCGGTGACGACGGCCGAGTCCGCCTTCTTCAACCGCTTCGGCCAGCACGTCCACACCGAGCCGGCCGGCCGCCACGCCGGCTACGCGTGGCCGCAGTTCTCGATCCACCGGGGCGACCTGCAACGGGTCCTCCTGGACGCGGTGCTCGAACGCCTGGGCTCCGACGCGGTCCGCCTCGGTCACCGGGTCGTCTCGGCCTCCCAGGACGCGGACCGCGCGACGGTGCGGATCGAGCACCCGGACGGAACGACCGGTTCCCTCTCCGCCGGCGCGGTCGTCGCCGCCGACGGCGTGCACTCGGCGATCCGCCGCCAGTTCCACCCCGGGTCGGCCACACCCAGGTACACCGGCTGCATGATGTGGCGGGGCACCACCGTGTGGCCGCGGTTCCTGTCCGGGGCGTCGATGGTGCGGGCCGGCTGGCTCGCCACCGGCAAGATGGTGATCTACCCCATCCGCGACGCCGTCGACGACCAGGGACGCCAACTGGTCAACTGGGTCGCCGAGTGCGAGGCGCCCCGGCGCGGCAGGCGAGACTGGAACACCCCCGGGCTCATCGAGGACTTCATCGGGCCGTTCGCGGACTGGCACTTCGACTGGCTCGACGTCCCGGCGATGATCCGCGCGGCCGACGAGGTGCTGGAGTACCCGATGGTGGACCAGGACCCCCTGGACCACTGGACCGAGGGGAGGATCACCCTCCTCGGCGACGCCGCGCACCCGATGGTCCCGCGCGGTTCCAACGGAGCCGCGCAGGCGATCCTCGACGCCGGGGTGCTGGCCGGGGAACTCGCCGGGGGCGACCCGCTCACCGCGCTGCGCCGCTACGAGGAGATCCGCCTCCCGGCGACGGCCCGGGTGGTCCTCGCCAACCGGGCCAACCCGCCGGACGCGATCCTCCGGGAGGTCCACGAGCGCACGGGCGACCGGCCGTTCGAGCGGATCGACGACGTCATCGGCCGGGACGAGATCACCGCCCTGAGCGACGGGTACAAGGTCGTCGCCGGGTTCGACAAGGAGCGGTTGACGCAGTAGGGGCCGGGGTGCGTGCGGCTGCCGTGGGCGGTGTCGGCACCGCGGGTGCCGTGCCCGCTCCCCAACCGAGGGGTGGTGCCGTGCCCGCTCCCCTGCCGAGGGGGCGGGTGCCGTGCCCGTCCCCTCCTGGAGCGTGCCGGTCGCGTCCGTGACCCCGCACGGTCGCTCTCTCCGACCCCGAGGAGGGCGACCGGTCGCGGGCGCGGCCGGCACCGCACACCGCGGCGGTCCGCACCCGCCCCGGGACCCGGGGGGAGGGTGCGGCGGCCCGAAGGGGGCCGGGTGGGAGTCTCGCCGGCCGGCGTTCCGGGACGACGACGCCCGCCGCCACACCCGGCCGAACTCCCCCGACTCCGGCCGCCCTTGGGCGCCGGGACCGGCCGGCTCCCTCCACCACGCCCGCGTCCCCCGTACACGGGCCGCCCGCCCACGCGCCCACGGACCGGGCCGCTTCCGGCACCCACGGGGCCGGGCCCGGTCCGTGACCGGCGCGGACCCGACAGGTCCGTGTCCGGGGCGCCGCCCGGTCCGTTCGGTACCCGGTGACGCACCGCGTCGCGGTCCGGGCGGACGCGCGATCACACCCCGTCCGGTCCGGACGGGGCATCCCTTCAGGAAGCGGCACGCGCCGCTGTCGAACGGAGCGCAGAAATGAACGGATCGCAGTTCACCCCCTGTTGCGCGGGGAGCGCACAGCCCCCTTCCCGGCGGGGCCTGCTCAAGGCGGCCGGTGCGGTCGGCGGCGCCGGTCTGATGGCGCTCGGCGGCTCCGGAACGGCGGTGGCGGCCCCCGGGCCCGCCGGAAACGGAGGCCGCCGGGGCGAGTGGGCCGGTCTGCGCGTGGTGCTGCTCGGCACCGGCGGGGGACCGGTGCCGATGACGGACCGGCAGATGACCTCGCAGGCCGTGGTGGTCGACGGCCGTGCCTATGTGGTCGACTGCGGCAGCGGAGTGGTCCGGCAGCTCTACGCGGCCGGGATCACCCACGCGATGGTGCGGGCCCTGTTCGTCACCCACTTCCACGCGGACCACTTCAGCGACTACCTCCCGATGATCCTCTTCGGACGCCCGATCCCCGGTGTCGGCTACGGCTACCCGGACCGGCTGCACGTCTACGGCCCGCCGTCCCTCGGTCTGCCGCCGGGCACCCCGGCCCCCGGTGTGGAGCTGATCCGGCCGGAGAACCCGCACCCCGGCATGACCGACGTCCACCACGGCATTCTGGAGGGCTTCGCCACCACCACCAACAGCCAGGGCATCGCCAGCCGGATGGGACCGGACATCCGCGACCTCGTGGTGCCGCACGACATCCCGGTCACCGCCCCGGCGTCCCTGCCGGCGCCGCCGAGGACACGGCCGTTCACCGTGTACGAGGACGACCGGGTGCGGGTGAGCGCGACCCTGGTCACCCACTACTGGCCGTTCCCGGCGTTCGGCTTCCGGTTCGACACCGACCACGGCAGCGTGACCTTCTCCGGGGACACCACACCGAGCGCGAACCTGGTGGAACTGGCGCGCGGCACCGACCTGCTCGTCCACGAGGTGATGGACGGCCAGCGCATGATCGACACCGGTACCGCGGAGGACATGGTGCGCGGGCTGCGCGGCTGCCACACCGACATCACCGAGGTCGGCGGCGTGGCCGCCGACGCCGGAGCGAAGCGGCTCGCGCTCTCCCACATCGTCCCGCTGGGCCTCACCTCGCCGACACCCCCGAGGATTCCCGTCGGCCGGTGGCGCTCCCGGGTGGGCCGCGACTACGGCGGCGACCTGGTCCTCGGTGAGGACCTGATGCGGCTGACGGTACGGGGCCGCCGGACCCGCTGACCCCGCGCCCGAGGAGGGCGGAGCGCCCGCCTTTCTCGGGCGGGCGCTCCGCCGTGCCCTCCACGGGGCGGAAGGCCCGCGACCGCGGCTCGCGTCACGGCTGATTGACTCGGGTGAAGTGCGGCAGAACCGCCCGCTCCGTGCCGCCGGAGCCGCGCGGCCCGGGTGATCCGCCCGTGGATCCGCCGCTCCCGGCCCCGGCCCGTGCGCTCCGCCCGGGTGCTCGGGGCCGGGCTGTCAGAAGGTGAGGACGGGCTTGATGGTCGCCCCGCTGCCGGAGTCGGCGAAGGCGTCGTTGATCCGGTCGAAGGGGTACTTCTTGATGAGGGTGTCGAAGGGGAAGCGCCCCTGCTTCCACAGGTCGATGAGCTGGGGGATGAAGACCTGGGGGACCGAGCTGCCCTCGATGACGGTCTTGAAGGTCCATCCCTTGGTGAGGGAGGCGCCGGTCTCGAAGGCGACCTCGGTGCCGGGGGCGGCCGCGCCGACGAGGACGACGGTGCCGCGGATGGCCAGCGCGTCCGCCGCCTGCCGCAGCACCGCGGGCACCGCCGTGGTCTCCAGGGCGTAGTCGACGCCCCGGCCGCCGGTGATCTCCCGGACGCGTTCCACCACGTCGCCGGAGCGACCGTTGACGGTGTGGGTGGCGCCGATGCTCCGGGCCAGGTCGAGGCGGCTGTCGTGCAGGTCGACGGCGACGACCGTGGTGCATCCGGCCACGACGGCGGCCATGATGCCCGCCGCGCCCACGGCTCCGGTGCCGAAGACGACGAGGGAGGAGCCCGCGTGGGGCCGCATCTCGTTGAGGACCGCGCCGGCACCGGTCTGGATGCCGCAGCCCAGCGGGCCGAGGAGGTCCAGGGGCACCTCCGGGTCCACCCCGACCACGCTGCGCACGGCGACGTTGGCATGGGTGGCGAAGGAGGACTGCCCGAAGAACATGGAGGAGACCGGGCCCCGGTCGTCGGAGAGGGCGGTCGAGCCGTCGGGGCGGCGTCCGCCGAAGTTCCGGCCGAACAGGTCCTCGCAGTAGGAGAGGTCCCCGCTCATGCACCGGCGGCACTGGCCGCACGAGTTCGCGGACAGGACGACGTGGTCCCCCTCACGGACGGTGGTGACGGAACTGCCGACGGCCTCGACGACGCCCGCGCCCTCGTGCCCGAGCACGGCGGGCAGCGGGGTCGGATAGACCTGGTCGCGCACGATGGCGTCGGTGTGGCAGACGCCCGTGGCGACCAGCCGCACCCGCACCTCGTCGTGCCGGAGCTCGTCCAGCCGGAGACGGCGCAGCACGAAGGGCTGGCCCTGGGCCGGAGCTACTGCAGCGGTGATGTCCACGATGACTCCTCGGTTCGAACCGGGCGGTGGCCCCTCTCCACCTTGCGTGCTCCGGTGGGTATCCGCCCCCGGAGCCGCCCGCTCCCGCCACGGTGAGCCGCCCGGTACGGTGCCGACGGCCACCGGCCCGGACCCGGACCGGACGGTCGCCGGGGCACGGCGGGAGCGGGCGGCGCCGACCCGGGACGGGACGGCGGCCGTCCTCCCGGAGGCCGCGCGGCCGCCGGCCGGAAATCCCGCCCGTCCCACGTCGCGGCGGATCGCCGGGGCCGGATCGGGGCAGGGCACGACGGCCCTCGCGACCGGACCGGTCGTCACCGGGCGGCGGGGGGTCCGCCGGCCCCGGCCCCGCGTCCGCAGGATGAACCGCTGCGCCCGGGCCGGGCCCGCAGGTCGACGACGCCACCGTCGACGACGGGGCGACCGCGCCCTTCGGCGGCGTCGACGCGTCCGGCACGGGGGGCCGCTTCGGCGGGCCGGGCGCGAACCTCGGCAGGTGCGCCCGGACGCGGTGGGTCACCGTCCGGTCGCGGATCGGGGGCTGCCCCCTTCTGATCCCCGGGCCCGGTCAGGGCAGGATCGAGTCGACGTAGCCGCCGTCGACGCGCAGGGCGCCGCCGGTGGTCGCGGACGCGTGGGGCGAGGCCAGGTAGACGACCATGTGGGCGATCTCCTCGGGCTCGATGAGCCGCTGGATCAGGGACTGCGGACGGTACCTGATCATGAACTCGCGCTGCGCCTCGTCCCAGGGCAGCTCGTCGCCGACCAGCTCACGGACGAAGTCCTCGACGCCGCCGGTGTGCGTCGGACCGGCGATGACGGAGTTGACGGTCACCCCCGTGCCGGCCGCCGCCTTGGCGAAGCCCCGGCCGACCGCGAGCAGCGAGGTCTTGGTCATGCCGTAGTGGATCATCTCGGCAGGGATGACCACGGCCGAGTCGCTGGCGAGGTTCAGCACGCGGCCCCAGCCCCGTTCCGTCATGCCGGGCAGGAGGGCCCGGATCAGCCGGACGGCGGAGAGGACGTTCACCTCGAAGTAGCGGCGCCACTCGGCGTCGTCGATCTCCAGCGGGTCGGCCGAGCCGAAGATCCCGAGGTTGTTGACCAGGATGTCGACCGCCGGGACGGCCTCCAGGACGGCCGCGGTGCCCCGCTCGGTCGTCAGGTCGCCCACGGCGGCGAGGACGTCGGCGCCGCCGGACTCGGCGCGCACCCGGTCCACCGCGTCCGCGACGCGCTCCGCGCCCCGGCCGTTGACGGCGACCCGGGCTCCGGCGCGGGCGAGGCCGACCGCGATGGCGTGTCCGATGCCCTGGGTGGAGCCGGTGACCAGGGCGGTGCGGCCGGATAGATCGATCTGCACGGTGGTTCCTCCTCGTCGGGGGCGGCTGAACGTCCCCCGGTAACGGGGTGCGCGGCTCCGGCTGCCCGCGGCTGCCGCGGTGCGCACGCCGGTGCCGGTGTGCGGCGGGTGCCCGCACGCCCGCCCGGTCAAGCCCCACGCCTGCCCGCCGGCCCATCACCCCCAAACCTCGTCCCGTCGGTCCTGTCGCTCCCGCCGCTCCCGCCGGATGCGCCGGATGTGCTGGACTCGCCGGGCGCCCGCTGGACCCGCCGGACCCGCCCGACGTACCGGACCCGCGAGAACGGGTGGCCGTGCGGCCGGTGCGACGGCCGCGCCGACGGGACCGGCCCGCGGTGTCCTCCCGCCACCGGGGCCGTACGGCCCCCGCCCCGCTCAGGAGGCCGCCGTGGCCCCCTCCGCCCCGCTCCCCGTGTCGTACGCGACCCTCAGCGCCCCGTCGAGTTCCGCGAGGCGTTCCGCCAGCGCCCGGTGGTCGGGGGCGTCGCCGTAGACGATGCCCACGAACGCCTGGGTGCCCTGGCGCCAGTCCACCGGCTGGCCGGGGGACTTGGCGAGTTCCACCCGGCGGACGCCGGGCAGCGCGCGGGCCTCCTTGACACCCGAGACCGAGGAGACGGCGCGGGCGTCCACGGGCGGCGCCAGGAAGCGCTGGTAGGCGACGCGTCCGGCGGCCGGGACGGTGAGCGGGCCGGGCGGGCCGCCGAGCGCGCAGTCGAGCGCGGTGCGCAGCAGCGGGAAGCCCGTGGCGCGGCCCACCACGTCGTTGACGAAGCCGCCGAGCCTGCCGTTGACCTCGATGAGGCGGGGGCCGTCGGCGGTGAGCTTGAACTCGGTGTGGGTGACGCCGCCGCTCACCCCGAGCGCGCGCAGGGCGTCGCCCGTCGCCGCCAGCACCTCCGCGCGGACCGGGGCGGGCAGATCGGCGGGGAAGAACGCGCCGGTCTCCCGGAAGGGCTCCAGCAGCGGGGGTTTGCCGGTGACGCCTATGTGGGTGATCCGTCCGGCGTGCGCCACCGACTCGACGGAGACGTAGTCGCCCCACTGGGGCCCCGCCACGGTGGCGTCCCCGGCCAGGTACTCCTCCAGCACCAGCTCCCGCTCCCCGGCGGCCCGGAGCGCGGTGACGGTGCGCACGCCCTCCTCCTCGGTGCGGACCAGGACGGTGTTGCGGCTGCCCGCGCCCCGGCGGGGCTTGACCACGGCCGGGGCCCCCACGGCGGCCACCGCCTCGCGGACGTCCTCCTCCCCGGCCTCGGCGGGGACGGCGGCGTGACGGGGGGTCGGCAGGCCCGCCCGCGCCAGCCGGGCGCGCTGGCGGTGCTTGTCGACGAGCAGGGCGGCGGTGAGCGGATCGTGGTAGTCCAGGCCGAGCAGCCGGGCCAGCGCGGCCGTCAGCTCCACCGTCAGGTCACTGAAGGTGGTGATGCCGTCGACACCGAGGTCCCGGAGCCGCGCCGCGGTCTCCTCCGGCGGGGTGCCGTCGCCACGGGTCACCACGGTGCCCGTCTCGCGCAGCAGCGGCAGGGCCGGGCGGACACCCTCGGAGGAGGGGTCGCAGACCAGGACCAGGGCACAGCGCCCGGTGGCGGCGACCGCGAGTTCCAGCGGGTTGACCGATCCGTTCTCGTAGACGACCGCGAGACGGCGCTCCATGCGGGGATCCTTTCTGCGGGCCGGGCGGACGCCGCGCCGGGCCGCGGGCGGTGGCCCTGCGGGGCCGCGCGGCGCGCTCCGCCTAGCCGAGGACGTTCCGGACGAGGAAGAAGACGACCACGCCGATCGTGGTGACCAGCAGGAAGTGCTTGATGAACCGGCCCGCGACCAGGGTGGCCACGCCGCCGACGAGGGTGGGCACGGCCCAGTCGCTGTCGCCGCTCTCCCACATCGGGGTCAGCACGGCGGGGAAGACCAGGGCGGCGAGCACCGCGCCCGGCACGTAGGTGAGGGCGCTCTTGACCACGTCGGGCAGCTCCCGGTCCTCGAAGAGGACGAGGGGGACCCAGCGGGTGGCGAACGCGCACAGCGCCATACCGATGATCAGGAGGGTCAGCGTCATCTCACACCGTCTCGGGGTCGTCCGGGGCCGCCGTCGCCCGCCGGCGGCGCTTGTCCCACATCTCGCAGAGCGAGCCGGCCACGGCCCCGCCCAGCGTCGCCACGACGACGTACAGGTTGTACGGCAGCGGATGGGCGGCCAGGGCCAGGGCACCGGCGACCAGGACCGAGATCCAGAGCTTCCAGTGGGTCAGCGTCGCGGCCATCATCGCGATGAACAGCGCCGTCATGGGGAACTCCAGGCTCTCGCCTGCGATGTCCGGCACCGCGCTGCCCAGCGCCATGCCGAGGGCCAGGGAGCTGGTCCAGTTGACGAACATCGCGGCGGCGCTGCCCAGGAAGTACCACTGGCGCTCGCGGACGCCGACCGGCTTCCCGAAGCGCTCGATGACGATGAAGAAGGTGGCGTCCACCAGCCCGAAGGCCAGCAGCGCGCGCCACCGCTGCGGCAGGTCCCGCAGATGCGGCCGGAGCATGATGGCGTAGATCGTCATGCGCAGGCTGAGCACCATGGTGGTGAGCAGGATGACCGGCCACGGCGAGCCGTCGCGCAGCAGTTGGAGACCGGCGAGCATGGCGGTGCCCGAGTTCACGGCCACGCCCATCCCCAGCGTGCCGAGCCAGCCGACGCCGCCCGCGATGCCCGCGGCCCCGGCGACGATGCCCATCGGGAACGCGGCGATCATGAAGGGCGCCATGGCGCGGGCGCCGGCCCACAACTCGCCGCGCGCGCCCGCCGCGGTGCCTGCGGCGGGACCGGCACCGGCGGGGACCGGTGTCTCCTCGTTCACGGCGTCGCTCAACCTCGTACCTCGTCCACGGTCCCGTCCTCTTCGCGTGCGGTCGTCACTGTGCAGTTCTACAGGAGGACCGGACGCGGTCGGGCGGCAATCCGGCCACCCAGCAAGGGCGCCACCTCGGCCCGCAGTTCGGACGGGGACCCCAGCCACGTCGACTCGACGGCGGCCCGCCGGTAGAAGAGCTGCGCGTCGCTGTCCTCCGTCATGCCGTGCGCCCCGTGGATCTGCATGGCCTCGGTGGCCGTGCGCCGGGCGGCCTCGGCGGCCATCGCCAGGGCCTGCGCGGCCGACAGCCGGACGGCCCCGGCGCCGACGTCGTCCGGGCGGTCGGCCTCCCAGGCCGCCGCGCGCACCACCAGCCCCACGGCGTCCAGCCGGGCGGCCAGCTCGGCCAGCCGGAACGCCGGCGCCTGCTGGTGGCCCAGAGGACGGCCGAACTGCCGCCGCTCCCGGGCGCGTTCGACCGAGATCCGCAGGGCGCCCCGGCCCAGGCCGGTGAGCAGCGCCGCGTGCCGGACGCGCGCGCCGTCGAGGACGGTGCGCCAGAGCGCGGCGGGGTCCTCGCCCAGGTCGAGCCAGGCGGTCACCGGCGTGTCCGCGAGGTCCAGCGCGTACAGCTCGCCCCGGCCCAGTTCCTCGTGGCGGCGGCGGACGAGTCCGGGGGCCCCGGGGTCGACCAGGGCCGCGTGGAGCGCCCCGTCCGCGTCGGTGCCCAGCACCAGCAGGTGGTCCGCCTCCCCGGCGAACGGGACGAAGGCGCGCGCCCCGGTCAGGGTGCCCCGGAGGCGGTCCGCGGTGAGCGGGGCCGGGACCGCGGTGGTGGCGCCACCGGGTGTGTCGGAGCGGACGGCGAGGGCGACGGTCACGCCCTCCCCGATCCGCCGGAGCAGGCCGAGGTGGGCGTCGCCGCACCGGGCGAGCAGCGCGGCGGCGGTCAGGGTGTCCGGGAGCAGCCCCTGGTAGAGGACCTCGCCGAGCCGCTCGGCCACGACGGCCAGGGCCTCCTGGCCGAGCCCGTCGCCCCCGGCCGCGGCGGGCAGCGGCAGCCGGGGCACGCCGAGTCCGGTCAGTCCCTCGTGGACCATGGCCCGCACCTCCCGCTCGCCCCCGGCGCCGGAGTGCGGGGAGCGGTAGGCCATGCGGCGCACCAGCGGGGCGATCTCCTCGTCCAGGAAGGCGGTGAGGGCGTCGTCGAGGGCGAGCTGTGCGGTGCTCGGTGCTGTCTTCAAGGCGGCTGGGCTTTCTGCGAGAGGGGCGGGCCGGGACCGGCGTCAGGCCAGCAGGCCGAGGCCGGTGGAGGCGATGAGCGCGAGCATGACCTCGGAGGTGCCGGAGGCCAGGGTGAGCCCCACCGCCTCCCGGTAGGCCGCCTCGCCGATGCCGTGCAGCGCGGCCCGGCCGTCGTGCCGGTCGAGCACCCCCGGCAGGCCGGTGAGGTCCAGCGCGGTGTGGGCCACCTCCTTGCCGACCTCGGAGGTGAGCAGCTTGGCCATGGCGTTGTGCACCTCGTCGCTGCGGTCGGCGGCGAGTTCTCCGACGGACCGCCAGGACAGCAGCCGCGCGGCCCGCACCCAGGCCTCCAGCTCCACCAGCCGGGGGCCGTGCACGGGGTGCTCCAGCAGGCCGGTCCCGGCGGCGTGCCGCAGCAGCACGTCGAACCAGCGGGCCGCCTTCGCCTCGAACTCCACGCCGGTGCGTTCGAGGCCCAGGACGTGGTTGATGACCTCCCAGCCGCCGTCCACCTCGCCGACCACGTCGTCGGGGGTGACCCGGACACCGGCGAGGGTGATGTCGCCGAACCGCTCGTCCCCCAGGTTCCACAGCGGGTCCACCAGGACGCCGGGGGTCCTCAGCGGCAGCGCGAACAGGGTGATGCCGTGGTACTTGACGTCGGACTCGCTGGTCCGGGCGGCGCACAGGGCGAAGTCGGCGAGGTGGGACTTCATGCTGTAGACCTTGCGGCCGCGCAGCCGCCAGCCGTCCCCGTCCCGCTCGGCCCGGGTCTCCAGCGCCGCCAGGTCCGAGCCCACGCCGGGCTCGCTGAACAGGACGGAGGCGGCGCCCTCGCCCCGGGCGATCCCGGGCAGCAGGCGCTCGCGCTGGCCCTCGGTGCCGTGCGTCAGCAGGGCGAGCCCGACGATGTCGATGCTCAGGGTGTGCACGATGTCGGGCACGCCGTGCCCGATCAGCTCCTCCGTCACGATGGTCTTCTGCTGGAGGGTGCCGCCCAGACCGCCGTACTCCTTCGGCCAGTTGACGGCCAGGTAGCCGCGCTCGCCGAGCCTGCGGTAGGCGTCCAGCAGACCCGGTTCCGCGTCCCGCCGGGCGCGGACCGCGGCGACCTCGGCCCGCACCTCCTCCCGGCAGAGCAGGGCGCAGACCTCCTCGCGGAACGCGCGGTCCTCGGGGGTGTCCTGGAGTTCCACGCTCAGCTCCTCGCGTCCAGCACCCGGCGCACGGTGTCCGCGAGGACCTCGACGCGGGGGTGCTGGAGCATCGTGTAGTGGTTGCCGGGGACCGGGAGGTGCTCGACGTCCCCGGTGGCCAGCGCGCGCCAGCGGTCGACGGGGACGTTGTCCTCGTCGGCGGCCGTCAGCAGGGTCAGCGGCGCGTCCAGCGGGCGGGCCGGATGCCGCAGGACCGCGCGGGTGGTGGCGAGGAACACCCGCATACGGGCGCGGAGTTCGTCGCGCACGCCCTCGGGGACCAGCCCGGCGCCCTCCAGCAGTTCCGTCACACGGACGAGCCGGTCCTCCGGGGACAGGGCCCGCAGCGCCGCGAGGCCGAGCGCCGGGGCGGGCCGTTCGCGCAGGCCCGCCAGGTCGTGGACGAAGGACCGCAGCAGCTCGGCCTCGTCCGGCGGGGCCCCGGAACCGGCCGGGTCCCCTCCGGGCAGCGAGGTGTCGAACAGCAGCAGCGCGCCGACCTCCTGGCCGGCCTCGCGGAGCTGGACGGCCATCTCCGCGGCGATGGCACCGCCCACCGACCAGCCGCCCAGGTGGTACGGGCCGGCGGGCTGCGCCGCGCGGACGGCGGCCACGTAGCGGCGGGCGTAGTCGGTCAGCCGCTCGGGCGGGGCGCCGCCGTCCAGGCCGGGCGCCTCCAGCCCGTAGAACGGCTGGTCCGGGCCGAGCAGCCGGGCGAGCGGGATGTACGGGACGACGGCCCCGCCCGCCGGGTGGACGCAGAAGAGGGCGGGGCGGGTGCCGCCCTCGCGGGGCGGGGTGATCGGCACGAGGGGCGCGGTGGGGTCCCCGGCGGCGTCGGGGGCCCCACCGCCGTGCGGGCCTCCGGAGGCCGGGGCGTCCGGCCGGGCGAGCTCCTCGTCGATCAGCGCGGCGATGCCGCGGACGGTCGGCGCGAGGTAGAGGCGGCGGACCTCCGGCGAGGTGCCGAACTCCTGGCGGATGGCGGTGGTGAGCCGGACGAGGTTGAGCGAGTTGCCGCCGAGCGCGAAGAAGCTGTCGTGCGCGCCGACGGGCCCGGGTACGTCCAGCAGCTCGGTCCAGAGCCGGGCGAGGACCCGCTCGGTGGGCGTGGCCGGAGGGGTGCGGACCGCCTGCCCGGTGGCCCCGCCCGGCTCCGGCAGCCGCTTGAGGTCGACCTTGCCGTTGGGGGTCAGCGGCAGCGCCTCCAGCACGGTCACCACGGACGGCACCATGTGCAGCGGCAGCGTCGCGGCGAGGTCCTGCCGTACGCGCTCGCCGTCCAGCGGGCCGTCGGCGGACGCGGCGGGCTCGGCGACCGCGTAGGCGGCCAGCCGGGCCCGCGGGGTTCCGGCGTGCTGGACCGTCACCACGCCCTGGCGGACGGCCGGGTGGTGGGTGAGGGCGTGCTCGACCTCGCCCAGTTCGATGCGCAGACCGCGGATCTTGACCTGGCGGTCCGCGCGGCCGAGGAACTCCAGGTTGCCGTCCGGCCGCCAGCGCACCACGTCGCCGGTGCGGTACATGCGCTCGCCCGGCTCGGCGGCGTACGGGTCCGGCAGGAACCGGTCGGCGGTCAGGTCGGGGCGGCCGAGGTAGCCGCGGGCGAGGCCGGTGCCCGCGACGTACAACTCGCCGGGGACGCCGACGGGCACCGGGCGCAGCGTCCCGTCCAGCACGTAGGCGCGGTGGTTGGCCATGGCCCGGCCGATGGGCGGGGCGCTGGTGAGCCCCTCGGGCGGGCAGAGGTAGTCCACGCAGGCGACGGTGGCCTCGGTGGGCCCGTAGCCGTTGTGGAACTCCCTGCCGGGGGCGCTCCAGCGGTTGACCAGCTCGGCGGGGAACGCCTCCAGGCCGACGAAGAGCACCCTGAGGTCCGTCAGCGGTCCGGCGTCCAGCAGGCGCAGCACCGCGGGCGGCACGTCGGCGACGGTCACCCGCTGTTCGGCCATCAGCCGCTGGAGGGCGTCGGGGTCGAGCAGTTCGGCGCGGGGCGCCCCGATCACGCAGGCACCGGAGCCCAGCGCGGCGTAGAAGTCGAAGACGCTGACGTCGAAGGCCGGGTTGGCGAACTGGAGCAGCCGGTCGTCCGGGGTGATCTTGAACAGGTCGCGGACGCCGACGACGAAGTCCACCACCGCCCGGTGGGAGATCAGCACGCCCTTCGGACGGCCGGTGGAGCCGGAGGTGTGGATGACGTACGCGAGGTGGTCGGGGCGCACGCCCGTCTCCGGCGGCACCTCCGGGTACCGCGCCAGCTCGGCGTCCGCCCCCTCGTCGTCGGCGTACCAGCGCTCCTGGCCGGAGGGGAGCAGATGGGCCAGGTCACGGGTGGTGACGACGGTGCGGGCGCCGGCGTCCGCGAGCTGGTGGGCGATGCGGTCGGCGGGGTTCTGGGGGTCGATCGGCAGCCAGGCGGAGCCCGCCTTGAGGATCGCGAGCTGGGCCACCGGCAGGTCGGTGCCGCGGTCCAGCAGGACGCCGACGATCCGGTCCGGCCCGGCCCCCCAGCGGTCGCGCAGGAGGTGGGCGAGGCGGTTGGCGGTGCGGTCGAGACGGCCGTAGGCGAGTTCCCGCCCGGCGAACCGCATGGCGGGCGCGGCGGGCCGCTCGGCGGCGTGCGCGGCGACGAGTTCGTGCAGCAGGGCGGGGGGCGCCGGGGCGGGCGGCGGGTTCCAGCCGTGCAGCACGAGGTCCCGTTCCCCGGCCGTGAGCACGTCGAACTCGGCGGCACGGGTTGCGGGTTCGGCCACCGCCCGGGTCAGCACCGAACGGAAGTGCCCCACCAGGCGCTCCATCCGGTCCCGGTCGAACAGGTCGGTGGCGTACTCGATCCACACGTCGAGCCCGGCCTCCCCCCGGTCGGTGACCTGGAAGGCGAGGTCGAAGCGGGAGGTGCCCAGGTGCACGGGGCGTTCCTCGACGGTCAGCCCGGCGAACTCGAAGGCGCCGACGATGCCTTCGGTGAGCAGGGTGAAGCTGATCTGGAACAGCGGGTTGCGGCTGGGGTCGCGCTCGGGGCGCAACTCCTGCACGAGGCTGCCGAAGGGCAGGTCCTGGTGCTCCAGGGCGTCCAGCACGGTGGAGTTGACCCGGGCGACCAGACCGGTGAACGAGGGGTCGCCGGACACGTCGGCGCGCAGCACCAGGGTGTTGGCGAAGAAGCCGACCAGCGGCTCCAGTTCATCACGGGTACGGCCGCTGAGGACGGAGCCGAAGGCGAGTTCGGACTGCCCCGTGCAGCGGGCGACGACCACGGAGAAGGCGGAGAGCAGCACCGACAGCAGCGAGGCGCGCTCCCGGGCGGCCAGGTCCCGCAGGGCCGCGCCGAGCCCGGCGGGCAGGGTGCACTCCAGGGTGGCCCCGGCGCCCGAGGGCTGGGGCGGGCGGGGCCGGTCGGTGGGGAAGTCCGTGGTGGGCAGCCCGGCCAGCGCCTCGCGCCAGTGGCCGGTCTCCCGCTCCCGTGCCGGGCCGGTCAGCCACCGCTGCTGCCAGGCGGCGACGTCCGCGGGCTGCAACGGAGCCTCGGGCAGCCCGGCGGCGGTACCGGTGAGGTGCGCGCGGTACAGCACGGCGAGTTCCCGGGTGATCCGGCCGGTCGACCAGCCGTCGGTGACGATGTGGTGGCTGACCAGCAGCAGGACGTGGTCGTCGGGGGCGGTCCGGAACAGGGTGGAGCGCAGGAGCGGGCCGGTCTCCAGGTCGAACGGGGCGCGGGCCGCCTCGTCCACCAGACGGGACAGCTCCGCCTCGGGGTCCGGGCCCGGCACCTCGACCACCGGCAGGGGCCAGGCGGAGGGGGCGGGGTCCACCGTCTGGAAGGGCACCCCGCGCTCACTGCCGAACCGGGTGCGCAGGCTCTCGTGCCGGGCCGCCAGCGCGGTCAGGGCCGAGCCCAGCGCGGCCGGGTCCAGGGCGCCGCGCAGCCGCAGCGCGAACGGCACGTTGTAGACCGGCAGCCCGGGCTGGAGCTGGTGCAGGAACCAGAGGTAGCGCTGCTGTTCGGAGACGGCGAGCGTGCCGTCCCTGGGCACCGGGACGATCCGGTCCCGCTGCTCCTGGAGGGCCCGCTGCTGCCGCCGTCCGATCTCCAGCAGCCTGCGCTTGACGTCGGAGAGGCCGTCGCCGTCCGTGGTGCCGCGTGCTGTGTCCGCCATGTCCCTCGTCCACTTCCTACGTGTCGGTCCGGTCTTCCGTCGCCCGCGTCTCGTGCTCCCGGAGCAGCCGCAGCGCCTCCTCCTCGGACAGCCCCTCCACCGAGGCGAGCAGGCCGTCGCCGTCGGTGCCGAGGGCGTCCCCGACGGCCGCGGTGAGCCCGTCGACGCTGCCCTCGGTGAAGATCACCGGCAGCGGCACCTTCACCCCGAACGCCTGCTCCATCCGCGTCATGAGCCGGACCGCCTGGAAGGAGGTGCCGCCGATCGCGAAGAAACTCTCGGCGGGGTCCACCTCCGCCGCGTCCAGGCCGAAGACCTGCTGCCAGATCGCGGTCAGCTCCGCGCGCACGTCCGTGCTCACCCGGCGGCCTCCGCCCACTCGTCGGCCGCGATCCCGTCGGCCGTCTCCCACGGCGTCCGGTACTCCATGGACACCGCGTGCCGCGCCACCACGTCGCGGTGGGCCCAGACCTTCTCGAAGGCGTCGGCGTAGGCGGACAGCAGCGGCCCGGCCGAGGGCGACAGATGGGCCTTCTGGAGGGTGAACGAGTCGTCGATGACCGCGAGGGCGGTCGGCTGGTCCTCCGCCCGGTACGCGCGCGGCGCCACGCCCGGCAGCTGCCAGGGCAGGCCGCCGAAGCCGAGCCGCTCCCGGAAGACCCGCTGCTGCGGCAGCGACATCATCTGGTAGTGCCCGGCCGGCACGCCCTCGGCGCGCAGCGCCCGCATCAGGGCCGCCCGCAGCGGCCCGGCGTACCCGGCGGCCAGCTCCCACGCCCCGGGATCGGTGCGGAAGCGCAGGATGTGCCAGGCGTGGTCGCGGTCGTCGGGCACCTCGGGGACGAGCAGTCCGGGCAGCGCCGCGAGGCGGCCCAGGAAGCGGCGCACGTTCTCGTCGCGCAGCTTCGCCTCCTCGTCGAAGCGCTCCAGCCGGCTGCGGGTGAAGGCGGCCTGGATGGCGTTCGGCTTGTGGTTGAAGCCCAGCAGGTGGCCGACGTAGGAGCGTTCGGCCTTCTTCGTGGCGACCTCGCCGAACTGGCGCAGCATGGCGGCCCGGCGGGCGATGCCGTCGTCGTCGGTGGTGATCAGGCCGCCCTCGCCGCAGGTGGCGAGGTTCTTGCTGACGTTGAGGCTGAAGGTGTTCACCTCGCCGATGGAGCCGACGGTCCGGCCCCGGTAGACGGCGCCGTGCGCCTGGGCCGCGTCCTCGACCACGGCCAGGCCGTGCCGGTCGGCGACGGCGCGGATCTCGTCCATCTCGGCCGGCAGGCCGTGCAGGTGGACCACGACGATCGCCCTGGTGCGCGGCGTGATGGCCGCCTCTACCAGCTCCGGCACCATGTTGTAGGTGCGCGGGTCGATGTCCACGAACACCGGGACGGCCAGGACGTGCAGGGGAGCCACCGCGGAGGCGATGAAGCTCAGCGCGGGCACGATCACCTCGTCACCGGGCTCGACGCCCAGCGCGCCCAGGGCCACCGAGAGGGCGGCGGTGCCGTTGCTCACCATCACGCAGTGGCGGGTGCCGGTCCGCCCGGCCCACTCCCGCTCCAGCGACTCGATCTCCTGCTCGCCGACGGCGGCCGTGGTGAACCGGCCGCTGGACAGCGAGCGGAGCACGGCCTCGCGGTCCGCGTCGGTCACCAGCGGCCAGGCCGGGATGCGGCGGGTGCGGGGCACCGCGCGGGCACCCCCGAGCATGGCCAGTCGGTCCGGGGACGCCTGCCGCGTCGGCCGGGGCGCGGAATCGGTCATCAGAGTGCGGCTCCTTCGTGCCCGAGGGCGTCGAGTACCTGCTCCAGGTCGGAGCGCAGCGCGTGGCTGCGGCGCGCCAGCCGGTCCGGGCCGAGGTCGCCGGAGGCGGTGAGCGCGGACATGATGCGGAGGGCGGAGAAGTGGTGGGCGATCCGCTCGACGCCCCGGGCCGCCTCCGCGAGGCCGGGCGCGTCCAGGGTGCGGGCGGCCAGCGCCAGCCAGTCGGCGTGGACGGCGGTGCAGGCCAGGGCCGCGCCGGTGACGACGAACAGCTCGTCGCGGACCGCCTCGCCGGCCGCCAGCCGCTCGCCCGTCCGGGCGAGGAAGGCGGTCAGTCCCTCGGCGCCGGTCAGGCGCGGACCGGTCTCGCCCTTGCGGAAGCCCTCCACGTTGCGCTCGACGACCGAGCGGATGTGCTCGCGGTCGAAGGGGGGCATGTCCTCCGGCCCGGCGTCGAGTTCGACGGACAGCCAGCGGTTGCCGATCCGTACGTCGGTGAAGAACATGTCCCGGTCGTGGACGGCCGGGTTGCCCGAGTCGCGGGCCGCGGCGAGCTGCTCCAGGGTGATGTCGCCGTGGAAGCGGGGCGGGACCGCGTCCAGCACCCGCACCGTGCCGCGCTCCTCGTCGAACCCCTGGACGATCACCAGGTGGTTGGAGTGCACGTCCCGGTAGGCGGGCCGGAAGGGCAGCTCGAAGTTGTCCACGGCCACCGCCGCCGGCCGTCCGGCCGCCACCTCGTCGCGGACCTGGGCCCAGCCCTCGGCGGCGTCCGCCGGGTGGTGCCAGACGGAGCGCACCGGATGGTGGGGGGCGAGCGCGCCGAGCAGCGAGACGCCGTCGTCGCACGGGTAGTAGTACTCCTCGCGCCGCAGGTCGCCGGGGAGGTGCAGGAAGCCCCAGGCGGCCCCGAGGGTCTCCAGCGGGGCCACGCCCCGGTGGTGCAGCAGCGCGGCCATGCAGCCGTGCAGGCAGCCCGCGAGGTCGTGCCGCCAGCCGAGGACGTGGGGGACGAGTGCCGCTGTCACCGGGTGGCCTCCTGCCGCTCCGAGGGGGCGAGGGTGATCGCGAAGAGGTGGATCGCCGGGTTGTCCGGGAGCCGGAAGGCGCGCAGCCGCTCCTCCCGGCTGACGGGCACCCGCTGGCGCCACACGGTCGGGCCCATGGCGTGCTGGACGTGGCGCGGATAGTGCAGACGGGTGCACGAGAAGGCGGGGCGCTCGCCGAACCGGGAGGACGTCTCCGGCCAGAAGTCCGACACCCGCAGCCACTCCGGGTCCACGCCGCCGTCCGCGAAGTGCAGCAGCAGCGGGTCCTCGGTGCGGCGTTCGGCCGCGGCCAGGACGTGGATCCAGTCGTAGCGTCCCTCGGGCACCGGGACGAGCTGTCCGCGGCAGCGCACGTTGTCCGGCGCCCCGCCGCCCGTCGCGGGCCAGTGGAACGGGACGCCGTGCACCTCCACCGGTCCGGCCGGGGGGAGTTCGTCGGCGGGGAAGGTGTTGCCCCAGATGTTGAACGCGCCGTCGGACAGCCGGTCCGGGCGGGTGACGCCGACGTTGTCGGCGAGCGCCGTCAGGTCCAGCGGGACGGGGGCGGTGGTCGAGGTGGTCAACTCGGTCCTACTCCAGCCGTGTCGCGGGCGGGCGTGGTCGGGGTGCCGGACGGTTCCCGGCCGGGGGCCAGGCGCAGCACGGCACGCAGCCGCGGATGCAGGGTGCGCGGCATCAGATGGACGCCGACCCGCTCGCGCGGTGCGGCGAAGTGGTACGCGCCCGGGGCGACCGGCCGGGCGAGGCCCGTCAGCCGCCCGGTGAGCAGCCGCCGGGCGTCGGGCGGGGCGTCCTCCCACAGGTCGACACCGACCGGCTCGCCCGGTCCGAAGGCGCCGGGCGCGCCGTGCCGGGCCGCGCGCAGCGCCTCCCCGGGCCGCACACCCGCGCCCACCACGGCCAGCAGCCCGGCGGGCCCGGACAGCCAGCCGACGAGCACGTCGGACGGGAGCGGGGCACGGTCCGCCAGGGGCAGCGCGGACGGGTCGTGGGCGGCGCCCGGCACGCGTTCGAGGGTGGTCTCGGACAGCGGCTTGTCGTCGGCGGACCAGTGGCGCACGGCGCGAAAGCCCATCCGGGCGTACACCCCGGGCAGGCACCGCTCGACCACGGCGTTCAGCCAGATCCGGGGCACGCCCTCGGCCAGCGCCGCCGCCTCGACGCCCGCCACCAGCCGCCGGGCCAGGCCCCGGCCGTGGTGGGCCGGGTGCACGCAGACCCGGTGCACCTCCCAGCCGCCCGCCTCGTCGGCGGACACGCGCAGCGCCCCGGCCAGCCGTCCGCCGTCCGTCTCGGCCACCCAGATCCGGGTGCCCCGGGCGAGCCCGCGCCGTACGGCGGCCTCGCTCTCCCGGGCCCCGTCCGGCACCGGCAGTCCGGGCAGCGGGTCGGACCCGGCGTAGGCGAGGCGGGTCAGTTCGGCTATCCGGCCCGCGCGGGCGGCGGCCCCGGCCGGGGACAGGCGGCGGACCCGCGGCTCACCCATGGCCGAGCAGCAGGTCGAGGTAGCAGCGGGCGCCGAACTCCAGCGCCTCGACCGCGATGCGTTCGTCGGCCACGTGCAGCATGTCCCGGTAGGAGGTGGAGCCGCCGTGCAGCAGCGGCAGCCAGCCGTACGTCTCGATGCCGAGGCCCGGGAAGAGCCGGGCGTCGGTGGAGGCCGTGGTGACCATCGGCACCGGGACCCCGTCCGGGTCGTGCCGCCGCAGCACCCCGGTGAGCCGGGAGTAGAAGTCGCCCAGCCGGGGTTCGGGCATCTGCTCGCCCTCGACGAAGACCTCGAGGTCCATCTCCACCCCGGCCCGGGCCCGCAGTTCGGCGAGGAAGCCGGGGGTGTCGAACGGGCCGGGCAGCAGCCGCCCGTCCAGCTCCACCGTGATCTCGGCGGGCAGCACATTGGTCTTGGTGCCGCCGTGGATCACGGTGGCGTTGACGGTGTGCCGGACGACGGAGCGCAGGTAGCGGACGTCGGCGTCGTCGAAACCGGCCAGCGGGGAGGCGTCGGAGGGATCGGCCCGGAAGGCGCCGACGCGGGCCGCCTCCTCCGCCGGGAGGGCCGCCTCCAGCTCCTTGAGCATCAGGTCCACCGGGGGTGTCAGCAGCACGCCCAGACCGCCGTCCGCGATGGCGCCGAGCAGCCGGGTCAGCTTGTGCGCCGCGCCCGTCCCGTCGGTCACCCGGGAGGCGTGCCCGGCGGTGCCGCGCAGGACCGCGCGGACCCAGCAGGCCCGCTTCTCGGCGACCACGACGGGGTGGAACCGGGTCCGGCCGCCCAGCGAGAGGGTGGCGCCGCCGTCCTCGCCGATCGCGTGGCGCACCCCGGCGAACAGCTCGGGGTGCTCGCGCACCAGGTACTTCGCCCCGGCGGCGCTGCCCGCCTCCTCGTCGCACACCACGGCCAGCAGCACGTCGCCGGCCGGGGCGCGTCCGGTGGCCCGCAGGGTGAGCAGGGCGTCGAGCATCATGGCCAGCTGGCCCTTCATGTCGACCGCGCCGCGCCCCCACACCTCGCCGTCGACCAGCTCCCCGGCGAACGGGTCGCGGGTCCACGGCTGCCCCTGGGTGGGGACGACGTCGACGTGCGCGTGCAGCAGCAGCGGGGGCGCCTCGCCGCGGCCGGGTATCCGGGCGACGAGGTTGGGCCGGTTCGGCTCCCGGCCGAGCAGCCGGGTCTCCACACCCGCGGCGGCCAGCAGTCCGGCCACGTGACGCACGCAGGCGGCCTCGTCGCCGGGCGGGTTGGTGGTGTCGAAGCGGATCAGCCGCCGGGTCAGTTCGACGACACCGGGGCTGTCCGCGGCGGTGGTCCCGTCGGCGCTCATGCGGTCGTCTCCGTCCCGTGGGCCAGGGGGGCCAGGTCGCGCGCCAGCTCCGCGACGAGCGGGGCGGGCGCCTTGAGGAAGTCGTAGTGGGCGCCGTCGAGCAGCACCTCGCGGAGGGCGCCCTCGGGGACGTAGGCGGACCAGCCGCCCATCAGGGCGGGCGGTATCACCTCGTCGCCGCGCCAGCCGATGGCGGTGAGAGCGGTGGGCAGCGGGAAGGGCCCGGCGACCCGGTAGCGGCGGTTGGCCTCGATGTCGGCGGCCAGCACCGGGACGCCCAGCTCGATCAGATCGGGGTGCGGCTCGCCGCCCGCCGAGCGGGCCAGCGCGGCCAGTTCGCCGGCCAGCTCGTCCTCGCCCAGGTCCAGCAGCCTGCCGTACGGGCCGTCGTGCGGGGCCACCTGCGAGGACACGATGAGCCGGTCCGGCAGGCGCAGCCCGCGGCGCTCCAGCTCACGCACGGCCTCCACGGCGGGCAGGACGCCGCTGCAGTGGCCGAAGAAGACGAACGGGCGGTCCAGGTGCGGGGCGAGGGCGTCGACGAGCGGGCCGGCCAGCTCCTCGTAGGTGCCGAAGTGCGGCTCGCGCAGCCGCGCCTCGCGCCCCGGCAACTGGACGGGGTGCAGCTCGGCGCCGCCGATCCGCTCGGGCCAGAGCGTGTACATCGACGCGCCGACACCGGCGTACGGGAAGAGGAAGACCCGGGCGGCGGCGTCGGGTCCGGGGCGGCGCAGCAGCCACTTCGCCGGACGGGCGGGGCGGGCCCGGGGCGGGGCGGTGCCCGCGGGACCCTCGGGGGCGGCAGATGTCATCGTCGTACCTCGGGGAGGGGGGCGGGGCCGGAGGCGGGGGAGGGGTCCGGGGCGGCGGAATCGCCCGACTGCTCGACGATCAGCGCCAGTTCGGCCACGGTCGGGTTCAGGTAGAGGTCGCGCAGCCGGACCCGGAGGCCGTAGCGCTCCCCGATCCGCCGGATCAGCACGGTGGCCTGGAGGGAGTGGCCTCCCAGTTCGAAGAAGTCGTCGTCGGCCCCGATCTCGTCCAGGCCCATCAGCTCGGCCCACAGAGCGGCCAGTTCGTGCTCCAGACCGGGCGAGGGGGGCCGGAAGCCGGAGTCCAGGTCGGGGCGTTCGCGGATCTCGCGGGCCTCCAGGGCGGCCCGGTCGACCTTGCCGTTGGCGGTCAGCGGCAGCGCCCCGAGCCGGGCGACGGCGGAGGGCACCAGATGGGGCGGCAGGATGCGGGCGAGGGCCTCGCGCAGCACGGCGGGACGGACGTCGTCGTCCCCGGCGAAGAACGCGACCAGGCGCTTGCCCGTCTCGGGGTGGGTGTGCACCACCACACCGGCGTCCCGGACACCGGGCTGGTCCAGCAGGGCGTTCTCCACCTCGCTGGGTTCGATCCGGAAGCCGCGCACCTTGACCTGCCGGTCGGCGCGGCCGAGGAAGTCGAGGACGCCGTCGGGACGGCGGCGCACCAGGTCCCCGGTGCGGTAGAGCCGGGCCCCGGGGCGGCCGGAGAACGGGTCGGGCACGAACCGGTCGGCGGTGAGCGCGGCCTGTCCGGCGTAGCCGCGGGCGACACCGGAGCCGCCCGCGTACAGCTCGCCGGCCGTGCCGTCGGGCACCGGGCGCAGCGCCCCGTCCAGGACGTGGACCTCGGTGCCGTTGACGGGGCGGCCGATGGGGACGGGGCCGTCACCGACGGGGGCGGTCATCGGGTGGCAGCAGGTGAACGTGGTGTTCTCGGTGGGCCCGTAGCCGTTGACCACGGTGATGCCGGGCAGTGCGGCCAGGACGCGGTCGACGTGCCGGGGTGAGAGCACGTCCCCACCGGCGAGCAGCACCCGCAGGCCGCCGAGCCGGTCGAGCGGGCCCTCCGCCATCTGGTGGAAGAGTCCGGCGGTCAGCCACAGCACGCTGACGCCCTCCTCGGCGGTGGTGGCGGCCAGCGCCTCCGGGGAGAGGTCGCCGGGGGGCTGCACCGCGAGCCGGGCGCCGTTCAGCAGCGGGGCCCAGATCTCCAGCGTCGAGGCGTCGAACGCCAGCGGCGCCGCCATCAGGAACACGTCGTCGGGGCCGACGGTGAGGTAGTCGCCGTCCAGGACGAGCCGCAGCACGGCCCGGTGCGGCACGACGGCGCCCTTCGGGGCGCCGGTGGAGCCGGAGGTGTACGCGATGTAGGCGGCGGTCTCCGGGCCCACGGGGACCCCGAGGTTTCCGGCGGGGTGCCCGGCGAGCGCCCCGTCGAGGGCGTCGAGGTCCCGGACCCGGGCGAGTCCGGCGACGCCCTCGAGGGTGGGGCCGTGGGCAATCAGCAGGTCCAGGCCCGCCTCGGCCACGAGGAGTTCATGGCGCGCCCGGGGCTGGCGCGGGTCGAGGGCGACGTAGTGGCCGCCGGTCTTGAGTACGGCCAGCAGGGCCACGACGGTGCCGACGGAGCGTTCCAGGCAGACGCCCACCGGTGTCTCGACGCCCGCTCCGCCCTCGCGCAGGTGCCGGGCGAGCCGGTTGGCCCGCTCGTTGAGCTGGCGGTAGGTGAGCCGGTCGCCGCCGAGGCCGATCGCCACCGTGTCCGGTGTGCGGGCCGCCCGGCGTTCGAAAGCCGCGTGCACCGACGCGACGGTTGATCCCATTCCCCGTTCCCTCTGTCCTCGCGTGACACGAATCGGGCCGGACCTTCATTTCAGTCGCGCAGGCTCAGCGGCCTCTGATCGGTCCAGACGCGGGCTATCTCGTCGAGGCATTCCGCGCGGTTCCCGGTGAATCCGACGGTATGCCAGCCGGACGGCGGTTCGCCCCCCGAGGGCCATACCGAATACTGTTCCTCGTCATTGACGACAATGACCCAGGAATCCCGGTCGTCTTCCGTCGTCGTTCCGGTCACTTAGCCGCCCCCGGTCCACGCTCGTCGAATTGCGGATTACCCGGAAGACGCTAGGGGATTTCCCGGGGCAGCACATCCACTCTCCCGTGGACTCTTCCCCGAACGGTGTGTGGACGGCGGCGCCGGGCGTGGACGCCACGCTTACCCGCGTGCACGCCCGGCGGCCCCGCCGGGGGCCCGGCAGTCCGGCTCAGGCGGACTGCTTCACCAGCCCCGAACGGTAGGCGTAGGACACCAGCTGGGCCCGGTCGCGCACACAGAGCTTGTTGCGCAGCCGGTGGAGGTGGGTGCGGATGGTGCTGACCCTGATGGACAGTCTCTCCGCCACCTCCTCGATGGACATGCCCTGGCCGACCAGGGAGAGCACCTCGCGCTCGCGGGCCGTCAGGGTGCTGACGGCCGGGCTCTCCTCGGTGCCCGGGTGCGGGTCGCGGCTGCGGAACCAGTCCACGAGGCGTCCGGCGACCTCGGAGGAGAGCGCGGTGCCGCCCGCGGCCACGGTGCGCACGGCGTGCTCCACCTCCTCGCGCTTGGAGTCGCCGATCAGCACGCCGTCCACGCCGGCGCGCAGCACCTCGCCGATGGTGGCGTCGTCCCAGTCCATGGAGAACGCGATGCAACGGGCCTCGGAGGCGGACGCGTCGTTCTCGGCGACGACACGGCGGATCAGCTCCACGCCGGACATGCCGCGGTAGGTCAGACCGCTGATGACGACGTCGGGCCGGTGCTGGCGGATGAGCATGAGGGTGCTCATCGCGCTGTCGGAGACTCCCACGACCTGGATGTCCTGGGATGCTTCGAGGAATGTCTGGAGACCATTCCTGATGATGGACACTTCGTCACAGATGAGAACCCTGATCGGACCCATCAAGCACACGTCCGATGTGAATGCGAATGGTACTTCGGCGATAACACACGTTCGCCATTCATCTTACCCCCGGTCTCACTTCGCTTGTGTCGACATATTCCGACTCGATTCGATCACGAGGTGTGAGACAGTGTCAAAGGTTTGCTCGGCGGACTGTCGCGAAATCATCCTTGCCCAGTAGGCCGGGATCCGTCCGCCATGCCCGCGGCCAGCGTCGTCCCGTCGGCCGGGTCGATCAGGAGGAAGGCGCCGGTCCGGCGGCAGTCCGCGTAGGCGTCGACGGCCAGGGGCTCGGCGGTGCGCACCACCACCCGGCCGATGTCGTTGGCGGTGAGGCCCCCGGGGTGCGAGGGGATGTCCTCGACGACCGCCTTGACGGTGCGGGTGCCGTGTTTGACGAGGACCCGGTGGCCGACGGTGAGCGGCCGGTCCGCGACGTGGCAGACGGTGCCCCCGATGACCCGGGTGGTGGGCGGGGCGTCCTGGCTGGGCACGATCAGGTCGCCGCGGGAGACGTCGAGGTCGTCGGTGAGCAGCAGCGTCACCGACTGCGGCGCGAAGGCCGTCCCGACCGGCTCGCCGAGCAGGTCGATGCCGGCCAGCCGCGAGGTGCGGCCGGAGGGCAGCACGGTGACCTCGTCGCCGACGCGGAAGGTCCCGGCGGCGATCTGGCCCGCGTAGCCCCGGTAGTCGGGGTGGTCGGCGGTCCGCGGTCTGATCACGTACTGCACCGGCAGCCGCGCGGGCCGGTGCGGCAGGTCGTGGCTGACCGGGACGGTCTCCAGGTGCTCCAGCAGGGCCGGGCCCCGGTACCAGGCCATGCGGTCCGAGCGGTCGACGACGTTGTCGCCGACGAGCGCCGAGACGGGCAGGGGGGTGAAGCCGGGCAGGTCCAGTTCGGCGGCGTGCGCGGCGAAGTCGCGGACGACGCGGTCGAAGACCCGCCGCTCGTACCCGACGAGGTCCATCTTGTTGACGGCGAGGACGACGTGGGGGACGCGGAGGAGGGCGGCGATGGCGGCGTGGCGGCGGGTCTGTTCGACGACGCCGTT